>NZ_JAYKKK010000003.1:0-459151 GCF_036913655.1 Companilactobacillus sp. HBUAS56275
AACAGACAACTTAATTATCATATCGAAGTAACAAGAACATGTCAAGCACTTCTTTAAAATAATTTGGAATCAACGGAGAAGCAATTAAGCTTCAAAGCGTTGACGCCGTTGCTCTGTCGCAACAACAAGATATATATTACCAATCGTATAAAGGAGTTGCAACCCTTTTTTACAAAAAAAGTTGATTTTTTTTCAGGAGCTATCAATTTTCCAACCAAAAACAGTTCAGATGTCCTTTTTAAAGACAAACAAAAAGCGCTAGAAGCTTATTCTAGCCTCTAGCACTCATTTACTTGTTGCTGCTTAATTCAGGAGCATCTGTTTGATACAAGTCTACCATCGACTTATTATCATTCTGCTCAAGTAAACTAGTCCCCTTCTTCTTCTCTGCTGCTTTCAATTTCTTCAAGGCTGTACTCTTCTTATATGAGTAATCCTTCTTATTAACAGCTTCAAATCCAGGTAACTTATGGAATCTCAAAAGATCTCCATTAATAACTCTATCCGATAGAGATAACTCTGTGGTTACTTTATTAGATAGTTTTTCTTTCTCTGACTTAGGTACTTTCTTATCTACTTTACCAGTCTTGGTATTGTAATAAGTACTACCGACCTTCGTAATTGTTGGTGAAACAAAGTCACCATTTCTAAAGGCCACTACCTGTGAATGTTCACTTGATAGCAAATCACTACCAAATTGAACCATATTCTTATTATCAATACCTAGAAGATTCAAGATTGTTGGCAAGACATCAATTTCACCACCATAAGTGTGATTGATTCCACCTTTTAGCCCATCCATATGAATCATAAATGGTACACGTTGATATTGAGCATTATCAAAATCATTGAATCCTTTGATCCCAGTAAGCTTAGCCATGGCCTTCTTATGATTATCTGAAATACCATAGTGATCACCATAGAAGACGACCATACTCTTCTTATCTAGCCCAGTGGCCTTTAGCCAATCCATGAACTCACCGATAGACTCATCCAAGTATCTAGCTGTTTGAACGTAACCATCAACAGTCTTATCGCCGGTATCAGTTTTAGAAATAGTTTGATTCTTTTTATCCAAGGTATATGGATAGTGATTTGTAACAGTAATCAATTTAGCATAGAAAGGTTGTGGCAATTGTTCTATGTATTGAGTTGAATCCTTAAGGAAGATCTTATCCTTCATACCATAGCCAACATTGTAGCTCTTCTTTTGCTTGTAGTAGTTAGAACTAAAGAAGTAATCATAGCCCCATGACTTATAAGCATTATCACGATTCCAGAAACTTGGAACATCCCCATGGAAGGAGGCACTAGTATAGCCGCCCTCCTGATCCAAAATAGCAGGTGCTGCTTGGAAAGTATTTGACGTACCATCGGTAACCATTGCTGAACCTTCAGGCAAACCAAACAATGAGTTTTCAAGCATCAATTCCGCATCAGCTGTCTTACCTTGTCCAACTTGGTTAAAGAAGTTGTCAAAACTCAACGTATTGCTTTCGTGATAAATCTTATTTAGATTAGGTGTTACTTCTTCATCATCCCATTTATAGTCGATCATGAATTGTTGCAAACTCTCCAAATGAATAATGAAGACATTTTTACCCTTGGCAACACCAGTATATTCAACATTGGGCTGAACATAGTTATCCTTCATATATTTCTCAATTGAATCGATATCAGAACTTTTAGCTTGTGACTTAACAGCATTAGTCTTTGTCGTCTTGACCAAATCGTAAATGTTAAAGACGTTGAGTCCCAAGTACTTAACAATATAATTATTATCAAATGTTCTTGTTAATAATTGAGAACGATCACTTTCAGCTAAAGTTAAATTAGCACCAAATAACAAAACAGCTAATGAACTGATTAAAACAGGAATACGCCAATTTAGACGTTTAACATCCATCTTTATAACGTGGAAAGCTAATAATAATATCAGAACAATAACATCAAGAAAAACTAGAAAATCAGTTGGTTTTAAGATTCCCATGATACTCTTACCAAGATTATTGGTTACTGAGCCTGATCCTTTAATAAGCACCATTGTAAGGAAATCCGAAAATTCTCGATAATACAAAATATTCGAGAATAGCCAAACCGAATCTAAAAAATCAATGATCAGAAGAAAAATATAAGACTTTCTTCCTTTCATGTATAAAGCAATCCCAAACAGCAACAACATGATTGGAATTGGATTAATAATCATTAAAAATGTCTGAATCGATCCTTTTACACCTAAGTTAAACTTAGTCGTATAAGCATAAATCGTTTTCAGAGTATATAAAAACACAGCTAGAAGTACAAATCCTAGCCTAGTGTTTAAAAAATTGGAAATACCTTTAGTAATACGCTTCATTGTTTTCGCTCCATAGATTTATTAGCAACTTGTTGTTCAATTTTTGGTTTCTTTGAAACTGCGATAATCCCTAAGAACATCCCCAAATAATACGTAATAAATCTCCATAAAAACATACCTAAAATCAAGCCTGATGAAGAAGGTATAAATCCAGCAAACAATGTCTTGAAACTGAATTCTGCCCCACCTGATCCACCAGGAATAGGAAAGATTGAAACAATCATAACAATCATAATATGCATAACTAATACATCGATTATATTTACGTGGTCACAATTCAAAGCCAATAAAACAAAATAAACTACAAAGTAGTATAGGAATAATTGCAAGATTGTTAATAGTGATGCTTTGATCACTTTTTTCTTCTCTTGCTTTAAAACTAAACTCTCTTTGTAAAAACTATCAATACTGTCTATAGCTGACTGTAAAATTTTATCACGTTTTTCTTCTTTTAGAAAAAATAAAACCGGTTTCAAAACAATTTGTACCATTTTTTTTGTAAAATCGTAGTAATACATGATCATAAGTAGGAACGAAATCGTTACAACGTGAATTACCATTCCGAAGACGATTAAGGTCGCTAATCCAGAAAAATGCTTAGCAACACTACTGAAACTAACTAACATTGCCACGATAAAATTGACCAATACCATCGCCTGGTAAATGACAAACTTCATTAATAAGACGGAACTAGCGCGACCACCGTCAATCTTTGACTGCATCAAACCAATCAATTGTGCTGGTTGACCACCTGAAGAGAAAGGTGTAATTGCATTAAACAGTGCCTGGATCAAAGGAATACGATACATTTCCCACCAGCCAAATTTACGATCTTCTTTCTTCTTCAATAACGTATGCAAGACCATTGCTTCGACCCCATACGATAAGAGAATTGATAAGAACGCCACTGCTAGCCAAAAGTAGTTCAAACTTTTAAAAGTTGAAACCAAGGAATTAAAGTCGATATTTCTAGCTTCCCAGCCAAAAATACCAACACCTAATCCCAACATTACAAAAATTGCTGCTATATGTTTTCTATCCATTATTTATCCCGTTTAGCAATATTATATTGTTCTGTATAAAAGTCATACCAAATCTTACTCAAATTATCCTCTGAGTACTGATTTGCTGCTTCTTTAGATTTCTTCTTGAAGTCCTCTAAGATAGAACGATCTTGATTGGCATGATTAATGAAAACATTCATGTCTGAAAAACCATCTGCTTTTTGATAGTAGCCATCAATAATGGCACGATACAATTCCAAGTCTCTCAACAAAACAGGTGCCCCACAACTAAATGCCTCTAAAACTGACATTGGGAACAACTCATCGTATGAAGGCAACAAGAATAAGTCACAAATATTATAGTAGTTAACTAAATCATTGCGGTCGACTATACCTGTAAACGTCATATTATCGGGTGCATTATCGATCATATCTTTATAGCGGTCGTAACCATCAGTAATCTTGCCAAATGAAAATCCACCTGCCCAAATAAATTGAATATCTGGATTAACTTGAGCTAACTTGTAAAAATCATCGATACCTTTACGTTCCTGCACTTGTCCGTCACCAAAAACAACAAATTTATCTTCAGGAACACCAATCTTCTTACGGAATGCGGCCTTTTCTTCAGCACTCTTTTCGTAAAAGTTATCGGTTGAAACAAAATTAGGAATATATTTGATTTTCTTACGGTCCAAACCATGTGCTACTAACTTATCAATGAAAGTTGGATTAACAACCACAATTTGGTCCATGCGTTTGTAAAAACTGATCACATAGTTATAGAAGACGCCACGTGCTGGTTGAGGTAATTTGATACTTCCCTCCAGTGTCTCTGGTAAGAAGTGAACATAACCTATCTTGCGGCCTCTTTTTTTAGAAAATGTAGATAAATAGAACTGTGGATCAATTGTGTGATAGTGACTTAAATCACTGCGGTGATAATCATTTATCTTAATATCGAATTCATCACTAAAACGATCTTTTAGCAAATTAATTAATTCAGTATAAGCACTACCTACACCTTGACCTGCAACTTTATCTGCGGATGAAAACATGTTTATTTTAATCATTAGAATACTCCTCTGGATCGATTGATGAATCTGAAAGTTTCTCTCTGACGAAGTAATCCTCGGCATGACGATAAAAATCAAGAATCGAGTTACCAAATCCATCTGATGAAATACCATATAATACCTTTTGACGGGCTTCACGATCATCGAATGAGTTAGGATGATCAAGATATGTCTTGATCTTAGGTACTAATTGGTCATCTTGACTGAATGTTACACCAACTGAAGGATCAGTCAACAAGGCATCAGTATATGGTGCACTTCTAACTACAATCTTAAGGCCAGAAGCAATTGCTTCAATATAAGTCAGACCTTGAGATTCCGTATCACTAGAAGACACAAAAAGATTAGCCATATGGTAGTAAGGCGAAATCTCATCGTGCGCTACTTCACCAGTGAAAATAACATTATCACTGATATGCAAATCCTTACTCATTTGAACTAGTTCGTCCATATCTGGTCCGTCACCAACAATTACTAACATAATCTTAGGATTATACTTTAATAATTCTGGCATGGATCTGAGCATATGGTCAATTTTTTTCTCCAAAGCAATTCGACTAAGCATTAAAATAACTGGCGTATCTTCAGCTATACCCAATTTTTCACGAATCACAGATGCATTGACAGGCTTTGTATATTCAGACAAGTCAACACCTGTTGGAATTATCGAGATGGGAGTCTTGATACCATAACGATCCATAGTTTCTTTCACTTGCTTACTTGGTGCAACTACACCTGAAGCATTTTTCAAAAATAATTTTGTCATTTGCTTAACATGATATGGTTTCAACAAGTGACCATTTAAGACGTAATGCAAATAATCCTCATACATTGTGTGGTATGTATGAACAAATGGAATCTTCAATTGCTTAGCAACAAATTTTCCAATCATCCCCAAAGAGAATTCTGTCTGGGTATGCACAATATCTAGCTTTAATTCCTTAGCTAATTCAACGGCATGGAACATTCCTCTGATAGCGATTCTTCTGTCTGTAAAAGAAATAAAAGGCACACTAGTCAGACGAAAGATATTAGGCTCAATCGTATTCTTAGGCACATTAGGATCTGTTGTCGTAAAAATATAAACTGAATGTCCTTTTCTCTCCAAATCGTTCTTTAATGTTTGAATTGATGTTGCTACCCCACTCACTTGAGGAAAGTACGTATCAGTAAAAATTCCGATGTTCATAAAATCACATCTCCTTGCAAACTCTATAAAGTAGATTATAACAAAAAAATGAGGGAAGAACTTCCCTCATCTCTGCCTTACTTTATTAATTTACTAAAACTCTTATTTTGCATCAAGAAATAGAAAATCACTGCACCAATTGCTACGACAACCAATTCACCTAAACCAACTGTAACGAAGTTCAATGCGAATGGTAGTTTCAAAACAAAATGTAGCTCAGCTCCAACAATCAAACCGTTCACGACGGCACAGATCACAGGAACCAACCATAAGTTCTTTGTCTTAGCTGGTACTCTAGTAATCAAGTAGCAAGCAATAGCTGTTGCTAATGTTCCTAGAACCAAATCGTAAGCCCCTAATGATGCACTGAAAATATTCGAGATAAAACATCCAATAATCAAAGACCAACTATATTTATGATTAAAAAATGGCAATAACATCAAGATCTCTGAAACACGAAATTGGATCTGACCGTAGGAAAACGCTGAAATAACCGGTGCAATGGTTATTGCTACATAAAGCGCTGCTACCAAGGCCAATTGTGTGATATCTCTTACTTTTAAATTACTCAAAATAAAACCCTCCACTGTTTTAATTAATTCTGCAGGTTCATCAGTGTAAACTGCTCTTAATAGGTTATCTTATTTTCAACTCGGTATCAAGCCAATAAAAAAGACAAAGCCAACTATTGGCCTTGTCTAGTCTTATCTATTATTTTAAAGTACCACGGTTACGTAATTGTTCATCGATCAATTCAAGAACCTTCTTACGGTCATCAGAATTTTCAACGAAGTCATACTTGTCGCCATCGATCTTCATCTTAGGACTGTAATCATAATCGTCATACCAACCATCGTAGCGGTCTAGTAGTTGATGATAGTATTCTGGTAAAGTTGGATCTTGTTCTGGTTGTTCATATGAACGACCACGTTTTTCAATACGGTGAATCATCGTATCATAAGAAATGTCCAAATGTACTAATAGGTCAGGTGCTTTCTTAGCAGCAGCATATGGTAGTTCTTGCATCATATTAGCCAAAAGTTCGTCATAAACTTTTACTTCTTGTGGAGTAGCTCTGCCCATATCGGCATTCATGTGGAAGAATAATGAATCTTCGTAGATTGAACGGTCCAAAACATTATTGTCTTGTACCATAGCTTTCTTAATTGAATCAAAACGTTTGTTCAAAAAGTAAATTTGTAGTAAAAATGCATATTTTTTAGGGTCTTTATAAAATAATGGCAAAACCGGATTATTATCAACTTGTTCATAGAAAGCCTCAGTTCCTAAGTGTTCTGATAAAATAGTCGCCAATGAACTCTTTCCGGCTCCAATTGCGCCGCTCAATACGATCATCATTATTCTCCTCCGTAGGTTTTATTTCTATATTTGCTTTGTTAATTTGTAAAAAAACAACATTCACTATGATACCACTTAGTCCATATATGTTGTATATTTTTTTACAATTTCACCATATGTGGTATTTATCACAAGTAGTTATTTCCTTATTAATAATGTTTTTAAATAATAAAATAATATTTATCTTTAGCCCCTATCGTATTTACTTCAATAATCCTATAATTGGGATGTAATGTTTAAGAAAGGGGAAAAACATGGGGAATAAATTACGAAATATTTTCAGTGCTCTCATAGCTGGACTAGCTGTTGTAGTTTTGGCCTTTACTTTTAATAGTAACGATGCTAAAGCTGCTACAAATTATACTAATACAGATATGATCACGAATACCGTTATTACTAATAATACTCCTGGTAAAGAGTATAGTATGGGCGGAACTGTAAAATTACAGTACGATTATGACTCAACGGGATATGATCTTCACAGTGGAGATACTTTGACCATCTCTGTACCTACTCCACTAGAAGTTATACCAAATAGTACTCCGTTTGATGTTATCGGAGAAAATGGTGAAGTTATTGGTACGGCTGTTTTAGGTGAGGGTAATAATATCATCGTTACTTTTAATGACAATATTGAAGACCTTCACAATGTTAAGGGAACACTTAACATCGATACCGGTGTTACTGTTGATCGTAACCATGCACAAGTTGGTGAAAACGATGTCATCTTCGGTATCAAGGATAATCAGAACCAAAATGATACCATTAACGTCAAATCTAATGATAAAAACATCTCAAAAAAGGGTGTTTTAGGTACCGACGCTGAGGGAAATGAAATTGTTACATGGACTATTATAGCTAACCGTAATGAATTGAACTTCGGTACGTTAAGTGTCTATGATACGATTACTGATCCTAACCTAGCGTATGTTCCTGGTACAGTTGTAGTTCAAGAAGCAACTTGGAAAGATAAGAATAGTGGCACTTACAAGCGTGGGGACACTGTTTCTTCAGATAAATACACACTAAACGAGACTGACAAGGGATTTTCACTAGAAATTCCAAACTCTGGAACTCAAATGTATGCTATTACTTTTCAGACTAAGGTTACCGATCCTAGTCAAATATCCGCTGGAACATCTTTTAAAAATGATGCCAACATGATAGGAACTTTCCCAGGCAGTGGTAATGATTCTAAACAAATCGAAGAAACTGCTTCTGGAAAAGTTTCTAGCGGAACTAATTCAGGTAATGGTAGTGGAGACAAACTTGGTGGTGTTACATTAACTAAACTTAATGAGCAAAACATCAATGAACCATTAGCAGGTGCTGTTTACGACCTTTATAAAGTCGGTTCAGATACTCCAGTTAAAACTAATTTGACAACTGATGAAAACGGTCAGATCAAATTGACTGGTCTTAGTGCTGGTGATTACTACTTTAAAGAAGTTACAGCTCCTAGTGGCTATCAACTAAATGAGAATGAAATTCCATTTACTGTCACAGGACAAACTACAACTCCTGTTGAAGTAACAGGTGTCGACGAACCTGAAAAAGAAGAATTGGGTTCAATCGTTATCAAAAAAATTGATGCTGAAACTGGCTATAAATTAGCTGGTGCTGAATTCAATATTGTTAACGATAAAGGCGAAGTTGTTGGAACAATCACTACTGACCGTTTAGGTCTTGGTCACTTCTACAACCTGCCAGTTGGTCATTATAAGTTAGTTGAAACTAAAGCTCCTGAGGGTTATCTCAAAGGTGAAGATATCGAATTTGATATCACGGCTGATGATTTAACACCTGCGCTTCTTTCTGTAGAAAATGAAAAAGAAGTTGCCTTCGAGGATTTGTACAGCACTCTATTACAAAAATTTGATCGTGATGATATGACTACTGGTGTCCCTGGTGCTGAATACACACTTTATACTAAAGATGGTAAGGCTTTGACAACCAGCGTCACAAACGAACTCGGCATTATCAAAGTTGATAATCTTCCACTCGGAGATTATTACTTCGTAGAAACTAAAGCTCCAGATGGATATGAACTAAATCCTGATAAGATCGAATTTTCTATTACTGAAGAATCACCTGAAAATGGTAGTAAACCACAAATAACATCCGATCCAAAGAAAGAAACTGAAGAACCTGGTACTGGAGAGCCCGGTACTGGAGAACCTGGTACCGAAGAACCAAGTACTGAAGAACCCGGCACTGAAGAACCAGATACTGACAAACCTGGTACCGAAGAGCCAAGTACTGAAGAACCTGGAGATAACAATGGTAACGAAGGTAATACTTCTAAGCCTGATGAAAATGGCAATGGTGATAAGGATGATAACAACGGTGGTTTAATCGTTGATCCTGAACATCCTGCTACAGACAATAACAATAATGAAGGTGGACTTATCACTAACCCATTGAACCCTGGTACTTCAAACAATGGCAATAGTTCTACTTCAGAATCTAATGGTGACACGCTTCCTCAAACTGGTGCTGAATCCGGTTTGTTAGCAAGTCTTCTAGGATTCGTTCTTCTAATTAGCATTGCATATATTAATCGTCGTCATGCTTAATTAGATAATTAAAAATGGACTGAGAAAATATTCTCAGTCCATTTTTTTGTCTCAATCTATTTTTAGAAAGCTCCACCACCGGAACCTCCCCCGAAACCTCCAGATCCGCCACCTGAGAAGCCACCAGATCCACCTGAGATACTTGATGAACCCCCAGCTGAAATTGCTCCTGTAAAGGCTGTTTGGAAGCCTGTACTGCTATTAAGAAAACTGGCAGTCCCAATGTAGTAATAAGCAATAGGCGAATTGTTAACCACATCGGCTCCAAAGTTGACTTTCAATGCATTAATCACTCTATCAGAAACGCCAAATACTACTGCATATGGCAAGAAGCGTTCCCACAAAATAATGTCACCCACTTCAGCCATTTTGATATCATCGATATCTTGTAGCATCCGTTTAAAGGCTCTGATTTTATTAACCTCTTCTTCACCTAAGTCTGTATAAGGTGTAATTCTCTTTTTAACGATAAAATATGGAATCCAGACTGCAAGTCCAAGGGCAATCAAGATTGTGCTAACAGCTAAAATAGTACTGCTGAGGACGAAAGTTATTATCAACATGATGAATAAAATAATATCAACAGCAATCGTCGAAACTTTGAAACTATCGACCAAATTCATATTACCGATATCCAAATATTTCTCGCGGCCTTTAGCTGCATCCTTAGACCACTTATTGAACTCATCAGTCATCTTATCATCATTACCCCTAGCAGACTTACGAATTTGCTTCAACCGGACTGACTTTCCATCACCGATTTTTTCGATCAAATACTTAAAGAATTCATTGGTCGGTGGGACTAAAGCTGTAATTTCATAATCCTTACCAATTTTATCAATCTTCATACGGCGGTAACCAACTTCATTCAACAAATCAGCTGTCAAAGAATTGCTGTTAGCCTCCGATTGACGATCCAAAATTATTTCAGTAAAACTAGGAATAAATTCAGGTTCATCAAATATATGATATAAAGGCGTTGGTATCTGATGCTTTTGACCTGGATTCTTACGCAATTTAATAAATTGATAGAGGTAAATAATAACAATAACTGCCGCAGCGATTGCCATCATTATCCAATAGAAAGTCTTTTCTCGCTGTCTTTGAGCATTGGCCTGCTCTGCCAGAGATTTTTCATTTGCTAGAATCCTCGACTTAGCCTTTTCATTAACTACGTTCTTATTAGCTGACGTCACAGCTGTTGGAAAAATGACATGACTTTCAACTGATTTATTGGCTGACAATTCATCCAAAGTCATCACTACTCGTCCATTTTTCTTGTCCACTTCTGTATGACCAGAAAGCGGTCCGTGTGTCCACGCTTGCAATTGAGAAATATTCTTCTGTGGGAAATTCAAAGTTAATTTAATATTGTTTAAATCGTTATCCCAACCATTACCAATGATCTTCCAATTCAACTCTGCTGTATCCAAATAATTGGTAATAACACCATAGAGCTGATATTTATAGGTATAGGTCACCATCTCTGAATCGACCGCGTGATAAACTTTCATGTCCATCGACTTATCAGTTCTAGTCACTTTGACAGTATCGTTTTGACCAGAATCATTATTGGCTAATGTCTTAATTCCAGATCCGTCATTGTAGCTGACTACCGGATCACTGGCACCCTTGATACCTCTTAGGTCCTGATCGTAGTAGACCCCGTGATAATCACCTTGAAAATCATAGGTAATATTCTGAGTTAAGTCAGCGTTACCATCTTTTTTAATATCGACGACAACATCATACTTTTTTACCGTGAACTTATCGGCTTTTACAACAGTAGTAGTTTGAAACGCTAGAAACATTGCTAAAAAAGCAAATAACAGCCCTACTAGTTTTTTCATTTGATCCCCCATTGAATCATTAATAAACTAATTTTATCATATTTTAACATTTTAAAATTTTAGGTAAAAAAAAAGCGATCAATCGAAAGATTAATACGCATTCTTAACAATACGTTGAATTTCTCTTTCTTGATCACGTTTTTTAATTGTCTCACGTTTGTCGTACTTTCTCTTACCTTCAGCTACGCCAATCAATACTTTAGCAAAGCCATGTTTCAAGTAAACTTTCAAAGGAATTACAGTAATTCCCTTCTCTTGAACGGTTGAACTTATTTTGCGGATTTCTTTTTTATGTAAAAGCAACTTACGATTTCTCAATGGATCGTGATTAAATTGATTTCCTTGGTCATAAACGCTGATATTAACGTTTTCTAACCAGAGCTCCCCATTTCTAGGTTGAACGAAACCATCTTTAATATTGATTTTGCTTGCACGGACTGATTTGATCTCAGTTCCTGTCAAAGAGATACCCGCCTCATACGTATCTAAAATATTGTAGTCATGACGAGCTTTACGATTATTAGCTACCTCATTAGCAGCCTTTGTGTGATGTTTCTTCATCATTCATCACCGACTTTCGTATTTACCACGTCTCTTATGGTTATTATTGTTGTGGCTCTTGTTATTACTATTACCATTGCCACGTTTATCATTATGACGTCCATGTCCACCACGGCCACGACCATGTTGCATTGAACGTTTCTTCTTAAATTCAGCTTCACGTTTGTCAGCTTGTTCTTGCTCTTCAGGAGTTAGAACACGTTCAAAGTCAATTTGACGATGCTCAACATCAGCTCTGATCAATTTAACTTTGATTGCTTGTCCAACCTTGAAGGTCTTACCTGTACCACGACCATGCATGGACATACTCTTTTCATCATATTCATAGAAGTCATCCTTCATGTTAGAAATATGAATCAAACCTTCAACGGTATTATCCAATTGAATGAACATCCCAAAGCTTGTTACGGAACTAACAACAGCGTCGAACTCGCTACCAACTTGATCAGCCATATATTCAGTCTTCTTCAAGTCATCAACGGCACGTTCAGCATTGATAGAAATTCTTTCACGGCCAGAAGTATGTTCAGCAACATCTGGCAATTTAGCTTTCCACTTAGCCTGCTCATCATCAGTAAAGCCATTAACAGCATAACTGTGAATCATACGATGTACCATCAAATCAGGATAACGTCTGATTGGTGAAGTAAAGTGAGTGTAATACTTAGCAGCCAAACCAAAGTGACCCAATGGATTGTCAGAATATCTAGCTTGTTGCATACTACGCAATAACATAATTGTAACAACTGGTTCTTCTGGTGTATCCACAACCTTGGCTAAAACATCTTGGAACATTTTTGGTGTAATTTCTTTCAAATTACCGTGAACTGGTACACCCATTGCAGCAACAAATTCGAAGAAGTTCTTAACTTTTTCATCATCTGGTTTTTCATGGACACGATATAAGAATGGTACGTGCTTCAAGTTGTAATTCATCGCTACTGTTTCGTTAGCAGCCAACATGAATGATTCGATCATCTTTTCGGATGTTCCACGTTCTCTTAATTTAATGTCGATTGGCTTACCATTTTCATCGACAATAATTTGTGCTTCTGTTTCTTCAAAGTCAATAGCACCACGTTCATGACGTTTGTTGAATAAAATTTCATGAAGGTCAGCCATGTTTTTCAACATTGGAACTAGTGGAGCGTACTCTTCAGTAAGAAGCTCGTCACCCTTCAAAATTTCATTAACATTGTTATAAGTCATACGATATTTAGATCTGATCACACTAGGATAGATGTCATACTTGACGACATCCCCTTGATGATTAATTTCCATATCACATGTCAAAGCTAAACGATCTTCATTCGGATTCAAAGAACAGATTCCGTTTGATAATCTGAATGGCAACATTGGAATTACTCGGTCAACCAAGTAAGTACTTGTTCCACGGGCATAAGCCTCTTGATCAATTGGAGAACCTTCTGTGACATAGTGTGTAACATCAGCAATATGAACTTCCAAATGGAAATTGCCATTTGGCAACATATCAACGCCGACAGCGTCATCAAAGTCTTTTGAGTCGTCCCCATCAATAGTGATAACCATATTATCAGTTAAGTCTTTACGACCTTCTCTCTCACTATCTAGGACATGATCAGGAATTTCTTCAGCAGCTTTAAGGACTTCACTTGGAAATTCTGGATTGATATCGTTATCAACAACAATTGACATAATATCAACACCGGGATCATTTTTATTACCAATGATCTCTAAAGCAGTACCTTCCATACTTTGGGGATGCTTATCATTAGGATACTCATCAATCGAAACTTGAACCATATCGCCCATCTGTGGATGAAGTCCCTTGTCAGAAATGAAAATCATATATGAAGCAATTTTCTTTTCATGACTTTGAATATAACCGTAAAAACCAGTTTTTTCGACTTGTGAGTCACTATATGGATGGAATTCACCGACGACTTTAGTCAATGATCTTTCCACAATTTTAGTGATCTCACCTTCAGGTCCTTTGTCGATCCAAGGATTTGATGGCTTAGTAATCTTGACGTCAACGACATCACCATTAACAGCATGTAAAGTGTTGCTTCTAGCAATAAAAGCATCAGGTTCTACTTCGTCATAACGAACAAAACCAAATCCCTTGTCATTACCCTTAAATTCACCTTCAACTGTTGTTTCAGGTGCAGCCATCTTAAATTCATCCTTGTTAGTTAGACTAATTTTGCTTTCGCCTTCCAAAACAGCCAAAGCCTTTACGACACGCTTAAAGGCCGAAGCCCCATGCATTCGTAGTATATCTTCAATTTGTTCAGATTTATAGCGACGATCAGGGTTACTTCTGAAGACCTCTAATATATCTGCAATTAATTTATTTTCTTTATCTGGCATTTCTATCCTCAATTATTTTCTAAAAAGTTTAACACGGCACTCTCCAATTGGTGGTGAGCACTGTTGATGGTTAGGACATGCCCTGCATCATACCAATACAATTGTGATGTTCCAACCTTTTGAGCCACAAATTTTGCGGCATCCGGATTTACTAATTTATCTCTCGTACCTTGACCAATAAAATATGGTCGGTTTATTTCAGCCAAATTTTCAGTTACACCAGCGGTAGTTTTGTTTATCTCTGTTAACATTGAGTCAATCTTAGAATCTACAATTCTAATTTTAGAATCAATTTCAACTTCTGTTAAGCCCTGTTGAAAAGAATACACCTTTTTAGCATAAGTCATAAAGGCATTTCTTATTTCCTGAAAGTTAGTCGTACCTAGTGGTGATCCAAAAACACCACCTGAAACTACTTCCGGAATCTCTTCTAAGGCTTTAGTGGCAAAGATTGCTCCCAAGGACAACCCGAAAACCGAAATTTGCATTTTCCCTTGAGATTTCAAAAATTCCACTGCTTCAAGTGTCTGTCTCCACCATTGATCAGGTCCACCAAGATTTAAGATATCTAATGGTTCAGAAGTTCCATGACCGGCAAACATTGGCGCATAAGCAGAATAGCCGCTTCGTTCCAAAAATCTACCTAATAAACGCATGTCATTAGCCGTGCCTGAGAAAGAATGTAAAAGAAGAACTGCACTTGAACCCTTATCAAAATAAAATGGTTTGGGCGTTAAAATTTTCATATCACAAATGCTCCTTATAACAAAAAACCTCCTGAGTAACTTTCAGGAGGAATAAATTGCTTAGTGAGATGATAAGTATACTAGTATCAATGAACAAACGAAAAATAACACTAGTAAAACGTAGGTAACCTTAACCATAAAGGCTTCGAATCCACGTTTCTTTTGGTTGCTGAATAAGTCGCCACCACCACCAGATAATGCATTCAAAGCATCTTGTTGCTTTGTAGGTTGCATTAAGACGGCAATTATTATCAAAATGGAAACGATTATCAACACTGTTTCAATAACGTTATACACCTGTAAAACCTCCGTTCATGGTGTCGAAAGCTGAAATCACTTCTAAAACAATAACATAAAATGAGTCAAATTTCTAGTTTATTCCATTAATCATATTCTTTAATTTCCGTGATATTTTAGCTCTCTGACCAGCATTTACCATAACAACAATTCTATCGCCGGCTTTAATTAAAGTATCACCATTTGGTATTAATTGACGCTCTCCTCGATAGACTCCCACGACTAAAATATCTTTAGGAAATGGAATGTCTCGAATGTATTTACCATCAATTGAACTACCCTCATAAATTGGTACTTCCAAGCGGTCAGTAAACTTGCTGACACGATTCAAATAATTAGAATTTAAGTTTAATCTTTCTTTCAATGATTCATAGATTGGTGCTCCATTCAAAAGATCCACTACAATATACGCTACTAAAGACAACACTGCTAATGGCATCAAATGTTTCAAAGAACCAACCATTTCTGTAACCAGAATAATAGCCGTAAATGGTGCTTTACCAATACAAGCAAAGTATCCGGCCATTGCAAAGATAATCAGATTACTCTCAAAAGCAATCGGCAACAAACCTAACTGGTTCATCACTACCGCATAAATAGCACCAATAATGGCACCCAAATTTAAAATAGGAAGAAAAATACCCCCAGGTAATCCTGATCCATACGAAATCATTGAATAGACAAATCTTAAAACCAATAAACCTAATAATAACGTAAGACTAGTTCCATATTTATCTAGGTTGATGATAATACCATTACCACCGCCAATGAATTGTGGAAAAGCCATTCCAATAGGAACGATTAAAATTAGCGGGACAATACCTTGAATAAATCGAGGCAACCTAGTCTTCTCATAAATTGCCGGCATCGACAACAGAACAATTTGATAAAGACGTCCCATTAATCCTAAAACAATTCCTAAAATAACTAAATGCCAATAATATTTTACTGGCAAACTGTATTGATATGGTACTTGTAAAACAGGTTGTAAGCCAAAGACGTAGAGTGCGACAACATTGGCGCTAACTGCACTAGCTAAGGAAGTCACCCAAACTAAAGGTGAAAAATTATGATAAACTTCCTCCAAGACAAACATTGCCCCTGCAATTGGTGCACTGAATGCTGCTGCCAATCCGGCTGCCGCACCACTAGCTATCAAAACACGTTGATTGACGCCACGATTATCATGCGTTAAATCGCCAACACCTTGTCCAATAGCTGAACCTAATTGAATTGAAGGTCCCTCACGACCTAAGAATAGTCCAGGACCAATACTCAAAATACCTCCGACAAATTTACGCCACAAAATTGACCACCACTTCAGGTGCATTTCTCCACCCAATTGAGCTTCAACTTGCGGAATACCAGAACCAGAGATATTAGGTTCTTTCTTAAGCAAATAGCCAACAAAGACTGCAATTACGATCATCGCAATCAATAAACCAATTAATAAACTCAAATTGCTTCTAGCAGTTACATAAAGTCCTTGAAAAACTTTTAATGAATGAGCTATTGACCATCTAAACATACTTACAACAATTCCTGAAATTACTCCGACCAGAACACCCTCTAAAGTCAGTTTTAACTTCTCATTATCAGTAATTGCTATTTTCATTTTTATCCCCTGCATTAAAAGTTTAATTTTGGTACATCATAGACTGATGGTGATGGTTGATAGAATCCAGCTTCCAACAATTCCATATCAGTCAAAATCTGCTCGTCGGTTACCAATCTTGGTTGATTATTGACCAAAGTTTGATAAACCGAATCATAATACAAACCATAGTCGCCTAATGGTGTCTTAATTTGTTTTTCAATCCAATCCCCATTAGCATTACGATACTTAGCAATACCATAATACATTGGACTGTCCTCACCAAAACCAGCTGTTCCTGGCATAATTCCAGCTTTTAAATCATTTTCTTGTTGGTCGGCACCATACTTAATGAATGAACCATTCATTCCATGAATAATAAAACGAGGATACTCTTTGGCAACGTCAGTACTTACCTTGACCTTAACCTTCATTTTTGTGCCATAATGCAAGTCAACATCGAAGTAGTTATCCACAGCATCACTTACTTCAGTGTTTCTAATATCATAAACAACCTTATCCGGACGGCCAAAGATAGCTACCATACGATCCATCAAATGAATTCCTAAACCATAAAATTCACCCTGTTCTTTTGTTCCCTTGCCGTTGACTGTATTGGGACGGTAATAGTCAATATGTGATTCAACTTCCACAATATCGCCTAAGAAACCTTGATCTATTACTTGTTTAGCTGCCAAATAGTCACCATCAAAGCGACGATTTTGATATGGCATAACTAAAACATTATTATCCTTACCTAATTGGATCAATTCACGAGCATGATCCAAGGTATCAACAAATGGCTTTTCAACAATAACTGATTTTTTAGCCTCAATTACACTTTTAGCCAATTCATAATGTGTTTGAGCTGGAGTACAAATTGTTACTAAATCAATTTCCGGATCATTCAAAATATCATTTAAATCATTAGTGAAATTAACACCTTTGTCACGATAAGGCTTAGCTAAATCTTCATTGACTGCCCTGCGTGTGTAAACTGTTTTCACTTGAAAATCTTTTCGAATATTCAAATATGGTAAATGATAGCGATTGGCCGATTTACCAAATCCAATAAATGCAACTTTTAACGTCATTTCATTCTCCTCCAACTATTTCTGCTTATGGTTTTTACTTAAATTTGATTATAGTGGGAATGGGAATATGTTTGTTTTGCCATCCTCCGCAACAAGAAAATTTGGCCGGAACGCCATGGGCCGACTGGAAGCTAATAAATTTGCACTTTGTGCAAATTCATGGATTTTCAAGTTCGACCTTTACCTAAGCGATAAATCGCTAAGGTAAATTTCATGGCTGAGCCAATTTTCTTATTGCTCCGGACTAGTTTCTTATTCTATTATTTATATCTTTAAAATATCAGCTAATACAAGCACCGTTTACTGAAATATCCAATGCCTCATACACTCAGCCCACCATATCCCAGCAGCTCACTGATCTTCTACTACCGACGGGCGTACTTCCATCAAATCAGTTGATATCTTTCCCAATCAAACATAAGTAAAAACTCCACTTATACATTGTACAAAAAAATTGCACAAAAAAAACAGCCCTAAGGCTGTTTTAATCAATTACTTAAAAGTAATTATTTGTTCAAGTTGTAGAAACTCTTGATACCCTTGTATTCAGCTTGGTCACCAAGTTGATCTTCAATTCTCATCAATTGGTTGTACTTAGCAATACGGTCTGTACGGCTCATTGAACCAGTCTTGATTTGACCTGCGTTTGTAGCAACAACAAGGTCAGCAATTGTTGTATCTTCTGTTTCACCAGAACGGTGTGAAACAACGGCTGTGAAGCCAGCTTCTTTAGCCATTTCGATAGCTTCGAATGTTTCTGTAAGTGTACCGATTTGGTTAAGCTTGATAAGGATTGAGTTTGAAACTCCCATTTCAATACCCTTCTTCAAGTAGTCTGTGTTTGTAACGAACAAGTCATCACCAACAAGTTGTACTTTCTTACCAAGTTTAGCAGTAACTTTTTGCCAGTCTTCCCATTCGTTTTCATCGATAGGATCTTCGATTGTAACAACTGGGTACTTGTCAACGATACCATCAAGCAAGTCGATAAATTCGTCTGTTGAAAGAACAGCACCGTTTTCGCCTTCACCCTTTAGTTCGTACTTGTGAGTGTCTTTGTTGTAGAATTCTGATGAAGCACAGTCAAAACCAATAGCAACGTCGTCGCCAGGCTTGTAACCAGCTTTTTCAATAGCTTCAACCAAAATCTTGAATGGTGCTTCGTTGTTTTCTAGATCAGGAGCGAAACCACCTTCATCACCAACAGCTGTGTTCAAGCCACGGCCTTCAAGAACCTTCTTCAATGATTGGAAAGTTTCTGAACCCATACGTACGGCTTCACGCATTGATTTTGCACCAACAGGTACAATCATGAATTCTTGGAAGTCAACGTTGTTGTCAGCATGCTTACCACCATTGATAACGTTCATCATAGGTGTTGGCAATACGTGAGCATTAGGACCACCAAGGTATTCGTACAATGGAAGACCTAATTCGTCAGCAGCAGCACGAGCAGCAGCAAGTGAAACACCAAGAATAGCGTTAGCACCTAAAGTACCCTTGTTTGGTGTACCGTCAAGGTCGATCATAGCTTGGTCAATGGCACGTTGGTCAGTAACGTCCATGCCGATAACCTTTTTAGCAATCTTGTCGTTTACGTTAGCAACGGCTTTAAGAACACCCTTGCCACCAAAACGTGATTTGTCGCCATCACGTAATTCAACAGCTTCGTGTTCACCAGTTGAAGCACCTGATGGAACAAGTGCGCGGCCAAAGCCACCTAGTTCAGTATATAGTTCAACTTCAACAGTTGGGTTACCACGTGAATCAAGAACTTCACGGCCTAAAATATCAGTAATTACAGACATATTTTAAAAATCTCCTTTATGATTTTAATACAACATAATTTTAACCTTTTTGGCACTTAAAATAAATAACTTATATAAAACTAATTATTTATTGAAGTTAGCCAAAGCGATATATGATTCTGGATCCATTGATGCACCACCAACAAGTCCACCATCAATATCTTCTTTAGCCATTAATTCTTTAACGTTAGCAGGTTTTACAGAACCACCGTAAAGAATACGTACTTTGTCAGCTGTATCAGCATCGTACAAGCTAGCAATCTTTTCACGGATTACGTGAACCATTTCTTGTGCTTGATCAGCAGTAGCAGTCTTACCAGTACCGATAGCCCAGATTGGTTCGTAAGCGATAACTGACTTAGCTAAGTCAGCAGCTGAAATGCCTTTAACAGCATTTTCGATTTGACCAGTTACCCATGATTCAGCTTTGCCGGCTTCACGTTGTTCTAGAGTTTCACCACAGCAAATGATAGGTAGCATGTTGTTCTTCAAGATAGCAATAGCTTTCTTGTTGATGTCTTCATCAGTTTCACCGAAGTATTGTCTTCTTTCTGAGTGACCGATAATTACATAGTCAATACCCATTTCGTCAAGGGCCTTAGGTGAAGTTTCACCAGTAAATGCACCAGCATCTTCGAAATATGAGTTTTCAGCAGCTGTCTTCAATGGTGTGCCTTCTGCACCTGCAACAAGTGTTGTAAGGTCGATGGCTGGAGCACCAATGATAGTTTCTACGCCAGATTCTGGCAACTTACCTTTGATACCGTCTAAGAATTCTTGGGTTTCTTTAGGATTTTTGTTCATCTTCCAGTTACCCGCAATAATAGGTGTACGCATAAAATTAATTCTCCTCTGAAAAATAATAATTATTTATCTGAAATTGAGTCGATACCAGGTAATACTTTACCTTCAAGGTATTCTAGTGAAGCACCACCACCAGTTGAGATGTGTGTTAGCTTATCAGCAATACCAAGACTCTTAGCAGCAGCAGTTGAGTCACCACCACCAACAATAGTAATAGCATCTGTTAAGTTACCCATAGCACGTCCAACTTCTAGTGTACCTTCAGCAAACTTGCTCATTTCGAATGCACCCATTGGTCCATTCCATACAACAGTCTTTGCACCATTTAATTTATCTTGGAACAATTTAACTGTCTTAGGTCCGATATCAAGAGCCATTTCGTCATCAGGAATATCAACACCATCAGTAGTTGTTGCATCAGCATCATTTGAGAATTCTTTAGCAACGATGTGGTCTACAGGAAGAACAATCTTGTCGCCAGCTTTTTGAAGGAGGTCCTTAGCTAGTTCAACTTTGTCTTCTTCGAATAGTGACTTACCGATCTTGTGGCCTTGGGCAGCTAAGAATGTATAGGCCATACCACCACCGATTAAGATGTGGTCTGATTTTGGAATTAAGTTTTCAATAACACCGATCTTATCTGAAACCTTTGCACCACCAAGAATTGTTACAAATGGGTGTACAGGATTGTCAACAGCGTTACCTAAGAACTTGATTTCCTTTTCCATTAAGAAACCAGCAGCAACGGGTTTGCCAGCAGCCTTCATAGCTGTTGAGATACCAACGTTTGAAGCATGGCTTCTGTGGGCTGTACCGAATGCATCGTTGATAAATACGTCACCAAGTGATGCCCAGTATTCGCCAAGTTTAGGATCGTTCTTGCTTTCACGTTTGCCGAAGTCATTATCGATATCTTGGAAACGAGTGTTTTCCATCAATAGGATTTCACCGTCTTTAAGATCATTGATAGCATCTTCAAGTTCTTTACCTTCGTTAGTTGGTACGAACTTAACTGGCATACCGCTTAATTCTTGAAGTTTAGCAGCAACTGGTTTTAATGACAAAGCTAACTTGTCTTCATCACTCTTAATACGACCCAAGTGAGATAGCAAGATAACCTTTCCACCATGTTCTGAAACATACTTGATTGTTGGGATAGCACCAACGATACGGTTTGTATCGCCGACAACACCATCTTTAATAGGAACGTTGAAATCTACACGCATTAGGACTTTTTTGCCCTTTACGTCAACGTCAGAAACGATAAGTTTAGCCATTGTAAATAATTCCTCCAATATTTTCCTTAAAAAAAGGCGGAAGGAGTTATCCTCCCTCCGCCAATTTAAATCATACTAAATTAGGTTTTATCTTAAATTAGTTACTAATTTAAACTAATAATTAGTCTAAGCTAGCAAATTTTTCAAGTGTACGAACCATTTGTGCAGTAAATCCTGATTCGTTATCGTACCATGCAACAGTCTTTACAACTTGGCCATCACCTGAACCAACAATTTGTGTTTGTGTTGGGTCAAAGATTGAACCAAATGATGTACCGATAACATCTGAAGATACGATTTCATCATCGTTGTAACCGAATGAAGGGTTGTTTTCTGTATACTTCTTGATTGCAGCGTTTACTTCGTCAACTGTAACTTCTTTGTTAAGAGTTGCAACTAATTCTGTAACTGAACCTGTGATAACAGGTACACGTTGTGCATGTCCATCAAGCTTACCTTTCAAGTCAGGAACAACTAGACCAAGAGCCTTAGCAGCACCAGTTGAATGAGGGATGATGTTTGCAGCAGCAGCACGTGCAGCACGAACATTACCTTTACGTTCTGGACCATCTTGAAGTTTTTGTGTAGCCGTGTAAGCATGGATAGTTGTCATTGTACCAGCTTTAATACCGAATTCTTTGTTTACGGCATTTGCTAGAGGTGCAAGACAGTTAGTTGTACATGAACCAGCTGAAGCAATCTTAACGTCGTTTGTTAGGATGTCATCGTTAACACCATAAACAACTGTAGGCATAGCACCTGATGGAGCTGAGATCAATACACGTTTTGCACCGGCATCGATATGAGCTTGTGCTTTTTCTTCTGATGTGTAGAAACCAGTACATTCAAGAACGATATCAACACCGTCGTTAGCAACCCATTTAAGGTCTGCAGCGTTCATTTCAGCATATACAGGGATCTTCTTACCATCAACAACGATAGCTGCATCTTCAGCAGTGATCTTGTCAATTTCGAAGTTACCATGAGCTGTATCATACTTCAATAGGTGAGCAAGCATAGCAGGTGAAGTTAAATCGTTAATAGCAACAACTTCCAAATCTGTCTTGCCAGCTGCTTGAAGTGCAGCGATACGGCGGAATGCCAAACGACCGATACGGCCAAATCCATTAATACCAACTTTTGTAGTCATACAAAAATTCCTCCTTCAGGAAATAAAAAAAATATTATTTTAAAGGGTTATCCCTTAAAATCAGTTTTGAGGCACCTTCATCAGTGATCAAAATCGTATGATGAGGTGCGTTTTTCATATATGATTGAATAGCGTTAGCTTTACTTTCGCCACCGGCAATCGCAATCACATATTCTATTCTAGCAAGGTCCCGGACATGAAGTCCAATCCTAGGTACCTTATAAACAAGCTTACCGTTCTGATCGAAGAAATCACCGAATGCTTCTGAAACAGCTCTTCCGCTGTCAACCACATCCTGTTCCTTAGAAGAAAGGTTTCTTCTCTCAGCCATGACGCTTGCAGTGCCAATGCTGTGAATAACAACATTACTTCTATATATTAAATCAAGAACCGACTTAATTGAAGTCTCTTTTTGCAAAGATTCAAAACTTTTTTCAGAAATATCTTCTGGAAGATACAATGCCCGGTACTGACCCTGTGTTCTAGAAGCCATTTCCGCACAAACACTGTTAGCTTGAATTGCTACTGATTCACCGACCCCACCACGTGCTGGTAAAAATACCAGTTGACGGTTTTTCGATAAATCAGATGAAAGATTTCTTGCAACTCTTGCCAAAGTACTACCGCCTGTGACAGAAATCATTGACTGTCCTGTCGGTAACAGTGTTCCTAAAAGTTGATTAAGTCTCCTACCAAACGAATCGACTACTCGATGTTGCTTATCAGCATTACCTGGTAAAACAATACATCTACTGATTCCCAATCTGCTACTCAATTGTTTTTCCAATAAAGCAGTTCCTTGATAATCGGCTAACACGTCCGTCAATTTAATTACTACGTCGCTACCTGTCTTTGTCAAAGACATTCCAGATTTCGAAGAAATAATCAAACCTTGTTTCCGTAATAAGTCGGTTTCAGTTCTCAATACACGTTCAGTAATGTTAAGATCATCGGCTAACACTCTGCGCCCGATAGGCTCCATTAATGAGATACTCTGAAGTATTCTAAATCGCTTTTCCAGAGTTTTAATGAAGTCTGGGGCGACTAAATCCAGCAATTCTAAATCTTCATTATTAGTCATTTGATATACTCCATGGGGCAAGTCCTGTCCCTGTATGTCTATTTACGACCCATGTACTCAAAAAATAAAAGCCCAGATGATTTATTCTCATCTCCTAAGCACAACTAATAGTATAAACTCTCTTGTGAATATTTCAAGTGATATGCGATAAAAAGTCCAAGTTATATTAATTTTTTTAGAGATTTACATTTCACCCTATGATGAGCTAAAATTATATTGTGCTTGCGCTGCTAGTGTAATGGATAGCACACAGGATTCCGGTTCCTGGGATGTGGGTTCGACTCCCACGTGGCGCATAATTAAACACCGATATATTTCACATAGTCCCGAATTTACTATTATATATAGCTTTTTAGCTGATAAAACTTTGATGACTTTCGATAAGCTTTTAAAAAAATGAGTCACGGATGAGTCACAAAAAAAATACAGTGGGAACAAAGTTGATTATCGCCAGTCAAATGACTAGCGATTTTTTTGTGCAAAAAAAGTCCACATAAATTTGTAGGCTACTTATCTAATTTGTTTCATCATAAAAATCGGCTAGTGCTTTTACTATTTCGTATTTGGCCTTGTCTAGATCATAAACACCATTTCTATAATTATTGATCATCATTCGACTAACGCCAACTTTTTGAGCCAACTCTTTGTCTTTAATGGACTTGTTGCCTAAAATCAACCGTGCTTTGTCGATTGGCTCAACCGTAAGGAAATCTCTCCAGTATTCAACAAATTTATTTAAAGCCTGTTGTTGTTTTTCCTGGTTAGGATTACCAACTATAAAACTGTCTTCGGCTCCGTCATTGTTCAAACCATAATAAGTCACAACAATATCATTATCTTTGACATCTTCGGGGCTTACCATGTTCCCGCCTTTAACCCATTCATCTTCGTTGTTATAGAAATAATCATAGTCATCTTTATCAAAAACATTGGCGTTTAAAATTTGGTTAGTGTTTCCCTTTAAATTAATGTAGTCACCACGTCTCTTGTTGTCTAAAAATTCTTGAATCTTTTCAACGTTTTTCATTTTTGAATCCTCCACTTTTTAATTAAACCAGCCACTCATATTCACTGTGTGAATAATCATAAAATTCGTTACCACCAACGTTATGATCAGAAATTCTAATTGATATTTCATTACTCTTTAAATTTCCATTAAACGAAGTATCAAAGTATTTTTCGTATTTTTTGATGAAATCATCAGAACGTTTAATTGTTAGATATGTTGAAATTGTCTTGTGAGAAACTTCAATGTTTAAAATCTCAAAATCCTTACTGATTGTATAAATGATGTCTTGAATTTCATCAATTTTATTTTCCAGTTCATCTATTTCATTAGATTGTTTATCAACGTCACTAATTGTGTCAGCGATTTCATCTTGCATGCCATCATCAATATAATCGTGATACAAATCAACAGCCTCATCATAATCTAAAGCTTTGGAAACTTCTCCATCTTCAAATGCTGATCTTAAAGGTTCAAAGCCTTCTTCAACAGCCGTATCAATATAACCGTTAACTGAATCAATAACATCTTTCTTACTATCAACTAATTCTTCATTTTTTAAGTTTAAAACATCATATTTTAAATCAGTCATTTTGATGACTTCCTTTCCTTGATTACAAGTACATTATAAAGCATACTTTATAAAATGTAAAGTATACTTTATAAAATAATCAAAATAAAAAAGCCCCACCCAATATTAAGTGTGGACTAATTGCTCTGATAATAAATAAAATAGGATTGTGCCTTTCCTCAGCACTTTTATAGATATTAGGAGTTATTCTTTCAATGTTTTCGAGGGGCGATTTGATATTTATAGTCCCTATACAAACATCTTTTGTAAAAAGCCTTTTTTCTGTTCTTTCAACAAATCTAACTTACGTTGATGAAGAGCAATAGTGTTGTCAATCATCATCAAAAACTCAGAAATTTTCTCTTGTTCAGACAAATTTACGGGGATCATGACTGATATTTGACTCATAACGTTATTCATCAACTTGGGATTTCCAACGTGTGAAACCCATTTCCATGCAGATCTGTTGAGATTTTCGGCCATTGCTTTATTAGCCAGACCATCAGCGGATAGAAGAACGCCATTGACGTTTGTACTATAAAATTTTCCGGGTCTAAAGTTAACAGTCCCTGCGTTAGCACCATCTGTAGTCCAAGTTATTGCGGTATCAAAAAGATAGTCCGAGTAATACCCCATCAATCCATCATTCTTTGTTTGCGAGGAATATACGGGATACTGATTCTTTCCAACTTTCTCAGGAGTTGTCTTGCTTGTTGCAAGGACTTGGCCTCTTGTAACTTTATACAACTCACCTACCTTACGCTGTTCCCAATCGTCAGCAAACCCTGCAAATCTTAATTGCGGGAACTTGCTCCCATTTTGGGGGAACATTTTTTGCAAGTAGCCTTTTTTCTGTTCCTTGAGCAAATCTAACTTACGCTGGTTAGCAGCGATAAGATTGTCTAGTGTTTCAAAAAACATACCCAATGACTCTTGTTCCTTGAAATTTGATGGGATTGATACCTCTGTTTTGGAGAAATCTTTTTTCGTAATGTGAGGTTGAGCCGACCCAACCTTCATCCTACGCATGAACGTATCAATCAAATTCCCTCGTAAAATCGAAATCATAAACGGAGTCGAAACTTCATTTGGAATTACATTTCGCAAGATTAGCATGGCCGAATTAATTCGAACGCTAGGGTAACGATCGACGATATCACCGGTATACCAGGCAATATTTCCTAACGTCCCCCGAGATGTCATGACAATATCATTCGGTTCCATTTTTCCAGCACGCAACTGAGAGTCTTTTTCATCACTGATGTATTTGATCGTGTTGAACAAAAATCCGGATGGCCGCACGTTACCTGTGTCCAAAAAGACGTTGGTTCCATTCTCTAGAAAATCAGAGTTGTGAGGATAGTTACTTCCCCTGTCGCCATCAATGATATTGAAAATGTTTTCTAACTTATGCTGTACCCAATCATCACTATAACCATTAAAGCGAATTTGAGGCACTTTATTACTCATGATTGCCCCCCAACGGAGTATCTTCTAGTCGTTTACGATTGTTGGCATTCAGAATATCTCGCCAGTGATCATATAACCGATCAACTGTTACACCAGAATAATCTGTTAGATATTCCCAACCTTCACTCTTTAGCTTGTCAATTACAGCTTGTTCAAATTTATCTTCCGCCATTTAACTAGTCTTCTTTTCTTTTTTAGTTGTAACTATTTACCAAAACGCCACCAACTCTTGTTGGATTTATTTTATTGACAGCAAACAGTTAGTTTTTCTGACATTGTTATGATTTTCTTTTATTTCTTTATTTATTTACAAGTTCTATTATATATTATTTTTTTAATTATTTTTAGACAAATAAAAAAGCCCACCACCTAAATTAATAGATGATGGACTCTTTTAATGCTATCAAAGTTAATTCAGAACTAAGGTAATTTACAGTATTGTCCACGTCAATGAACACCTTTAAATTAACGCATATTATTATATTTGTCTAGCATTTACCGTTTAAAATTTATCCTTTAAATCCTGAACCTTGCGCATATTTAATAGGAACATATTCGTCTGTAGCCACTTTGTAACAGTAACCAATTCCAGGGATGTTAACTAACTTATCAGTCGTCTTCCATTCACTACCGGCTTTGAATTTCTTGTTACTGCCAGAAATGGCAGCGCCCTTACCATCGACAGATTCAGCTTGATCTCCATTAATAACTAATTTGTCTTTAAAGGTCGTGGATGACTGCGGTAGATAGATGTTACTTCCAATCACAAAATAAGGTTTGCTATCAATTACTTGGATTGAATTAGATACCCATTTTGAACTTGGTGTAATCCATGAACCTTCATTAGCTTGTCCATTCTTATTATATGTAGTGAACGTCTTAAACGCTTTACTATCTAGTACTTGAACCACATTATTAACTGTGGATTTTGGCTTTTCTACGGTATTAATACCGTTCTTAACATCAGCTTTAAATTGTGCTTTACTGATTCCCCATTTAGCCAAATATGGATAAGGGTCAACATGATCACTTTGGTTATTTGGCTGATTATTTGTGCAGTATTGATGTGTGACCACGCCATACTTCGAAGTATCCAACGTTAGTGGGACGCCTGCTTCAACAGCTAATTCACGCAATAAATTGACATATAATTTATAATCAGTCATAAATTCAGCTTTGGTCTTGTGTGATTCGATTAGTTCGACACTAGCATATCCCCACGAGTTCCAGCCACCGCCTACGTCCCAAGCACCTTGATTAGTAGCAGCGGTTTGATAGATTTTACCGTTGCCTACTACATGAGTAAAGAAACCAGAACGTAAATCTTTCCACGACATATATCCAGCATCTTCTTTAGCCATGGATTTATTGTTTCCAGTTGAATGTGCATGGACTTGTCCAAATGGTGGAACTCCCACTAATGGTGTATCTTGTCTAAAATAACTCTTATCAATGTTCATTTATTTGTCCTCCTTATTTTCTTTCTTAGGTTCGCCATTTTCAGCGTAATCGCTAAGCTTGTTCAATCTATCCTTGAAAAAGTGTGGAAGTGGCAATCCCATTTGTCCGACATTTTCTGTGATTGACGTTGCATACATAAATATCCACAACCAGAGAACCGCATCGCCTACCCATTTATATCCGATAGCGATTGACCACGGATAAAGTAGCCACACTAAAAGTATGATCGTGATATGAATAGCAAATCCCTTCTTACCGATACTGCTATCGGTCGTAGATGTTACTAATGATTTTGAAATGCCTGTAATTACATCGGCCAAAATTAAAACTGCCAGTGTGAAAAGCAACGGATTTTTGTCTAAGTGTTCCATTGCATCGACCCAATTCATTAGGCCGACATTTGGTAATGGTGCATACATATATTCATCTCCCTAATTTTTCGTAAAAAAATAAGCCTATAAGGCTGTGATTTTAGTTATTTTTATATCTCCTATACCAATTTCATTTGAGAATGACAACGACAATAAAACTAGTTGAATCGCTGATTCTCACCGAAAGTTCGCCGTTTGAATTAATAGCAAATTTAAAATTGCTACTAACAAACTCTAAATTCGAAATATTATCAGGGGTAGCATCAACATCTTTCAATACATACGTTTGGTAGCCATTCTTATAAATAATGCGTATTGTATATTCATCATCTTTTGAAGGCTTGTAGGGAGCTGTATATTGACGTATTGTGTCATAATTGCTCGATGCTGAAAACACGATATCGCCGCTTTTGTGACCACCACCAATTTCTCGGTCGCCATACATAATTTTAACCACGTCATTACCTCCAATTTTTAATTCCGACATTAGCTTGCCTCCGTATCATCAATTACTATATAAAACTTATTTTCCAAGGTTCCGGCTGTTTTCTTGGCTTCATAGTCAGTTTTACTAATCACTTCTGCTTTTGATTCATAGTTAGCCAGCTCAGTCTTATCTGCTTTCTTCGTTATTCCGTCATTGATGGCTTGAACACCATCTTTATTTTTAGTCACGGCATCGGCTAGCTCTCCGATAGTGTCTAATGTAGCGGGAGCAGCACCGATAATATCCTTGATGCTTTGCTCGGCGTAAGTCTTGGCTTGTCCAACACCTGTAGAAATTTTCTTGTCGACCTCGGAAGATGTGGGATAGTCGGCTTTGTCTAAAGCATTTGTGATAGCTGTTTGAACACTTCCATCAGTCGCAATATCTAATGGATTAGGGCACCAATCAGTTGCTACGAAGCCTTTTTCAATTTTTAGGCACGAATAAAATGCGTTTTGATTCATGTTATTAGTCCAGATATGTGCTTTAATATCTGCAACACCATCATTAATACTTATAGAGCATTGACTTAGGCCATTCTCATTATAACTAACAGCATTTCCTGTGGCTTTTGCTAATTCATTTCCGCTGGAGTCATAAGTCTTTAAAACAAGGCTTGCAGACCCTCTTAATAAACTACTTGCATGGGCCGCATTATTAATCATTGCAGACGCACATAAATTGTCGCCTAAACTCTTGTCATACTTAATATCAGCAGCTTGCATATACCAATTTGTAGCCTGAACTACCTGATTGCTTGTTCCCGTAAGCAAGTTAGTCCTGACACCACTAATATTTTGAGCAGCTAAATCCAATTGAGCTTTCAAAGCATCAAATTTATTTTTAACGTCTGTTGCTTGTCTATTTAAGCTGTCTAAAGATGTATTAAAATCTGCAACGTCTTTATTAATTAATGCTTTGAAGCTGTCATAGTCGCCTTGTAGTGTTGCCAACAGTGCTTTAAATCTGTTTTCGAAGTCTGCTTTTTGCTTATTAAAATCAGTTTCAAAGCCTGCTTTTTGGCTGTTAAAATCACTTGCTCGTTTGTCTTGAGCGTCTGTGAATGCTGTCTGTGAACTACTTTGGAATGCACTCCACGCTGTTTTAGCAGCATCTAAGTCTTCCTTTGACTTATCCACGAAACTCTGCATCTTGCCAGTTAATTCTGCAACTTTGCTATCAATCTTCGCATTTCCAGTATTGGCAAAATCTTTTAAGGCTAAAACATAAGATTGACCTTCCTTGATTAATGTTTCAAAGTCATCAATATAGCTTCCGGCTTCTTTGATTGATCCGATCCCTTGCAGCACGACTAATTTAATATCTGATGTGGAATCATCTCCGATTTTGAAATACATGTTTCTGAACACGCCGACATTTGTGTACATTTCATCTGGAAACTTAACCTTGAACGTGTTTCCCGACTTATCAGTCACAGCCTGCTTAATTAGTCGTTGGTCGGGCGTTTTGGCGATGAGTTCAATGTCAACTGTAGATAAATCAGTATATTTTTCGAATGACTTCCCAAGCGTTACTTGCAGCTCGTCACCTGTATCGCCTTGTCTAATCTTCAAAGGCAACTCGTAGATTGGGGTTGTCTTGTCTGTATCTAAAACAATTGGTTGTAAACTCATTTAATCACCTCCATTCAATATATTTTCAATTATTTTTCTATCAAAGTTATAAGGTCTGTGAAGTTGACCATCAAAATATGTATAGTAATCATGTAACTTTTCAAATAATGGATATTCTGAATCAATCAAATGGACATAAATATAACCATCATTAATTAACGATTCATCTGGCTTAAAATCATTAAACTGCTTGAAACTATATTCGGAATCGTCATCTGATTTTAAATAATCTGTGACGGCTCCAATATCATTTGTTTTTATGTAAATCATTGCCATTCGACTTCACCTTCAATTCTTCATTTTCTTCTTTGAGATGTTTATTTTCGATAAAAAGAATAGAATTCTCAACCTGTGTATTAGCTAATTTACCAGCTAAATCTTTAATTACTTCGTTCGCATTTCCTTTATTCTCCATGATTATTTCAAGTCACTTTCATTTAAAATTCTTAGTCCACCCATGTAAAGTTTTCCAGAGCCATCACCGGTTAATTTAGCCCCATTAATCATTAGATATCCCGACTCTATGTTCATTGCTCTAATTCCATCAATTTGATGAACCGTCATATTATTTGTCGAAATACCATAGCTTGTAATGGATGTTCTATTCGATCCAGTACCCATTGATATGTCTGTATCGCCACTAATGGTTACACCACTAATTTCTCCACCACGAATATGAACGCCAGTGATACTTTGACCCACAAAATTATCAGCATAGACGCTACCACGGTTATCAATAGATACCGTACCTTTACCATCATAATAGATACCTTTAGAGTTCCAACGCATCCCATAGTTACCACCCGATTTGCTGGCAACAATATCCGTTGGGTTTTCTCTATTGGGAAGGAATCTTATTACATCACGACCGCTTCCGTTGATATAACCCAGCATGTCATCCCTAGTATCGTTAACATTCTTCTTCAATTCGTCCATCAACCGCTGTTTTTCTTTATCGCTGGCTTTCAAATCAGAAACATCTTTATTTGTCTCGGTTAAATTGACGTTCGTTTCATTCAGGTTTGTGTTGGTTTCATCGACTTTGGTTTCAACGTTAGTTACTTTGTTTTCGGTACTGACGGTCTTGTCTGAGATACCAGTTCTAGCAATCGTGCCTAATTCTACTTCTGTGTATTCTCTGGCTAAGGCATCGTATTTGTAACTAATGATGCTGTCTTTAATATCAAAATCACTCACTTGAATGTGGACAATATCTAACGGTTTAACATCAACCAGCTTCTTGAACTGGCTGTATTCCTTTGTATCTCCCAAATTCTTGAATTGAATTTTGATATTGATACTAGGCTTATCAGCTTCGTTCTTACTGTATTCTTCTTTTGCCAAACTTCTTAGTTTCTCATAAGCTTGATCGACAGGGATGGCACCCTCTTGATTAAATTGAGAGTTAGAATTTTCAGCCTTGACGTCCTGATAGTTAACTGTTTTGATTTTGATATTTTTGTACTTATCAATTAGTGGACTGTCCACATATTTCTCAGGCAACATCAAGCCATCGAATCCAATCGGCATGATTCTAGTTGCCATCGGCTCCCAGTCAATTTGATACGTATATCCTGTTAGGTTTTTGCCGTGAGTAATTTTAAAACCTCTATCCTCACCCATCGTCCTTAGCATTTTCACATCGTAGCCATCACGTGAGATAACGCCACCCCAGCGATTTAGAAATGTATTATCTTTAGATGTATCTAGTAGCGCTTGAACTGGATTCATTCTGACCATTCGGCAATTTGCAACTTTATCAATATCGGATGTAAACCTAAACTTCGTTGGATATTGAAAAGCCGCATTAAATCTATCCATCAATGCGGTTCCAGTCAAATTAACGAAGTTAGAATCCTCGATTAAGTTAGATGCTAAATCGTAAAATAGGTGATAGCACTCGACTTTCAAGAACCCTATTTGTTCGGTAACTTTATGAATTCGAAAAGGTTGCTCGCCTAGTGGTGTGGGAGCGACCACGATCATATCGCCTTTGATTATTCCGCTGTATTTCTCTTCGCTAAAATAATCAAAGTCAAAACTGTACATGCCGTTTTTAGTCCACTCTACGGAATTGTCTTTAATGCCACTATCTAAGACGGCAATACCATTAGTCTTGAACTGTTCTTCTGTGGCATCTTCGGGAAATAGTCTGATCATAGATATCTCTCCCTTACGTTAAATTTAACGGTATCGAAGTCGCCACTAATTTCGATGTCATTTTGACCAGGCATTAAGCGAGGAAAATCGCCAACCATTGATAAACCTAGATTCGTATCATCCCTATAAATCTCTTGAATTTCAGAGTCTATATAGGCGTGTTCTACGGTCAAGTTCAGTTCAATAGCTTGGTCATTAATCGTAACGACTCCCTCACCGCTGCCCATAATTTCGAGTTTCGGGAGGGAGTAGATAGTTCCACGATTGAAAATGGTTCCATCTTTGACAATGGTTACCTCATCATTACCGACATGATATTCGAACGGGTCGCACACGAATGAGACTTCGAACGATCCATACTCGGCGATCTCATTATCGATATCTCCAATCTCGACATACTTAACTTTGCGATAAATGATGTCGTCATCGAATCTTATTTTTTTACAGTTAAAAAGCCACGACTTAATGTGTCGTAGCTTTTCTTTTACGTTGAAATCTTCCAACATGTTGAATTTTACTTTCTGAGTTACATCCTTGATATATTTCAAACGGTTCAAACTTCCGTTTCTTCCGTCTACATAGTTAGATTCAAACTCATAATTAGGATTTGATAGAGCTGGTCGGTCTTCGACAGCTAACAGCATGTCTGAATCATAGACTCCATCAATCACCATGTGCAGTGTCATTTAATACCCCCTAACTCCAAAACTTGATTTATTGCTTCTTTGGCCAATCCAATCGTCAGCACGTTCAAAAATCCTATCTACATCATCGTTATCTCTAACTGTGTTATAGAAAGTCATTTGAACATTCTGTGTGACGGGTCTGTTAATTCTTTCATTTGTAGCTTGCACAATTTGATTACCAATTGCAGATAGATTTTTATAATTTAATGGAAGTATTGCTTCAGGTCCAGCTTCGCCACCGCCTTGCAAGTTACCACCATTCATCCCGAAAATAGTTGGTGCTTTCATGATTCCACCAATTGCATTCCACTTTACAGATAGATGCGGTACTGACGGTGGTTTGAAACTGAATTTACCTTTTAAATGAAATTGTGGCAATGGTGGCAAACTGATTCTAGGAATTCTTAGATGCATTGAACTAAAGAATCCTTTAATCGCACTAACAATCCCTGAAATCGTTGATTTAGCTGCTTGAACTGGACCAACCATTGCTGACTTGATTCCATTCCAAACGCTTGATGTTACTGATTTGATATTGTTCCAGGCGTTACTTACTAATGATTTAATTGCATTAACGACACTTGAAATTGCTGATTTGATTCCATTCCAAATGCTGGATACTGTCGATTTAACTCCATTTAAGACAGACGATGTTACAGATTTAACGGCATTCCATCCAGCTGAAACCGCCGATTTGATTCCATTCATCACCGAAGTTGTTACGGATTTGATTCCATTCCAAGCTGCTGAAACTGCTGATTTGATAGCATTCATCACCAAAACTGTTACTGATTTGACTGCATTCCATCCGGCTGAGACTGCTGACCTAATAGAATTAAGTACCGAAGTCGTTACCGAAACAATGGCTTGCCAAATGCTTGTAATAATATTTTTTATGCTGTTAAAAACGCTCGTTGTAACACTAACAATTGCTTGCCAGATAGTCACAACTCTACTTTCTATTGCAGAAGTTACCGTTATAAATACAGTAGAAATAGCATTCCAAATCGTGGTGAAGAAACTACTTAATGCGTTAAAAATCGTTTGTGCCGTGGTAACTATGGTTGTCCAAATAATACTCAAGGTATTAGTTATGAATGTCCATACACTTTGGGCTGTGGTAGAAATAATTTGCCACATTTGACTAAAGAATTCTACTAATGGTTGCCATATTGGTGCTGTTAAAGCAACGATTGCTTGCCAAGCCCACTGTAACCAAGAAGTTATAAATAGCCATACACCTTGAATGACAGATTGAATGGTCATAAAAATAACAGTAATTACGCTAACTAATCCATTCCATATACTCGATGCGATTGATACAATATTTGTCCATAATCCAGATAAATAAGTAGTAATTGAATTCCAAATACTACTTGCTGCCGTACTTATTGATGTCCAAAGTCCACTAAAGAAGTTACCCAATCCGTTCCATATACTACTTGCTGTTGAAACGGTGCTTGTCCATAAACTTGATAGGTATGAGGTAATTGAGTTCCATATATTAGATGTTGCTGTAGCTATCGAATTCCAGACATTTGAAATTGTCGTAGAAATTGCATTCCAGACCTCTTCAGTCTTGGCTTTGATTTGATCCCAATGAGTAACTATATAGGTAACAATGACTGTGACGGCCGCAACTATCGCTGCCACCAAAACAACCGGCCATGTGGCTGCCAAACCTAAAGCTGTAGCAATCGACCCTAGCGCTCCTAGTAGTGAACCAACAATTGCTATTACTGGCCCCACTGCTGCCGCAATTGCGGCAAGTGCCACTACAAATTTCTGTGTTTCAGGACTTGCATTACTGAATGCTTTCGCCACGTTTTCAAGAACCTTAAATACGGGTTGTAAAGCATCAAGCACATCACTTAGTGCATCCATCAAAGGACCACCGAATTCAATACCTAAATCAGAAACCTTATTTTTAACAATTTTTAACTTGGAGCTGAAGGTTGAATAACGTTTCTCAGCTTCTTGAGTTAAAGCAGTGTTCTGCTTCCAACCATCACCTGAGATTTTCAAAGCTTTAGATAAAGTATCCCCGGCACCAGAAAGACGTAACATAGTATCGATTTCTTGTGTCGAATTAATTCCCATATCTTTTAGCATTGAGGTAACATCTTTACCACTAGCTTTGGCTTTACCAAGTCCTTTAACAAATGAAACAATTGCTCCGGAAGCATCATCCTTCCAATGTTGCTTGAATTGCGATGATGACATTCCTGAGACTTTGGCGAATTGTCCTAAAGTCTTATCGCCACTAGCTACAGAGGTATTAATCTTTTGCATAACACGAGACATCGCACCACCACCGGCTTCAGCTTGAATACCAACTGATGACATTGCGGCTGCCAAACCAGTGATTTGCGATTCAGTTAATCCAACCTGATGACCAGTACCAGCAAGTCTCAGTGACATATCAACGATATCTGACTCAGTAGTCGCCATATTATTACCAAGGTTAACGATTGCCGAACCTAAACGATTGAAATTCTTTTGTGGCATACCGGTGATATTAGCCAGTTTGGCCAATGCAGTGGCAGCATCTTCCGATGACATGTTTGTTGCTTGTCCCATATCAATCATTGTTCTGGTAAAGCCTAAAACATTAGGTGTTTTGATTCCTAGTTGTCCAGCCGCTTCAGCAACATGAGAAATTTCCGTTGTAGTAGCCGGGATTGTTTTGGCCATGTTTCTAATACCGGTCTCTAAATCTTTGTACGAAATTTTAACCTTGCCGTTGGAATCTTTTACTTCATCAACTGTCTTTTTGACTCCTGTAAAAGCACTATCGAAATCACTAGCTGCTTTGACTGAAGCAGCAACACCAGCAACAATAGGTGCAGTTACACCAACTGTCATACCCTTACCGACAGATTTCAATTTATCTCCGGCGTTAGTCATTGCTGATCCAAAGTTTTTCATTTTGTTAGTAGAATCAGCATAGGAATTAGCAAAGTCCTGGTTAGCCTTTTTAGCCTCTAATAATTTTCCATTTAAATCCTGAACTTGTTGAGAATTCTCGCCATATTCCTTCTTGGCCAATTCAAGTTGCTTCTCTAAATTCTTAACTTGTTCGGCTGTGGCTTGTTCCTGTTTTGCATAATATTGCTTTGCTAATCTAGCTTTATCACTGGCCTTGGCGTTGTTGCCAAGCTGTGCCACTTCCAGTTGATACTCTTTTGAAAGATTACTAGAAGATGTTTCAAGTGACTTTTGTTCTGAAGCAAGTGATTTTAAAGTAGCTTGTCTCTTTTGAGATGCTTGAGCTGCTTCACTCTCAGCCTTCTTGGCTTCATTCAGTTTTTCATTTGTTGCGGTAATTCTATTTTTTAAAGATTCTTCTTGTTTCTCGGCAGTTAATAATTTATTTGTCCAAAGACGGGTTTCCTCTGAATTCTCACCTGTAACCCGCTTAACATTTTCTAAAGCTTCAGATGTAATTTGAGTCTTACTCTTGGCTAGTTCGTACTGGTTATTCAGTTTGGTTAAACTAGCATCAAGCTTTTCAGATTCACTGGAAGTATTCCGCATTTGTTCTTTTTGCAATGCAAATTGTTTATTTAAAGAAGTCATAGCATTACTATTTTCTTTAATAGCAGATTTGAATTGCTGATTAATTACCTTATATTCAAGTTGAATCTCTTTTCCGTTTGCCCTTAAATAACCTCCCTTCTAATTTATGAATTTAAATAATTTTCAACTTCAACTTTATTAATTGCTAATTTGTTCAAACTGCTAATTGGCCAATTTTCGGCAATTTCAGGCTCAATTCCTATAAAAAAAACGTAGAAGCTAAATAGGTCTTCTACGTCGTCGATAATTATTTTCGGTGCTTTCTTTTCCTGTCCTTGCCGTTTTCTTTTTTTGTTGAACGCTTAAATCCATTAGCAAATCTAGCATCTGCTTTGGTCGAACCGCTAATCATCTCGGTTAGAATCTTACCTGATTGTTCAAAGTCCAAATCCAATTTATCTTCAAAATCATCTTGGCTCATCTTCGTATCAGGATTGGCATTCAAATAAGCAATCCAAGTTGAATTAATAAGATAAGGCTCCATTTTTTTAGGTTCCTTATCTGCACCAACAAAGGCTTGTAATAAGGATTCTGGCAAGAGCCCCTTATCCTGAAAAACTCTTAATGCTTTAATTGAAATTTTTGGTTTAATTCTTACTTTTTCGCCATTATTTAGTGTAATTTCATCAATCATCTTAAAACCTCTTTATTATTTTGATGTTGTTGTAGAAGATGCTGGTGCTACGGCCTTTACTAAGTCCGGTGTAAAGTCTGTCAACCACTTATCTGCTAAGTCTGTATCAACTTCACTTTGAAGTGCTTCGTAGAAGAATTTGTTATTATCGTCTTTCATGGCAATAAATTCTTGCTCAATTTCGGCGATTTCTTCACCACCATTTTCTAGTTCCCAAGTCATACCACCAGAGAATTGCATATTAGGAAACGCACGTAACATTGCCATTGCTTCGTCTAAATCAAGAACTTTGAACGACATAATTCCACGTCCTTGACGTGAATCGGTTCCATAAGCGTATACGCCCTTCTTTAAACCATCTGTTTTCAATCCCCAGACTTTACGCAAATTTTCAACTGGCATATGTCCAGTAAATTTACATTTTAGTTGTGTAGGAATATCCACAGAACGAACTGTATCGCCTTCACATTTCTTAATTACTGTCTTTAATGTAGTTTCAATTTCAAGCTTTCCTGTACACCCTAACTTCACTGAGGGAGTGACATAAGCACCATTTTCAAACCATTTAATACCGGCATCTGTAACTTTGTATTCGTCAAACGTTGTAAATTCTTCAGCCATATATATTTCTCCTTTTATAATTTCATTGCGTCTTCTAACGCTTCCATAACTTTTCTAAAAATTGGATTTGAAGCAGCTTCCCCACCTTGTTCAAAGAACCTTTGATCAATAAGGTTATGTGGTCCAATACCATCATTTGGAAACACCAGGTAACCGAAACTACCCTTGTTCTTCGCTGCTCCACCGCGTGCATAAACTCTAAATCCCAAGTTCATCATGTCTGATTTAAGTGGATTAGAATTCTTAGCGTGTTTTTTGTTTCTATTTGACATAGGCATAAACTTAACGATTTGTTGAATTGCTTGTTTAGCGCCATATGTATGTAAAACTTTATTAACAGCATCTTCGGCACGATCAGGAACCTTAGCCATTTCATTTTGAATGGCTTTTGAACTGTCATAGTTTAAAAAGAATTCAGCCATTACCAGTCACCTGCTTTAATCACATGAACGAAGTTCAAAGTAATCATCTTGGCATCTTCGTTTGTATCAGTGAATTTACCGTCATCAATCTCTGAGCCTGTGAATCTAAGGCGTGCCTTAGTCAGCTTGTCTGCAAGCTGTAAAACATCGATTTGAGAGTTGTTGCGAGTAATAAAAGACAGAACGAACTTTTGTAAAAATTGATTATGATTCTCCTGGACTGGTGTAATCTCACCGTCTTTTGAATAAATAAAAAACGACTTGTTAGCCATAATTTCATCCTTTTCAATTGACGTATCAAACAGTGGATAATCTTCTCCGTCCATGATTTCGATGAACTTATCGAGCTTTAAAGAATCTTTAAACTTCATTCAATACACCTTCTTTAGTGAGATACCAAAACATATTTTTCCTATCGGTCGATAAGTCGATATATTCAATCTCGTAGTAGTTACCATTAATGACAGCTTTGTGAATCTGCTTGTCGATTCCTGGAACGTAATAAGTTTCAACTTTTAAATTAGATGATTGATCTTTACCACTACTGAAAATGTCCTCATCCTGTTGTCGAATTTGTTTGTAATCAAAAAAGAGAAAGCCGGATTCATTTAATTCAAACCCGATTTTCTCTTTAAATTCATTACGTTTAGTTTTAATCGTTCCATATCTTAAAACACCGTCAGTATAGTTAGTCAGTCGTTTTTTCATCAATTGACCTCCTAGCTACTCCGTTAACAATTTGTAAATGTAAGATGTCACTTTGATAGTCCATGGGAAACATCTGCCTGTAGCCGTCCCAGTAGTAGCGACAGTAGTTCATAAGTAAATCGTTAGCGACTATCGATGCTTCTGATTCGCCAGCAAAGTTGATTGGTCCTGCTCTACTGGTGATGAATGCCATGCCACGTTTGATAGCTTTTTTCAAACTGTTGTCACGTTCGTTAAAAGAAATTTGAAGCTCACTTTTAACTTGTGTTAGCAGCTCATCACTAACTTCATATTTCATTTATTAACCTCTATTCTGTAGGTACTAATGCTAATAGGTCGTCTTTAGTAGTCTTGCCGGTGTAATCAATTTTTTGATTATCTAACCAAGCTTTAATTTCGGCTACTGTTTGTTTAGCTGTTGGCTTAACAGTTCCAGCCGTATCAAAGGCGCCATCATTCTCAGACGGCGTTTCTATTTTGACTCTTCACTGTCAGCGGCTTCACTTACATCGTCAATCTTGCCGGCTCTCTTAACGTCAGGAGCGCCTTCAAGTTCAGGAATAGTTGCACCTTCCATACCAGAGATGTCAGCCACGAAGAATGCGTTTTGATTCTTAGCAACACCCATACCGAAGAATTTAGCAATATATAAGTCCATATCTTCGATTGCTAGTGTTTGATCATATTCCTTAAGTTCCACGGCACCAGATACGCCCAGAATGTAGTTCTTAGTGAAACCGAACACGATTTTATCTTCTGGAACGGCATAAGATTGGATGATAGTATCGCCAGTTGGCAATGCAATTAAGTGCCAGTTGTTGTCAGCGTCGTTAACAGCTAGTTGTGGGAACAACTTAGCCCAGTAGGACATAGGGTTAACGATGGCACTGATTGGACCATTAGCAGTCTTAGCTTTAGTCAAAGCTGCGTGGATTCCAGCTAATGACAATGGTTTCAAATCATTCAATTTAATAGCTGGTTTGTCAGGATATACACCATCAGTAGAACCAGAAAGCTTCTTAGTCATACCGATTGGTTGCAAGTTACCATCACCAGAAACAACAGCAGTTTCAAGTGTTGCACTCATAGTTTCTTCAAGGAATGTAATTACATATTGTGCCAAATATGATGGGCCTAATTTAAAGAAACCTTTTGGAACTGCCATGAATCCAGATAGTTTGCTTGATTCTAGTGAGAGTGGCTTGAAACCATCTTCAACGATTTGCTTGATATCATCTGGAACTTTACCCCAGAAAGCAGTCTTCTTAGTTGGATCAGCGTAAATAAGTTTCATCAATGCTGTTACTGGTTGAGTATCGATAGCAGCAAGCAATGGATGTTCCTCTGTGATACGTGATAGAACGTCTTCAATGACTGTTTCGGGTAGAACTTCATCTAAGTTTTCGAAAGATTGTTTCTTAGCCGCATCTGCGAAGAATTTTCTTTCAGATGATGTCATCGGTCTACGAATTCCACGGGCTTCAAGCACCTTTTCATCATTCATTTCAGTATTCATTTCTTTAACTTGTTTGAATGCATCAGCACTGATTGTGTCTTGCAATGATTGAGCGAAGTTTCCAAATGCCTCTTCTTGAGCCTTTTCATCTCCATCACGTAGTGCATTGAACATAGCCACACGTGAGTCTTTTAGTTTTTCATTATCTAAATCTAAATTTTTCATCTATTAATTTCCTTCTTTCGCAATTAAATTAGCTAATCTATCAGCTAGGTTTGTTGATTTATTGATTGGTTCTTTACCCGGTTCGGGATTGTTAGCATTAGCAACAATCTTGTTATCTCCGTATTTAGCGAATAATGAGGATTTGATATTATCTTGTTCCTTGTCCTCGTCTTTATCGTCAGAGTAATCAAGAATCTTGTCCGCAAACCCGAATGCTACTGCCTCGTCAGCATTTAAGAATGTTTCAGCGTCTAGCAAGTCTGTTAATTCTTGGCTAGTTCCTTTAAATCGGCTTTCATAAGATGCAATCAAAGAATTATCCATCTTATTAAGCATTTTGATGACTTGTTCAAAGTCTTGAACATTCCCATACTCAAATGTTGCAGCATGATGAACCATCATTTGTGCATTTTTTGGCATAAAAATAGTGTCGCCTGCCATAGCTATGACGGATGCGGCACTAGCTGCTAACGCATCAATATAAACATTGATTGTTTTATCCGATTGTTTTAAAGCATTGTAAATCCCAATACCTTCAAAGGCATCTCCACCAGTTGAATTGATATGTACATCTAACGTGTCGCCTTCAATTTCGTCTAGCGATTTGGTAACACCTTTAGTAGTAATGTCTTGAGCATCGGTATCCCAGAATGATGCTGATGAACCAATAAATCCATACAAGTTCATTCTTGCCGGTTTATCATCGGTAGCATCAACTACGTTAAATACTGTTTTTATTTTCTTCATGTTCTCCATCTCCATTGTCATTCTCACCACCCTTCAAATTGTCATTGTCCTGATCTTCCACAAGGCTGTAATTTTTGCTAATCACGTGTTTGTCCGCCCAGTCCTCATCGATTGGTTCATAATCCATAAAGTCCAAAATATCATTGATTGACCAGACACCAATACGACTGATTAACTCAGCTGAATTAGCAATCTTAGTTAGATCGTAGTTTCGAATCTTATCAGTTCTGATTTTGCAATATGTATGTTTGATAACATTGTTCTTACCAAACATTTTGCGATTAATTTCGTCTTCAATTTGTTCAGCAATTGGATTGATACAAAATGAAATAAAGTTATCGGTCATACCGTCAATATCGGCTGTATCGCCCTTCAATAAGCCTCGTGGAATCATAAATGCATCTGCTGACATATCCACGATATCGCTGACCATTGCTGAAATATCTCTAGTAGTCTTATTAGCAGCACTCCCGGATGACTTACTATTACCGGTAGCGTTCAAATCATTCAAAGTTAATCCAGATTCGAGTGGAGTGACTGAATCTTTATCACTAAACACACCCTTCAATCGTTCTCCGAATAAGTCATCAATGACTGTATCGTATTCAGTTAATGGAATACCGTTCTCATCAGTCACTTGATTACCATTTTCATCAACAACTGGACGTGATTTTAATTGGTCGAATGTTGAATCGATATTCAATGCGTACTTAATAGCATTGCTACGGTTGTAGTTTTTAATTGCACCTTTCAACAGTGATCCATACTGTTCGAATATTCCATCAAATAAAGACTTAACCTTTGAATTGTTGAGTTTTAAATGAAGCACTTCGCTTTCAATAAAGCTAGTATTCATTGAGTAGTTACTAATCATGATGTTTGAATACACATTCGGTTTAAAAGCAAATTCGTGAATAATAAAGTCATCAGCAACTAGCAATTCGCCTGTAACTCTTGATTGAATAATTAAAGCTCCATCTTCATTCATAACCATTTGATAGATAACTTTGTTCCAGAAATCAGCAGCGTTCTGATTTTGATTAGGTTCAACGTTCAATTGGTACCATGTATCTCCCTGGAATTTCTCGCCTTTTTTCAATGTTTGAAAATCGCATTTAGTTAAGGCATTAGAAATTCGATTGATACATAACTGAATCGCATATAGTTTAAAAGCAGTATTGGTAGTTGAGGACTGGATGTAATTCTCAAACAACTGATACTGCTTTTTTCTTAGCTCTTTAGCTTGTTCTGATTCTGTGACTCTTACCGGTTCGTTACTTTTAAAAATATTAAGAAATCCCAACCGCTCACCTCCTTTCTAGTAAGTGTGTGTTCTCAAAGTTCTGTGATATGTCGCAACTGGAATATCTAGCAATTCTCTAAATTGGAAAGCATTCAGGAAAGCAAAAAAGCCATCAGTCTTTCGCAACTTAGGCTCAATTTTTTTGTATTCAATATTCCCACGCTCATCACGATCTTTATAAACGTTATTTGTATACCAACGCATCATGAAATCATCGTCTGTATATACGAGCTTGTGATAGGCGAATAAATCATCGATGGTATTCTCTAGTTCTGTATGTGTCTTGATACCCGTTCTAGCTTGTAGCAAGTCATCAAAACCGTTATTTTTGAATTCCTGTTCCAGGTAATTACGTCTAAAAGTATCGGCTGCAACGCCTTTAATGTCGTATTTCTTGGCTTGTTCTAGAATCCAATCAACAACATATTTAGGTTGGTTGGTTTCATCGTCGATAATTTTAATTAATCCGCGTTCTTTCGCGACATCTAAAGGAACTTTGTACTTTCTATGTTGCAACGCTTTGTAATTGATGAGCGAATGATGTTTCCAATAATATTTATCATCGATTTTGAACAATAATCCAATTCCACAAAAGTCCATTGTGTCCGAGAAATCAATTCCGACCACGCAGCTTCTACCAAGTAGCGAGGGAGTGGGTTGGTTAGTAGCCTTGATATCTTCCCATTTTGCAACTGGTGATTGTGCTTTAGTTGCCGGAATGTTCATTCGTTTGGTCATGAATTCAATACGTGCTTGGTCACGATCGTGTGCCTTCTCAAACTCTGATTCCATTTCATGTCTTAAATTTGGAAAATAAATCAATGATGGATTAGCTTTCTCCCACATTTGCTCGTCTTCCCACTCATTGGGACTATCCAACTTACAAATAAATGGAAACATTCGGCGCTTAGGTCTCTCGCCAGCAAGTACCATCTTGCTTTCCTCTTTTAGATTATCCAAGAAACCCTCACGATTATATCCGTCTGTGGTCATGTAGAAACGTCTTGGGAGTGGTTTCTTACCTAATCCAGATGTGAATACGTTAATAGTTTCTTCGTTCTTGTAAGCGTGAATTTCATCGAAAAATACTGCACCAGGTCTGCCACCATCTTTTGTGTTGGCATTGCTTGTGCGGTATCTAATTTTAGAATTAGTTTTCTTGTATCGAATCAATTTCTTAGTCCATTGAAAGTATTTCTTATAATATTTCTCTTTACTATCAAGTAAATCGTGAATTTCGTTGAATGAAGTAGTGGCTTGCTCTTCTGATGTGGCTACAATATCAATATCATAATCTCTGATTCCTTGTTTACTAGCTAGTAGCCACTCTTCAGCTGACATGAAACCAGTCTTACCACCTCCACGACCTAAGAGAACTAAGAACTCGTCAAACATCAAACTGCCATCGTCGTAGAAGGCTCCATGGACAAAAGCCAGGATGAATTTCTCCCAGGGTAGCAACTTCCACACGAAGTGCTTTTGGATATTTTCCAAAGCCTCATCTATTAAGTCGGTTCTTAATACGGCGTGCGGATCGTTTAACTTATCGATTAGAAAGTGCATCAATTGAACTTGTTCGTTGCAAGCGATGATTTTCCCAGATAAAACACCATTCATATACTCATCAATTGCTGGATGATATTTAACTTTAGAAATCGTCATCGTCTTCAACTTCACCTTCAATCGTTTCAATATGCAACTGTTGCAGAATCTTAAGCATTTGAGCGTTAACTTTAACTAATTCAGCGATAGAATCATTCTTCTTGTATCCGTGAGACTTCTCACCGTTTCGCCACTCAATACTTACGCCACGATCCGCAATATCAAGAATTAGTTTGTTCTTAATTTCATAAAAACTCACATAATCGTTAACTAAATCTTCAAATTGCGGTGTATCGGCACCCATGGTCTTCAATTGCTTTAATAGTGATTCCTTTAGGTTCTTGGCTGTTATCGTCTTCTTTCTTGCCATATTTTTGTAAAACCCCCTCTCATGTAAGAATTGATATTTTTGTTGAGTCTTCATCCTTCCCCGTTGTTCGGTTCCCTAAGGGATTGTCCATTTGGTTTGACCGGGGGGGATTGCTCACCAGCGTTCTTTGTTTTCGAATTTATCTTTATGAAATTGTTCCAGCTTTTCTGGATGTTCCGTATTATGGTGTACCCTGCATATAGTCTCAGTATTATTTAAATTTAATGCTTGCATTGGATAGTCTCTAACATGTTTGATGTGGTGCACAGTAGTAGCGTGAGTATGCTTGCCTTGTGCCTTGCATACCTGACACTCGTAGTGGTCTAGCTTGAGTCGCTTGGCTCTGACCTTACGCCATTCATTCGTGTGATAGAACTTAATCACACCATCATTAGCTATCCAATCTCTTAGCTTATGCAACATGCTATCAGTCATTAGATTCATGATTACTTATCACTATCCTTAGGCATGTCCTTGACGTATTGCTTTGCCCACACGTTGATTAGCTCTGTAGCTGTATCAATGCTCAGCTTAGTAGGATCAATACCCAAGTCCTTTAACTGTTGTGCGTTGTGTGGCATCACCATCATGTTGCGAATCAATGATACGAACAATGCGGCAGCCTCTTCGTTAGATACCTGGTTCATCGTGAACGAATCTAAGAACGCTTGTTGTATCTCATCTAAGCTCATCTTATTATCATCAAGGTATTCCTTGATGTGTTTCTTCTGGAATCTATTCATATGACACACCTCCAATCTATTTCGGTTGCTGGAATCGAACCAGCTTTCTTAGCTAAGGAAACTAATGAGATACCAACCTTCCAACCGATAAATCTATAAGCTGATGATTACTAATACTGCTAGCCACCACGAGGATGAGAGTGAGTAGTTGGAGAAAGCGCGAGCTGTTGTTATTCATTTAACTTCCATCCTTTGTACATTACCACTCCGCTTTGAGATGAGTAGTAATTCACATTCATCTCGTTCTTGCCTATGCTTTTTTGAATCTCTCGTAACATAGCTATAACTAAAGCTAACTATCCTGTCAAACTGCCACTCCAATTGACTTCATATGTTTGTCCCTCTTTTTAGCTTGCTTATTAATACGGCCAATGATGCTTGCTTCTATTGAAGTCATATAACCGTATGATGTGTGTATCATTTTCATAATTTACCAAACCACCGTTCATTATCTTGTTTCATTTTTTCATAATCTTCTTTCATGGCTTGTCTATCACGTTCACTATCAGACATCCACTTATCACTATCTTTAGACATTTCAATATAGTTATTAACTAAATATCTAAATAGTTTAAACATATTCTTTTCCTCCAAAATAAAAAGACCAGTCCTTAGACTGATCTCAAATTAATAGTGTGAGTGGGAATCGGACCCACAAATGAAATTGACTAGTATATCAACGCTACCTCTGCTCACACTGCCGTTAGCACCCCAGTAGTAGCTATCTACTACGAAAACCTCTTTGCCATTTTATAGGCTCAGTGCCATTCCCCACCTTATAGTGTGCGTAGGATTCGAACCTACGATTTCACCCGTCCTACTTAAAGAACTAAACCCACTTAAGGATTCACCACACTACCGTTGTTGTATTTACAAATCAAAAAGAAATAAAAGCTCTTTCTTTTAATTTTATGATTGCTCTTTGGCAATCAAAGCTCCGAATAGGGTTTGAACCTACAACCTTTTGGTTAACAGCCAAATGCTCTACCGTTGAGCTATCGAAGCATAAGACTGGAATTAACCAGTCTTAATAATAAATTTTAAATTAGAAAGGAGGACTTTAAGTATGCTTTTAATGTGGAAACTGCTATTTCCACAATGCAAGAAATAGGAATCGAACCTAACATCGGTGTGAGCAACGGTATAATTTATTAGTATCGTTCTGTATTATTTGATCTCTACCAATTCGCCCATGCGTTCTTACAGAATACAGAGAGCTTTCCATACTCTCCGTAATGTCGATTAAACAGCGCCACAACGCTATTTAAAAATATAGTTTGAGGGAAACAATTTTTGTTTTATTTAGATAGTTAGTATCTCTGCCAATCATCTATACTACTAATTTACCACTAAAAGTACCGTTAAAAAGCTCAATAAAAGCTCAATATTACGATATTATGGTTCGAACATTCCTAGTCTTTGCGACAAATCTAATAGGAATTTAGTACGCATACGCTTAGCAGTCGCAATTGAAACATTAATCTTATGCTGAGTTGATAAGCCACTGATTGTATACGTTGGATGTTCCTTAAAGTATAGTTCATCAATGATAGTCCTGGTATCTTTATCGGTAGCTAAATAACAGTCTGTCACTGCACTTTTTTGACGTTCTAACATTCTTAATCTCATGTCTTGGTCAAGTGTCACCACATATGTTTCTTGTGGGCGTGAGACTTTAGAACTTTTGCCACCTCCTACATTTTCATCAACTTCTTGAATCGGATACATTAGTTCTTGTTTTCGATCACTGATATATCTATCCATTTTAGGATAGTCACGTAAGATTTCTTCGATACGTTTCTTAGTTCCTGATCTAATAATGCTCACCCTTCCCTATTCATAGTAAATAACACATTCTTCTGGATCATACTTTATGAATAAAATACTGTTTAAATTAAAAATGAAATTTCTTTTATTTGTTTCAACCTCAATTATTCCAGTGCTTCTATAAAAAGTTATATGAGGATCGTCAAGTTTGCGAAGTTCCAACGTTAAATCTTTAAATTCAATTTGAAATACTACTTTTTTTGTTTCATCATTAATACTTGGCTTATCTTCAAATGGCGATTTTGGAAAATCTTCTGTATGTTTGCTAACCCACATTTTTTTATTCCCCTACTTTATTCATTGTCTTCCTCCACTGGGACAGCAAATGCCATATATCTTGGGTCAATATCTTTAATTTCTTGTTCAGTAAATTGTGTTTGCGTCAGTTTGTCTTGTCTGCAACTGTCTGGCATATAGAAACCATTAGGCGAACATTTGTTTAGATAACTACTATTATTATTTTTAATCAGTTGTACATAATATTTCTGCTCAGGAAACTTAGCATTACCACAGTAGAAATCTACAATGTCCTTAGCCAATTGATTGTTGTCATTAATATCTTCACGGCAATATTTTTTAGACAATTCATGACAATGGCAATCACCATTACTAATACCACGAATTAGGGTAATAGCTGATAAGAAACCATTGTCTTTAGCATATTCTAATTCCTTTTGTTCTGCCTTGCTATATCCTTCTAAAATTCTCATATCTTTATCCTCCAATTTTATAAGTCTCATTTCACTTGACCTACTATTCAACCATTTATCTAATATTTTATCCAATGGATCATTGACCCCGTCATCTATTGGGATATTTAATCATTCATCCATGTTACTCAACCTTCACAAGTCTAAAGCGGTCTGTGTGTTTTCTAAGCTTGTATCTTTCAGTATGATAGTATCTAATTGCTTGGGCTGTTTTGTGTGTTAATTCAGCAAGTTCTTTGATTGTTCCCACCCCGATGTAATCACCGTTTTTGAACATTCTGTATTTAGAATTCCTACTTTTATTTCTCTTAGAATCGAAGGTGTGCCAGATAGTATCATCAAGATATCCGTCCCTGATGTATCCTTGCAGCCTGTATTCTTTAATTTCTAAAATGTCGGCAATTTCTTGCTTAGTCAGTTTTGAATTTAAAAGCTTCTGCGCGATTTTTAAATCAATCCCAACGGGAGGCCTTTTTTCAATAGGATCCTTCCCATCATTTAAGGATTTTCTGATTGCTACTAAACGGCTATCATTAATCGGACACTTGAGTACTGTTCCATATTCGGCTTCGATGTCTAGTACTGTATTTATTACTGAATTAGTCATTTTCTTTTTCCTCCACACTCATTATGATTTGAATCCATAACCAACCAGCTCCTCATCAATAATTTTTAATGCTTCTTCTGGACTTCGTGCTATACCGTGAATGATATGATCAGACATCAATTGATTATGAAATTGTATTTGGTCTGGTCGTGGTCTACCTGTTGGTGTTTTAATCTCAAGGTAAAATATCTTACCGTTTGAAATTTTATATCCGTGTAAATCTGGATAGCCATTTGGTAATCCTGTTTGAAAAAACTTACCGTTTGGTAATCTCACACTACCGACATTTGCCCTAAATATTCTGCAATTATCTAAACTCACGGCGACACGAATATCATTTTGAATTTCTTGCTCTCGTTTGTTCAAAATCAATAATCCACCAAATCATGATAATCAATTCCAGTTTTCTCGGAAAAATAGTTAGAAAAGTTCTTGTTTGTTTTGTATTCATTTTTTAATACTTCGTAAAAATCTTTATCACCAATATATTTCTTAACCAATTTGATTGCGGTTGGTAATATATTCGGTGTATAACCGTGTGAATATCCTAAAACACCACTTTCGGTTGACTGACCGTGATCGTGGTAAACACCTCCAAGAATATCGATACCGAAATAATTTTTACTTTTGTTAAAATCAAGTTCTACAAAAACATCGTCTCTTACTTGTACGTATCCAACATCTCTGTATTTACTATTTACTGCATTAATCTTTCTCATTAACATATTCCAATCAGTATTGCTAATGCCCTGCATGGTATATTCCCCTTTCTCTCCGTACACTTGGGACACTAAGGCCGTACACTAACTCTCTTACTCCCACAACGGATTTGCTTCGTTTTTACACTAGGACACTAAAGCCCGCTACCCCCTATATATACCTAATATATATAATATATATAACCTATACTACTTATTAATGTACTTAGTGTCCTTATATTTATATAAGCTTTGGCGCTCTAAGAGTTCAGCTTGGACACTAAATCCAATATTAGTGTCCTAAAGTGTCAATCCAGTGTACTAATCTTTTTTATAACCTCGTTTAGGATGATTAACGTATGTCCATCCAAATTTGTTATCCATTACGTATTTAATCTTCTTTGCTAATCTTCTATTTTTAACTAAGTTTTCTTCACCTAAATATTTAGCTACTTGACTGCTACTAATAAAATCATCTGGCCAATCATTTAAGCATTCATCAATTTTCGTTTCTACTTCATCTATATACATGAAGTCTTCACGATGTTCAGTTAATAAATTTTCTTGTTCTTTAGTAAGGCCAAAACTAAAACTATGTTGATAATAACTTGTAAATTCTCCCCACATTTGATCAATAACCTCATCAGTTAAGTCTGTAAACGGACTCATAAGCTGTTTACTACTATCTACTTTGATAGGTAAAAATCTCCGTTCACCAGTTCTATCCTTTAAATAAGTCATTTCATTAGTTGTCCTAGCTAAAACAAAGTTCTTATCATATCTAATTGACTTCTTTCCATAAGGTGGTCTAAATTCTAACTCTTGTGCTGATACGAATTTCTTCAAACTCTCAAAGCTACTATTATTAGTTGCCGTCATTTCATCATCATTAACGATTAAATTTCTGAGCATTACTGAGTAACTATCCTTATCCTTGAAGTCTGAGAACTGATCTGTATACCAATCTTTAGCCATTTTGATTAAGAACGTTGTTTTACCAGCTCCTTGTCCTCCTACTAGGTCTAATACAAAGTCAAACTTAGTATCAGGTTCATAAGCTTTAGAAACAGCTCCTGTAAAAAACAATTTGGTTATAAGTGTTGTTATATCTGATTTTTCAGCTCCTAGGAATGTGGGTAGAAAGTCAGCTACACGTTTTTTACCGTCCCAATTCATATACACAAAATCAAAGTAATCTGTAACCGGATTATATTCTCTCTTTCGTGCATCATTAGTAACTGCCATTTGAAGTAAATTTCTATTAAAAAATACGCCATATTTATCTTCAACATACCTTAGAATTGCTGGATCATAATCATCTAACATTTGACCTTTTTTTATATTTAAATCAGGAATATCTTTAACAACTCCTATTTCATGAGTGAAATCATTAAATGCAAAAACATTCTTTAATATTGGATCTCTTTCAAGGATTAACCCGATATTTTTTAAGCTGTTAGTCTTTATAGCATCTTTTGCATTCAATTCAAATGGAATAGGCATATTAACTATTTTTTTAGGCTTATCTTTTTTTTGCATTTCTGAAAGAATATTCATTGATTCTTCTAAACTCATTTGTTTCCTCCTCTCCTTCTGATTTCTTTTTTAACCATTGACTCGAAAGTTTTTTCAAACTCATTAGATGGTAAAGACTTGGGTGTATTATTATTAGCTTGTTTAGCCAGTTCATAGGCTGTTTTAACCTCAACGTTACGGAACAATAGTCCACCCACAAAACTTGCTAAGGCATTGTTTCTGCCACCTGTTTCGCCCAATCCATTTACAATTGATTCAAACAATTCAGATGTGGCTGTCTTCTCATCACTAAATTTATAATTGCTGTGATTATATGAAGACTGACTAATCGTTTTTTTACTAATTAATTCAATTAATTCCTTGCTAGGAGTGACTATTGGGTTATGGTTAAGCCATTTGTATTGCTTACCTTTTCGCTCGCTTGGTGCAATCATGAAATAATTATTAACATGAGCTTTAACGTCAACACCTGGCATCCAACCGATGTGTTGAGTCATATCCATATCCGAACGTTTGAAGTAAATCATCTGTCTACCACCTGAAGCAGTTTCCTGTTCAAGTGTTGGTATCAACAAATCCTTATGTGCATACTCATCAATTGACTTAAAACCGTCATGACCATGTGCTTCTTTAGTATCAATATCGATTACAAATATATTTACTGTTCTAATTGCAATCTGTGCGTATGGAAATTTTTCCCATACTTTTCGAACTTCATCAGGTGTTAAGGCTGGTTTATCTGCAAACTTTATTAATGGCTGTTTATCAAACATAGGAAGGACGCTCAAGCCTTTTTCAGCGTAAGCCACTGCATAATTAACTAAATTCTTCATGTCCTTCCTCCTATCGGGCATTCCACCCTATTTGGCATTATTTAAAGTGTTACTGCACTGAATTATTAATTAAAATGGTAATTCTAAATCATCAACTTCTGGTGCATTGTTTGAATTGAATGGATCATTAGGAATGCCACTGAAATTGTATGTCTTATAAGGAAAATCAGGTTTTTTCTTATTCTCACGAACACTTAATTCCATTTCGACTGCTTGTCCTTTGCCATCAATGAAAGCGGCAGCCAAAGTATCATAGTCAGTCCAATCTTCATCTTTTAAAGTAATCCCCAAAGCCACTGCTAATTTAGCAATCAATTTAATACTGGCAGAGACGATGTTATCGGGTGTTGGTGATTCAAGTGAAAATCTATTAAAGTCCATCTTTCCAGCGTGTTCTCCTTCTAAAACTTGAACCGTAATCATTAAATGTTCCCAGCCTTTAGCCGATGCTTTGTGTTCAAGTCCTTTAAAAATAACTTTATATTTTCCAGATGGAATTTGATCCATTGCATTTGGATCGTCCTTCTTTGGATCAAATCCTTTTAAAGCATTGTTCTTTGCATCTAGTAAACTCATATTTATTTATCTCCCTCAGTTTGTTTGTCTTCTTGTTCTTTAATAATTTTTTTTTGTTCTTCAATTGAAGTTTTGACAGGCTTGTCGTAAACTCCTGGAATATTATCTAAAATATGTAAAATTTTAGAATCATTAATTTGTTCACGAATGTATTCCTTTCGTCTATCAGTAACCTTGCGGATATAGCGTTTTCCAATTCGCTGTGTGTAAATTACTAGGTCAGCATTTCCATTTACAATGTTGTAATACTTAGTTCTAAGGCTAGGTACTTCGTGTGCTTGAATACCTTCTCCCTCAGTTACCGCACGGCTGATATACACCACATTTAGTGGCAATGCCTTTAAATCCATTACTAGTTCTTGAAGAACTGTATTGAACATTGAAAAGCCTTTTCCATAGCCAATATCAGCAAGTGTTTGAACCCCTTCTCCTGCACATATTGCTTGTTCTAACATCACACAGACATCATCAATAACATCGACAACTACCGTTTTATATGAATGATTTTCGTTCTGTAATGCTCTTATAATTTCATCTAGTTGATTAATAACACTTTGTTTTAATCCCCGCCCATTAGCGTTTTTAACATTTCTAATTTGAATGGCTGGTGCGGATTGAGCCAATGAATTACCATCTGTATTTAGAAATAATGGACTCGGAAACCTTTCAGCTAAGTAACTCTTTCCAGACATGGTAGCTCCATAAATAAAGAAATTATGGGGAGTATCAATTGGTTTGTGTGGCTTATTCTCTGGTAAAATACTCATTTAATAAATCCTCTTTTCTTTGCATAAAAGTAAACCCAACCTGGTTTGTAATGATTAAGCTTGCCAAATGCTTTAATTTCCTCATAGTTATTTAATTCATTTGGCCGCTTGTCAGCCACATTATTAATAACGTTATCTTCCATTATTAATTTGACTTTACGTAGACGTTCTTCTTTAACCTTTTCAAGCTTGGCGTCCTCAACTACTTCTAATTCTTTTTCTTCTACTAAGTTAGCTCCACAGAACGGGCATTTATCACCCTTACGATAGAATGTAGCGAAACATTTAGGACATGTCGTTACCGGTTTGATTTCATCCCTGGAGTGATCAGACTTTCCTTTTTTATTTCCTTCTAATTTCCAATGATGTGGTTCAGTCGGTAGTCCAAACCTATTAACATTTCCAACGTGGTCAATAATGATTGCTGTCTTACCTATGCGTGGGTTCATACAACGCATAGCGAACTGTAAATAGAGTGATAGTGACTGCGTAGGACGTAGCATAATTACTACATCTACATTCGGTAGGTCTAAACCCTCTGTAAAAAGTTCAGCGTTGGTAACTACTTGAATCTTTCCATTTCGATAATCATTAATTATTGAATCCCGTTCATCTTTAGGAGTGTTCCCACTAACGGCTTTTGCTACTACTCCATTAGCATTTAGCTCACTTGCCAGACGTTCAGCACTTGCAACATTGTATGTATAAGCAATAGCCTGTTTGCTTCCACCTAACTTCTTAAACGTATTGACAGCATTGCCATAAACCTTAGGTTTGAATGCTTCCTCAATAGATTTTTCATCAAACTCACCATTTCTCTTAGTTTTAAGTTGTGAAACGTCTAATTGGACTGGCGCGTAGTAGTCAACTGGTGCTAGGAATCTATCCTTAATTAATTGTTTTATTGAGTTTCCTAATATCAAATCGTCTGCTACTTCTTCAAACCCTTCTCCATTCAAGCGATATGGCGTTGCTGTGAACAATAATTTCAGTGCGTTAGGAAAGTTATCAAGTATTCGTCTATAGCTCTTAGCAAGCACATGGTGCGCCTCGTCGACAAATATAATTGCTGGTGGTTCTAATGTGTCCACGTGTCTAGTAATTGTTTGAACCATTCCTATTTTTGCAAGCGACATATCAACGCCTTGTGCTTTAAATGTCGAAACAACTTGATCAACGATCTCTTTGCGGTGGACAATGAACAAAATACGATTGCCCTTAGCCGTTGCCCGTCTTGCTATTTCAGCCATTAAAACTGTTTTCCCAGTTCTAGGGAGGAGACTGTACAATTATTGAACGATGTCCATGATCAAATGAGTTATAGATTTTTTGTAGTTCATCTAATTGGTAATCTCTTAATTGAAACAATCTATGAAACACGCTCCCATCTATAACCTTTTAATAAGGTTTTGTTTTTTATTGCATATGCAATACTTTGTCTATGAATTCCTGTCTTATTTTCAGCATCATGTAATGTTGAAAAAATTTCTATATGATGTGATGGAGAAATTCTAATAATAGAATGTCCATATTTTTCTTTAACCCTTTGAATCCGAGTCCCATAATTTACATTTTCTTCATTGGTCATCCACTCAAGATTCTCAATAGTATTGTTTAATTTATTTTCATCAATATGATTCACAGTTAATTTATGCTCCGGATTTGGTATAAATGTCCTAGCGATAATTGAATGCAATTTTTCATGTCTTCTAATACCATGCTTAGACATATCTACTCTCAAATAACCATCATACTGTTTATAGGGACTAATTATTTGCCCTCGCACTCTAGTTGGTACATGTTTTCTTCCTTTTAAAACAATACGATCAATGCTTCTAACCATTCCAAATATTGATGCTTCATATCTACCTTCGTATCCTGGGATTGTTTTCCACATTTCTTTCATATTTAGCTAAACCTCATAGATGGAGTAACAATTAAGGTTGCGCCTTTGATTTCTTTGCCATTTTTTAGATCTTCCTTAATGCGTGGCTTATCTGGTTCTTCCTTTTGACGATAATAAGAAGCTGGTAACTCATCTTTGTTAACGTTGACATCATATTTAGGGGTCTTTGCTACCTTAACTGTGACCAAAGGAGTTTTAATTTTATCAATTCCTAACTCTGCCATTGCATTTCCTAATGTTGTTTCAAGATGTTCCTGACTTCTGACTAATGATTTCTTTCGAATTTTTAGAATCTTTAATTCATCATCAATTTTGTTAATATCTCCAACAATTTCTTTTCTTACCTTTGCGTAACCAACAGCCTTATCCTCGATAGCGTCTGTAATAGAATCCATCGTGTCACTGAAAAGCGTTGGGTCTGTGTCTTCTGCGAGATCTAATAACTGGTGGTATTTTCCTGTTAATTCATATAATGTTGCCATTTTGCTTCGTACTCCTTCGTGGTATAATTTAACTAATAACTAGTTAATGTATGCGCCTTTACTGATTGCCGTCAGACAGGCGTTTTTTTGTTGCTCTAATTTTCTAGCAGCTTCATGATATTTCTCACGATTACGATCTGACATAATCCAATGAAACAGTAGTTGTCTATTTCGGTAGTGGATTGAAGCCATAATCACCCTGTTGACGTGTTCACTGATTGTTACCATGCTCTCACCTCCTCTCATCACTGAAACCAGTTAAGTAATCTAGAGAAACACAAAAATATCTTGCTAGTTTGAACCAGTTTTCTAAAGTTGGTTCTGTATTACCATTCTCATAATTATTAAAAGTTCCACGCTTTATGCCGACTTCTTTAGAAATATCATCCAGGGTCAAATGCTTGTTTAGCCTTAATTCTTTTATTCGGTTCATCCCTATCCCTCCTCTCAAGCGTAGTAGTGTTCAAACGCTTCTCTAACTACTGTTTCAGCTCTAGCCTTATCAATCATCAAGTCATCCCTATGATGTTTTAAACGCTCGATATGGTAGTGAAGTGACTCGTTATTAATTCCTTGAATACTTTCCACGTAGTGATCAGCTTCATATGATTCAATTTGTTCAGTTGTTCGTCCAATCTCTTCGCCAATTCGAACGAACTCATCTAAGGCATTCTCAATCGCTGTCACGTCTTTATTTATTGCCATTAGCTGCCTCCTGGAATGCTTTAATTAACTTGCTTTCAATATCATCATTCTCAGATTTATAACGGCTGTTCGTGACTTGCAGTCTTAAAATACAATTGCTGTATGCCTCCTCATCGTCTCGACTCTCAGCATTTGCCTGGAGTTGTCTTTGTTCATCGATTAAGGTTTCAGTGTATTCAATAGTTCTATTTATCTTTTTGTGTTCGGATAGTAATTCACTAAACTCTTTAGAATCCACGTGGTTCATCTCCTGTTAATTTATCGTCCACATAAGTGTCATATGGTTCAGTATCACCGATTGGATTGTAGTCATCATCTGTTTTAATTCGAATATTGTTATTCATATGTTTGCTCCTTTGATATAATTTTTGACGGAAAGAGGTGAAAAATGGATTTCACAATATCTTGGGATACCATCATCGGGGTACTTGCATTACTTGTAGCTATTGGTTCATACATTTATACTTGGCGGTTTAATCACTACGCAATTGACCTTATAAACCTAAAAGTTGATCAGATTTGTGAACACAACAATATATCATTTGAAATAGTGAATATATCTACCAAGCCAATAAAAATCACAGATATTACCTTATTTGATAATGCTGGCAAAAAAATTGTAGATAATGGTTTCAGCCCTAAACAGTTTAGAAAATATCAGAATTCACTAAATGCAAAAAAATGGGAAATGGAACATGCTAAGGATTTTATCCCCGGACTAAACCCTTATACATCGCCGATAAACAATATGAATTTATCCAATAGTTTAAACAATGATGAAAGTTGTCCATTCGACGAATCTACGTACTTGAAATCTGACGACTCAGAATATTTTTCATATTTTGTCGACACTTTTCCTAGTACAATTAAGGTAACAGCAAAGCAACATATTAATTGTTTTTCAAAATTCAAATCATTTTCTACTAATTTTAATAAGAGTAATTAGCGTTAATATATTGATTATTAATATTAGTAAAAATAAAGTTCCATCAATATTCATAAGACACCTCCTCTGATATAATTTTTCTTCACAGCTATTGAAACCGCCGAAGCAAGTCATTTGCCACCTGACTATTCTTCAGAACAATAACCGTATAGCTATCTGGTAAATCTAGCTTAGTTCCATACTTACTAACCAGTTCATAGGGCTGGTATCTTCCACAATTCAATAAAGTTATCTCATCACCACATGAGATGGCTTTTTTTAATGCACTCATAACATCTCTCCTTACATATAAAAGTCTGTATATTTTTTTAGCCACTTTTTTAATCCACCAGCCTTAGTAAGCTGGTAAGTCACGAACCAGACTAAGATTGGTAGCCATATAATCATTGGTACTGGAATACTTCTCATAAAATTTATACTCCCACGCTAGTTTTTTTAATTTAAGTTTTTGATGTATTCGTCAATTTCGTTCGGATCATAAAGTTTTATTGTGCCTACCAGATGAAATGGTAATCCTGGCAAGACTTCTCTAATTGTGCTATCAGCCATATTTAAATAGCCTGGTAAGTCTTTAGTTCTTAGCCATTTACGTGATACAACTTGAACGACGATTTTCTTTAGCTCGCTAAATTGTTCATCGTTTAGCCCTGGCTGTCTTGTTTGTGTGGATTCCATTAGTATTCGTTCTCCCAAACTTTATTTTTAATAGCGAAATCTTTAACTACAGACATATAAATTTCTTTAAGTCGCTTGTCACCATCAATTACATCCAGCCTATTAGTCTTATCGACTTTACTTCTTGACATCCCGTTTGCTAATCGGTTTTTCTTCAAATTTGTAAGTCGAATTTTCAAATTAGCTCCAGCACGTCTATCAGTTTCAGCGTAGGCATCACTAGCAACTTCTTTGTAAGCTCCATAACCGCCTTGAGCTAAAGCAATCTTTCTAATAATTGATTGAGATGTCTTACGCCAATCGGTTGTATTTAATGAAACAATTTCAGCGATATTATCAACTTTATGGTTAAGTTTCTTATTTTCTAATTCATTAGCTGCCACCGTTTGGAAAATTTGATTGAACATTTTTAGTTCTGGGCTTAGTTTATTAACATCGATTTGATTTTTCTTATGTTCTTCTTCTAACTTATTAAATGCATTAATATATTGAAGCTTAAATTTCATAGCGTCATTACCCGTGAATCCCATAGCTAATAAAGTAAAACCATCACGATTCATGTAATACATTCGATATTGCTGTTTATTTTGAGGATGTGTATACGTATCTTCACTGAATAGGTCTGCGAAGTTTTGCGCAACCCCTGGCCTCATTTCATCAATAGCCTTAAGTACGTCTCTATGATTTTTATTAAACGTTTCTGCAACTTGTAAGCTACTTGTTACCGCCTGTTGATCTTTCATAATTACTAAATCGTTCATTATTTCTTACCTTCTTTTTTTATAGGTTTAAAACTCGTGCAACTTGTTCACGTAATTCGCGTGACTTAGGTGTCATGTCGCCTTTAATGGCCCTGTTAAGTTGTTGTGGATTAGCATGAATCAATTCAGCTAACTCTTTTTGAGTCATATCTCGATTAAGCAATGCGATCTTAATTGATCGCTCAATGTCATGTGCTACCTTTGCGAATTGTTGTTCTGGCATGTAATCAGCTCCTTTCTATTGTTATAATTTGATTAATTCATATATATTCGAGGTGATAATAATGGAACTAGACTACGATTTTGTTAGAAAAACTTTAATTGAATGTGCAGAAAGTGAACATTTACAGGGACCAACTAATAAGGAAATCCGTAATTTTGCTGATGAAAATCATGTTTCCTTAAATGAACTAGCATTTACAATTGACAAAATGGAGGAAGCTGGATTCATCACAGGTAAAGTGACCTATAGTGGTGAGGGTCCATATGTCATCCTTATAGGTAATTTAACCTGGGATGGTAATCAATATTTGAATTCCATAAGAAATCCATCCATTTGGAAAGAAACCAAACAAAAACTCATCGATAAAGGTGTCACTGCCTCATTCTCTGTAATAACTGCTTTGGCAACCGCAATTGCTAAACAAAAACTTGGACTATAGTATTTTAAATATATGTCCATCAACCATTACATAAAGATTCTTGTTCGAAGGTAACAGCTTCGACAAGGATTTTTTTTCTGCCTCATCAATGAAAAAAATCATACTAAAACTACTTGTTCCACCAGTAAGAATAGGTATTCTGTCATTACCATCCTTATAAAAGTAAACGTACTCATGATTTTCCAAGGCTATATCTCCTTTAAAAATTTATTAACAAAATATGTTTGACCTTTTCCAGTAACTTTAGGAGTTTTAGTCACTCTTACAGAACCATCCGGGTTGCTGTAGGTACGTTCTTTTATTTCAAATATCTTTAAGTTCATTGATCGTTGGGTTCCATCTTCGACCAATCCGATTGTCTTCATCAAATGGAACCAAAATGAAACATGATGAAGTATTAGTTGGAATTATCGTTGCTGCATAGGGCATCCACTTCATACGTGTGATACCTTTTTGTTTGCTCTGATATCCTTTAACCGCTTTTCTAATATCCATATTTTCTACCTCCTTTACTGTTATTTTTTCATCAAGTTATTGACAAATTATTAGACTGAGTCTAATATAAAGGCATATCAAATAAGCAATTTAAACCCTATTACTACCGCAATTCTCGCCAAAGCATTGTATCGGTGGTCGTGTGTTTTTGTTGCTCAATTACTTGATGAATTAATAATAAGACTAAGTCTAAAATAATGCAAGTATATTTTTAGTCTAAGTCTAATTATTAGTCGTCATATATTGGAGAAAGCCTATTATGACAACGTTAGATAGAATTAAAAAAATTTCAAAGCAAAGAGGTTTTAGCCTTACAAAAGTGAACGATATGGCTAATTTGGGTACCAACACTATATATTCATGGAAACATAAAGAACCTGGAATTAATAATCTTAAGGCCGTTGCTAATGTTTTGCACGTATCTGTAGACTACCTATTGGGTAAAACGGATGATCCGGATATTAACAATAAGTCTAAGAAAGTAGATATCAAAGATGCTATGCAAGACGACTACACTGTTATGAGCTATGGTGGTAGGGAAATACCGCCCGAAGAATTAGAAATGATTAGACGTATCTTAGATGGGGGAAAATAATGTATGAGCGATGTTACAACTTATTTATTGAATTACGCACTAGATCATCACATAGGATTTGAATTTCTAAACGGTCTAGATTCAGACTGGCCCTCCGTGGCTATTCCAGAACGTAACATGATGTTTATTAATACGAATTGGTACAAGCAAGAGGAAGTTCCCATGATAATAGCTCATGAGATTGGTCATATGATTGACGGTGATTCCTGTTATTTATATGATCAATCTACAATCTCACGATTGAAATCCGAAAACAGCGCAAATCTTATTGCTATTAATCTATTAATGAAATACTGTTCAGATAACGATATTGAATTTAACAATTCCATGACTTTCCTAACACAATTTAATATCCCTCAAAGATATGAAAATTCAGTTAGAAAAATAATTGCTGGGTAGTTTAATGTCCAAATACTGATAGACATAAAAAGCTGGGGATTTATGTTATAGGAGGAGATTCAAAATGAAGAAAAGAAGTGTAGTTTTAGGATTAATTACAATTTTATTATCCACAACGGCTGTGGGATGCTCAGGTGGTGGTTCTTCATCAGGAAATAGTTCGAATAGTAATTCAAGTGCATCTTCAAAGAAAGAAACTGGTATCACATTAGATCAATTCAATAAGATTACTCTTGATGAAAATAGCGGTACTTCTCTTGATGACTTGAAAAAGGAATTAGGCAAACCATCTTCTACTTCAACAAGTACTGTACAAACACAAACTGTTGATTTAAATACCTGGTCAAAAGGTTTAGGAAGTTCTTTAGCAGTTGGCTTCTCAAATGGACACGCAATTAGTAAGCATATTAGTAGTTTAAAAGTTAATAGAAAAAATAAAATCACCTTGGATTCATTTGGTCAAATCCAAAACGGACAATCTGAGGATGATGTAAAGAATACTCTTGGAGATCCTAATGGTATTAATATTTCCACATTAGCTGGAACTACAATTACTATTCTTACCTATACATCTGGCGTTAAAGGAAGTTTGGGTGCTAATGCAACAGTTACATTAACTAACGGTGCTGTTAGTGGTGAAAGTCAAACTGGATTGGAATAATCCGAAAAATAAATGAGTCTAAACTGTAGGCTTATTTATTTTTCAAAAATTTAAGGAGGTGATGCCTGAATTACTTTCTCAATTTTGCTCCCACGCGAAATTAGGAGAAATAAAATGAGTTCAATAACAAAATATGAATTAAAATCTGGAAAAACGCTTTACCGCGTTCAGTACACTGTTGGCCACGATCCATTGAGTGGCAAACCAATCAGAAAATCAAAACGTGGTTTCAAGAAGAAAACTGAAGCAAAGCTTTGGCTTTCAAAACAAATTGTTGAGATTGATGAACATGGTTACAGCGAGGATAAGGATGTAAAGTATTCTAAAGTTTATGATTACTTTCTTGATTCTTACAAAAATACAGTTAGAGAAAGCACGCTCAATCGTGTTAAAGGACTGTTTAAATATCACATTCTTCCTGTTTTTGGGAAAAAATCTATTAAAGATATTACTCTGCCGATGTGTCAAGCAGCAGTCAATAATTGGTCAAAAGAACTTGTAGATTTTAAGAAAGTGGCTAACTATGCCGGCTTAGTTTTTAAAACCGCTATGAAGTTAGAGATAATCTATTCTAATCCGATGGCTTTAACCACATTTCCAAAAGATGACCCAAACAGGCACAAGGCTGAAAATGACAAGTTCTGGGATAAAGAAGAATTAGGTACTTTCTTGGGACAAGTCAACAAATATTATTCTGGCAAAAATAAAAAAGCCATTGCCCTGTTTAGACTGATGGCTTTAACTGGTGCTAGAAAAGGTGAATTGCTGGCTTTGCGAATTAATGATTTTGATTATCAAGAATGTTCAATTATTATCAATAAAACTGTGACACGAGCTGTGGATAATAAGCAAGTGGTCGGTTTGCCTAAGACTTCTAAAGGCAATAGAAAACTATACTTAGATCAAGACACCGCAAATGTTTTGAACGATTGGATAAAAGAATTAAAGCTTGAGTTATCGGTTTTAGGTTTTAACCACATTAGAGATAATCAATTGATATTTCCAAATAGGGATAACAGACTTCTTTCACTTATGAGACCAAACAAATGGATGGATGCCGTCATTGATTCTTACAATAAGGGCAAAAAAGGTAGCTCTAAGCTCAAAAGAATTACTCCACATGGAATTAGACATACTTGGGCAACAATCGCCTTAGAAACTAATAAATTGACTGTTAAACAGATTCAAGAGCAACTTGGTGATAGCGACGCTTCTATTGTTCTTAACACCTACTCGCATGTTACCAAACAAGCAAGTAAGAATACAATACAAGAATTTAGCCAATATACTGGCTTTTAAAAAAATGAGTCACGAGATGAGTCACAGGAAATTTTAGTACTTTGTGAACCTAGAAACGCAACCGTTTCAAGTGTTTCACAGGCTATAGGTATGAACTCCCACGTGGCGCATAAATTGTTTCACAAAGTCTTAACTACAAGTGTTGATAATTCAACATTTAGTCTGTTTTTTCTCTATAACAAGAATTATTTCAGACAAAAGCAAGATAATCTTTCGGGTTTTACATCCTAGATTATCTTGCTTTTTTATTTTCTACGACTACTGAAGACAAAATGCCGTAAAACCTGATTAAACTCATCAGGAATTTCAGCCATAATGTCGTGTCCTGTATTATTCATGACAAAACTTTTGATTTTGGGATTTTCATCCTCTATCACCTTAGCAAAATGATAATCAAAGTAAGGGCTTTGCTTAGCAACTAGCAAGGTCACAGGTATTTGCGTGTTAATTAGCACTTTCCGCCAATCTTTTTGAACGTGATCAAACAATAGAGATAAATTTCCTTCTCTATCAAACGGACAAATACTTTTAGCCTGATTCAAATCACCAAAAATTCGATTATCCAAACCATGTAAAGTTTCATGAATATTATTTTTTTGAACCAATTTAGTTTGAAAATTATCGGTAGTAATATCTTCAAAGCCATATGGCCAAGTTTTATCATTCAACATTTTAGGAGATTGATCGATACCCATGACCGCTCTGACATTATTGCTTCTTTGCAAATAAGCATAGCAGACACTAGCTCCCATTGAATGACCAATCAGAATTGGATCATCAAGTTTCAAAATGTTTATCAAAGTTTCCAAGTCATCCGTCAATTGTTTCAATGTCAGATTTTTATCTGTTCGTTGTGACCTTCCATGATTACGATGATCGTAGGTGATTACACGACAATGCATCCCCAGTAGGTATTCAACTTGTAATTTCCAAATCTCTTGGTAGCCGCCAAATCCTTCAACTAAAATAACCGGTTGCCCTTTTCCATAGTCCTGATAATTTAATTTTATACCGTCATTTGTAATGAATTCCATTTATACTTTGCTCGTTTCCACTATAAAACATAGCTATTTCAATCAAGAACAAAAAATCCACCAACCACTCTCAGATTGATGGATTTTTTTATTCTAACCAAGGGGTTTTCACTAAAATTGGATCACCTAAAGTCTTCATCATAATAGTTGAAGTGCTATTAGCGTACTCTTCCAATGAAAAGCCATTATTTCCCTGAATAACTTGTAAATCAGCATGAACACCAAATTGATTTAATCTTTTCAGTAATTCTTTTGCTTTTTGTTTATTAATAGAATGTTTTGGTATCCAGACTAAATCTAAATCACTCGTCATTTTAGCCGATGGCGTTTTGGTTGCCAATTCAAAACCAACACTGCCACTGATCCCCCAGTGATAATCTTGCAAAACTTCATTAATTTTTGGTAACGCCTCAATAGCTGGCAGTACTTGCCGTTCTAAAGCAACACTTTCCCAAGCTTTCTTTTCGACTAACTCATAAGGTGTAATAATTTCCAGCACGTCTTTAGGATCAACGTAAGTCGCAAAACGATGTTCCCGTTTCATCCCTCGTATGCCAACAGGAATCAGCCCCGCTTTCATAGGACTGCGTCTGACAACCACTGTTAAAGAATTTGGAAAAATAGAGTTAGCCCAGCTTGGCAATCCATCTGACAAAGCTGAAACAGTGTTGATTTTTAACAAGTCATGTGGATTAATTTCTACCATTGTTCATCAACTAGTTTACGAACCTTTAAGGTTGCCTTACGTCCACTTTCTTTAGCAATTGGTGTTTCATAACGGAAGTGAAGTGTTTCATCACCATTTAAACTATCGATAGCACCATCAATGATTTCATTGATTTTTGCAACATTTTCATCAGTTGCTTCCCATGAACCGATATCTTTAACTAATTTGTACAAAGCACCAAGTTTTTCATAGTTATCAATATCATAAGCCATGGCTGGAACATGTTTTGTAGCTTCTTCAAGTTCAGCAATTGTTCTTTGCGTAATACGGGCAGCACTAGCTTTTGACATAGCTTGAATAGTAATTGAATCATCATCCAAAGCAATCATCCGATTGGATTGTAAACCGTGAGCTAAGAAGCCACCGGAAACTGCATCACCAGGTATAAAGTCAATGACAGGATGTCCTGCTTGTCTAGCCTTAGCATAAGCTGCAGCACTAGAACCTAATGCAACGTGAATACCAATCAATTCTTCTTGATAACCGTAAGCTTGACTAGGAACATCGACGATTAGAATAATTGGACGTTTAACATCTTTATCCTGGTCCTCAGCAACCACTTTATTGATAACACTGGCAACGGCAAAGCCTTCTTGCAAACCTACTTCACCATTTCTAACACGTGGGAACTTGTTATCAGCATCAGGGACAATTGCAACATATTCCTTACCATCTTTTTGAGCATGCAAAACTGTAGGTACTGGGCTTGTAGCATTCTTGATACCAGTCATCTTTTCAAACCAAGCACGCCCACGACTCTTAGTACCTTCTTTAGAACCAGCTACGGCTTCGGGAATGTCATGTTTTGTTACTTCAACGTTCTTGTAAAGTTTATCGTAAGTTTCAATATCCAACTTCTTGCTCAAATCTAGTTGATCTAACAAACTGAGATAGAAATCAACATTTTCAGTACGATGAGCATCCTTTTTAGTCTTGATTTCATTAACGATTGAAGCCTTAATACTGTCAACTGTATCTTCAACAACTTCATCAACTAATCCCGTGGCTAATCTTTGTTTAGTACCCAAAGTATTCCAAATCAAATCTTTATCGCTAGAATCAAATTCACGTACACCAGCTTCTTGTTCGATAACTTCAGGTCCATTCAAAGCAATTCTGGCCTTATTAGTAGCAATCAAGTATGACAAAATCGAAGCTGTGATTGACATACCACCAAAGGAACCAACACGTCCTGGTACTAAGCCAATTACCGGAACGTATTTCTTCAAAGCAATAACCACATTTTGAATTTCAGAAATAGATAATAATCCATAGTTGGCTTCTTGTAGACGAACACCACCAGTATCCAAAACAATAATTGGATAAATTGTTTGACCATTTTTATTATCTTCTAAGGCTTTTTCCAAAGCTGCAACGATCTTGGCACCGCTGACTTCACCAATACCACCACCTTGGAATTTACCTTCGATAGAAACAACCAATACGTTATTGCCATCAATCTTACCTTTCATCAAAACAATTCCGTCATCACTTTCAGGAACAATGTTTTGAGGCTCCAAATGTGGTGAGATCATGTCATCAAGTGGTCCAACTATTTCTTTGGAAGTACCTGCATCTAATAATGAAAGCGCACGTTCACGTGCATGTAATTCAACAAAACTATTTTTCATCTTTTAGTTCCTCCAATGCTTGAGTTAAACGAAGATTAACAACTCCTGGAGTTGAACCAAAGTCATTAATTTCAATATTGGCTTGAATTGGATATCTATCAAAGAAACGTTTCAAGACATTTGCCCAAACTTCTTTGAAACCATCACTACCAGTTACGATATTAACTTCTGTTTTCTTGTCTGTTGGTCTAAAAATAACTTCGAGATCACCAGATGCAACTACACCGACATGAACTGGTTTAGCAATTGCATCAGTTGTATCGAAATTAAAATGTAATTTTTCCATTTTATGCTCCGTTTCTAATTTAAATGTTTTAAGAAGTAACTTGCAGCGAATAGATCTGCACAGCCACCGGGTGAAATATTGTATTTTTTAGTAAATTTTTGAAGGGTTTGAAATTCAGGATTATCTAACACAGCTTGTTTAGAAACCACGATCTGTGAAGACAACGTTTGAAATCTTTGTAAAACTTGTAAATTGCTTCGATAAACAACGTTGGTATCATTGACATTACTGTATAAAAGCAATAATCGTTTAAGCCACGTATCATAATCGTCTGCTTCTGGTTGGAAACTTAAGATTTTTGAAACATTGGCAAAACCACTTTGAGCCTCACCTTTAGCACCATTTAAAGCGTACTTCTGCTTGGTGATCATCCCATGTGTTTTCCTAGTTGTCTGGACATATTTATCAGGCATTCTCGACAACTTCTTAACGCCGGCAAAAATGGTTTCCAAATCATCTGTCTGCAAACTACTGATCACACTAACCAAAAGTCCCATACTCCAAATAGCCCCTTTGTGAGTGTTGACGCCATTAGTAGCTGCAAACATATCTTTTTCTGTCAAACGACCGATACGACCAATTTCTTCACGTAAAGATATATCTAAGGGATGTTGATAGGAAACTCGAATCATCTCTTCAAAACCAGCTAACAAGCTATCTGCGGATTTATAAAATAAGTCAATATCCATATCGGTATGAGAACCGTTAGATTGTGCATCAACCAAACCAGGCTTAGGTGAGAATGATACTTCCCATTTCAAAGCTGTTATCGCTTTTTGAGCCAATTTTAAATATTTAGTTTCAATCATTAATTATGACCAACTTCTGAATTTTGCAGGTGGATTGTAGAGTCCGTCAGACCACTTAACTAAGTCATCCATATTTTGAGCTGCTAATAGTGATCTCTTGGCTTCACTACGATGAACACCTAAATCTTCTGGAAGAGCAACGATACCTTTAGCACGTAATTCCTTTAATTGTTTAGGGTTACTTCTCAAACCAACTGGTGTGACACCGGCAATAGCTTCAATGGCGGCTTGTCTTTCGGCCATACTGTCAGTCTTGTACAGGTAAGCAATTCCTTCTTCAGTAACGATATGTGTTGTATCTTCGCTATAAATCATGATTGGCACATTAGCTAATTTAGCTTCTTTTTGGACTTCTTCAGCATCCAAATGATCAACAAAAACGGGTTTCTTATTGGAACCAAATGTTTCAACCATTTGTACAACTAATTTTTGACCCTTACCTAACGGATCATTGTCTGGACGCAAACTTTGCCAAGCTGGTGTTGAATGACGACGGCCATGCGGATTACTTCCCATATTAGGAGCACCACCGAAACCAGATAGACGACCATTAGTTACAGTTGATGAATTACCATATTTATCAATTTGCAATGTTGAACCAACAAACATGTCCAAAGCATATTGACCAGCCATTTGACCAAAGGCACGGTTGGAACGCATACTACCGTCTTTACCAACAAAGAAAATATCAGGACGATGAGCAATATAGTTTTCCATACCAACTTCGCCACCGAAACTGTGGATTGTCTTGACCCAGCCACTTTCAATTGCAGGGATCAAAGTAGGTGTAGGGTTAACTTCCCAGTTAGGTACAATCTTGCCTTTCAAACCAAGTTGTTCACCATAAGTTGGCAACAAGAGTTCAATCGCAGCAGTGTTAAAGCCAACACCATGGTTAACTGTTTGAACATTGTGTTTTTCATAAATTCCACGAATTGCCATCATTCCCATAAGGATTTGTAACTCTGTGACATTTTGTGGATCTCTTGTAAACAATGGCTCCAATTGATAAGGTTCGTCAGCAGGCACAACGATATCGACCCAATCTCCAGGAATATCGACACGAGGAACTTTATCAACAATTTCATTAGCTTGAACGATAACAATTCCGTCTTTGAAGGCAGCTGATTCAACGATAACCGGCGTCTCTTCTGTATTAGCACCAGTGTAAAGATTACCTTCACGATCAACTTTATCGGCGGCAACTAAAACGACATTAGGAATCAAATCAACGTATAGACGAGCATACAATTCCAAGTAAGTATGAATATCGCCGACCTCCATTGTTCCGTCAGCAATCATTTGTGAAATTCTAGTACTTTGTGGTCCAGCAAACGAGAAATCCAATTTCTTAGCAATACCCGTTTCAAAGATATCCAAATGTTCTGGACGTGACACACTTGACATGATCATATGTAGATCATGAACTTTTTCAGGATCAACTGAAGCCAAAGTTTCAGATAAGAAACTAGCTTGCTTTTGATTGTCCCCTTCCAAAACGACCTTGTCGCCTGGTTTAATAATGCTTTCCAATAATTCTTTAGCATTTTCTGTTTTAACTAATTTACCATCCAAAAGTGATGAAATACTTGCCATCTTGGCAGCTTTGTTATCACGGTTTTGGGTCCAACTTCTATTAGCCATTGATTATCCTCTTTTCCATTTTTCTAACAAAAATTCAATATCATCGAGACTCATATTTTTCATGGTGATAGTTCTAAAATCTGGGAACTTACTTTTGACCAATTTAGTAAAGGTTTGTCCGGGTTGAACCTCTAGTGTCGTATCAATACCTAATTCTGACGCTACGTCCATCATCGTGTCCCAGTAAACGGGATGAACAAGATTGTTGATCATATCGTATTTAACTTCGGTAACTTTGCGACTTGAGTGGCCATTATAGTTAGCCAAATAGGTACACTGCGGATCATGCAATTCTACTTTTGCCAATTCTTTCTCCAACACATCAGCAACTTTTTGCATTAACGGAGAGTGTGATGGCACCGGAACTTTCAATAGAACGGTCTTCTGGGCCCCATTTCCCTTAGCCAGGTCCAAAACTTTATTAATTCCAACCAAAGAACCCGAAATAACTGTTTGCAATTCCGAATTTTGATTAGAAGTAAAGACTGGTTGCTGATCATTATTGATTTGGGCCACCAACGTGGAAACTTCTTTTCTCGTTAAGCCAACAATAGCACCCATACCATATCCAGATGGATAGGAGTTTTGCATCTCAGTTGAGCGAATATAAACAATCTTGATTGCATCATCTTCACTAATAACTCCTGCCGCCACAGCAGCTGCAAAGATTCCTAATGAATGTCCGGCAACAGCATCAGGTTTTTGTTTGATTGCTTTTAATTGTCGAATATTAAACAGTTGCAATAATAAAATCCCTAACTGGATCTGAATCGAATCTTGATAACTCTCTGCAGTATCTTTCAATTCAACTCCAGTTAGATCCTTTACTCGTTGAATCATTTCCGATGGAATTTCACTTAACATCCCACTTCTTTGGCCGCCTTGGCCTGGAAATATCCACAAGGTTTTGATAACTAATCACCTCCAACAATCCTTCTTATTGATCTCACAGATTCAGTATAAGTGTGGATTCATAACATGTATAATATATAAAAAGCAAGATACTTAACCATTTGGTTATGAATGGAGTGAAAAGTATGAATCTGAATCAATTAACTTATTTTGTGGTTGTTGCTAACCAGGAGAGTATTACTAAGGCAGCTAAAATCCTCTACGTTTCGCAACCCGCTGTCAGCAAGACTATCAAGCAATTAGAGGATGAATTGAGTACAAAACTCTTTGATCGAACTGGTCGGACTTTAAAATTGAATCGAGCCGGAAAACTGTTTTATAGTTACGTCAACGATAGTCTAGAGGAATTAAACCGTGGCATTTCAGCCGTTAAAGGTGGTCTCGATCAAACCCAGTATCCGATTTCCCTATTAATGGAAGTTGCCTCGCCTTTTATCCCCACGATTGTTACCAATATTCAAGAAAAATTCCCCAACGTCAGATTGAATATTGCTCAACATAACGTCAGGGAAACTGATTTTAAACAATTTGATTTTATTATTACCAGTACACCTTTACAGGGATTAACTAATGTTCCAGTTTTGAAAGAGGAAATCTTCGTTGGCTGGAATATCAATTACGGTTACAGCCAACATTTTGTTAAACCTGAAGAACTTGTTTCAGAAAAATTGATCGGTCTTTCATCTAATAATCCTTTACGTATTACTGTTGATAAATACTTTTTAAAACGGGATATTACATTAAATTACAAATATGAGGCTGACGACCCTGCCACTGTTCGAGGAATTGTTGAAGCCGGTGTTGGTTTGAGTTTCATCCCTTCAGTCACTTGGCAAACCATTAGTTCTAAAATACAACTGGCACGTTTAACGCCTGATCCATTGCAACGAACAATTTATCTCTGTTCACCACATAAAAATTTAACCAACATTCAACGGGAAATAAGCAATGAACTTATTTTAATTTTCTTATCTTTCCAAAGATCAGAATTAAAAATCTAGTTTTTGAATAGTGGAGACTTACCGTCCTCCACAAAAATTGGGAATGCTGTTGGAACGCTATGGGCACGGCTTGAAGTTAATCATTTTGCACTTCGTGCAAAATGATTAACTTCAAGCCGTGTCCACTACGTTCCAGCGGCCCACAGATTTTCTACTACCAACGGACATACTTAACTTACATCAGTTGACACGATTCGTATTTATATCTGAATAACAACCCAAAATTTAGTTGCAATTATTTGAATATGAGAATATATTGAATCTAACGATTTCCTTTTGTTGATCTCACAATTTTACAAGGGGAGATTTATCACATGAAAATAAAAAAAGACACTACGCTCAAAGCCGACATAGGTGACTATATGAAGGTTTTTGCTTGTACTGCCGTTATGATGCAGACTGTACTCAGTTTAGTTTTATCAACCAATCCCAGTTTTAGTTATCAAACTCCAATCGGAATTATTTACAATTTGGTGAAGTTTACAGCTCCAGCCTTTATCTTTGGTATTTTATATACCACAACGAGAACTACTAACGAAAATACTTGGGGAGATTATGGTGGATACATGAGAAAGCAATGGTCTGCTCTTTTTGTACCTACAATTTGGTGGACTCTAGCTTACCTACTGATTTTTCCAAATGTTCAACAAGTTAATAAGTTCAATAGTTTTGGATCGTTCTGTTGGCACTTTATCAATGGTAATGCTGCACCTCATTTGTGGTATAACACGATGATGCTGCAATTCATTATCTTAATGCCAATATTTTGGGCTTTAGCTCATTGGGTTAAAAACAATAATATTCGTGGTATTATCACAATTGCTTTGACTGTTGTTCTCTTTGGTGCTTGGATTCTCTTCTATGATGTTCAAGTCTTCCACGGTCCACATGAACAAAGTTGGTATTTATTAGATCGAATCTTCATTAGTTTCGTAATTTATGGTATCTTCGGTGTTCTAGCTTGGATGTTTCGTGATAAATTTGAAAAGTTTATCAAAAAAGCTTTTCCTATCTTAGTAATTTTAATTATTGCTGTCTTTTATTGGACCAACCGCGAATTGTTTGCTTTTGGTTATCCAGTTAAATTAAGCAATGCTCCATATTACAAACCATCAATGACTCTATATGCTTTATTGGTTATTGGATTGGTGGCAGCTTTAGCCATTCGTCACATCAATACTGACTCGAAGGCTTTACCTGTTTTCCACTTCTTAGCTACTTATGCTTATCGGGCCTACTTATCTAACGTCTTCTGGCTTCAAATCATCTGGCGTCTAGGCAATAATTTTCTACCTCAAATTAATCCTATCGCAACCATTATTATTTGCTATTTGTTGACTTGGATCTTATCATTTACTTCTGCATATACTTTCCATATTATCTGGTCAAAAATCAAAAATATGATTGCTAAACCTGCTGGTCAAGTCGAAACTAAATAATTATTTTTATTTCTTGAGCTTTGTTTGTTGACCCAATATTAATAGTATGCTAAATTAGCACTGTGCTATTAAGAGTGCTAATTAAAAACAGGAGGCATTTTAATGTTAGTTCCTACAGTTATTGAACAAAGTTCTCGTGGCGAACGTGCCTACGATATTTACTCAAGATTATTAAAAGATAGAATCATTATGTTATCTGGTGAAGTTAACAGCCAAATGGCTAATACAGTTATCGCCGAATTGCTATTCCTCGATGCTCAAGATTCAGATAAGGATATTTCCATGTACATCAACTCACCTGGTGGTTCAGTTACTGACGGATTAGCTATCATGGACACAATGAATTTCGTTAAGTCTGATGTTCAAACAATTGCTACAGGTATGGCTGCATCAATGGCCAGTGTACTATTGTCATCAGGTACAAAGGGTAAGAGATTTGCTCTTCCAAATTCAACTGTTCTTATTCACCAACCATTAGGTGGCGCTCAAGGACAACAAACAGAAATCGAAATTGCTGCTCAAGAGATCTTGAAGACAAGAAAGAGATTGAACCACATTTTGGCTGACAACTCTGGTCAAACATTCGAAAAACTTCAAAAGGATACTGATCGCGATAACTACATGACAGCCCAAGAAGCTAAGGATTATGGTTTGATTGACGAAATCATGACAAACAAAGCTGGCAAGTAGAGATTGTAGCAAATCGCAGGTTATCCTTGCGCGGCTCATTTTCACTATTCAGCATAGAACATGATCACCAAAAAAGACCTGGACAAAACGTCCTGGTCTTTTTTTATTTAATCACCGTTGAAAGCGCTCTACACCAGCCATTCCATTGGACACCAATTTTATTTTAGTCTATCCTTAAATTGTTCTTAGATTAAACAAAAGGGGTCTTTTTTATGAATAAGGGCGAAATCAAAAATAGCCTGGCTCGGAAGTTATTCATCATAACTTTATTATCCGGGACCTTTACAATGTCGATCAGTCAATCTTCACTTTCAACGGCTTATCCGACATTGATGAAATTCTTTGGCGTAACAGCACCAACGATTCAGTGGTTAACAACCGGTTTTATGTTGATCATGTGTATCATGATGCCGATCAGTCCATGGTTATTAAATAATTTTTCGTTTAAAAAAATTTTTCTCAGCGTCGTTAGTATCTTTGCAATTGGTACTCTAATAATTATCGTTGCACCAAACTTCCCGATGGCAATGCTAGGAAGAGCTTTAGAAGCTATCGGTGTTGGTGTTTTATTCCCATCATTCCAGTCAGTTCTAATGACTATTACACCGGAAAATAAACGTGGAGCGACAATGGGATACGCTGGTCTAGTTATGGGATCAGCTTTAGCTTCAGGTCCAATTATTTCTGGTATTGTTCTAAACTTTTTACAGTGGCAAGGATTATTCGTTATCTTCTTGTTGATCATGATTGTGATCTTCATCAGTGCACTATTCAATATTAAGGACGTTATGCCACGTCACAAAGCTAATCTTGATCTTATTTCAACAATTTATTTACTTGGTTTAATCGGCTTACTATACGTCGTTAACCAAGCTGGTAGCACTAGAAGCTTTTCAACTAATCTAATTATCTTATTGGTTATCAGTATTATTTTGACGATTCTCTTCATACATCGTCAATTAACCAAAGAGAAGCCTCTATTAGACTTAAAAGTTATGAAAAATTTCAATTTTGATTTAGCTGTTTTGTTAACTGGTTTTTCATATATTTCTTTGATTGTTGTAACAATCATCTATCCACTCTATTATCAAAATATTTTACACGTTTCTGTTCTAATGTCTGGTTTAGCATTAGTTCCACCAGCTATTGTTTTAAGTATTCTCAATCCACTAACTGGTCAATTAGCTGATAAAATCGGTTTTAAAGCTACTTTGATTTCAGGAATGTCAATGATCGTCGTTGGTTGGTTCCTACTCTTCATTCTCCACACCAAACTCGGAATGCTTCCAATGATTTTGATTGCTATCTTGATTGAGGGCGGAAATGCCTTCGTTATGATGCCTGCTACAACTTTAGGTGGTAATTCATTATCAGAAGAATTAATTCCTCATGGAACAGCTATTATTACAACTGTCAGACAATTACTTGGTTCATTAGGTGTTAGTCTTGCCACCTTGATTCTGGTTACTACCAACCAAAAGCACCACTTACCTGCTAACAATGGACTAATTGGCTTCCAAAATGTTTTTGCTTTCTTCTTTGGCATGGCAGTGCTTGGCTTTATTTTTGCATTATTAATTAAAAATAATAAAAAACGTAACGCATAAAAAAAGACACTAATTCTGAGAATTAGTGTCTTTTTTTATACTCTGGCCGTCTCAGCCAATTCATTTAATTTACGCAGACGGTGATTGATTCCTGACTTTGAAATAGGACCGCTTGGGACCATTTCTCCCAATTCCTTTAAAGAAACTTCAGGGTTTTCTAAACGTAAAACTGCGATTTCACGTAATTTATCAGGTAAGGAATCCAATCCTACCGTTGCTTGTAAATGTTTAATATTGTCGATCTGACGTTCAGCTGCTGCAACTGTTTTATTAATATTGGCATTTTCGCAATTAACCAAACGGTTAACTGAATTTCTCATATCTCGAACAATTCGAATGTCTTCAAATTTAAGCATTGAATTAGTTGCTCCAATCAATTGGAGAAAATCAGCAATCTTCTCAGCTTCCTTGAGATAAACAATATAGCCATTACGACGTTTAGTTGTACGAGCATTTAAATGAAAATAGTTCATCATTTGAGCGATTCCTTCATTATGTGTTTCATATAATGAATAAATTTCCAAATGATATCGAGAAGTCTCAGGATTATTCACACTTCCGGTAGCCAAAAAAGCTCCTCGTAAATATGAACGCATCCGTTGATCCTCATTTAACACTTCCTCAGGTACATCAGTATTGATTGATAAACCTGATTCATCTAAAATATCCAAATCTGTGAGAACACGATTAGTATCATATTTTAGACGTACAAGATATTGATTATTTTTCTTCAATTTCATCTTTTTACGCACAAGTAGCTCTGATTCAATTCCATACTTTTGCTTAATCAAAGAAAAAATTCTTCTTGCAATAGCGGCGTTTTCAGTTTGTGCGGTTAAGACGAAATGATGATTCTGTAAACTTAATGAGCCATTCATTCTTAATAATGCTGACAATTCTACTCGAGCATGCTCAGGATGGACAACTAATTTTGTGAGTTCTTGCTTGACCTCACTTGCATATGAAACCACTAACGTCTCACCTCATTTTTTCTATTACCAGATTGTAAGGATAAATTAATAATCTCCTCAGCAACCTTTTCACCATCATGGAATGCTCCCTTATCATGCAGTGATAAGAAGTCATCTTGAATAACCTTGCATCCCATTTCTCTTAAACTTGGAAAATCAGTTTCCACCTGATTGACATACTCGTCATACTTTTTGTGATCCATATAACCTTCAGGAATCTTTCTCGTATTAACCAATACAGTATCAATAAAGTTTCCACCTAAATGGCGGTTTAAAACTCTTACGTGATCAGCATCAGTAAAGCCTTCAGTTTCACCAATCTGTGTCATGATATTACAAATATAAACAACTTCGGCCGAAGTCTGTTTAACAGCTTCACCGATATCTTTAATCATCAAGTTAGGTAGAATACTTGTAAATAAACTACCAGGTCCTAAAACAACCACATCAGCTTGCATAATAGAAGCGATGACTGAAATAACTGACTTTGGTTCTTCTTGCGGATCATCAGAATCAGTAACCCAGACACGTTTAACATGTTTACCTGAATGAGTAATTTCATGTTCACCAGCCAATTTAGTTCCATCAGTAAATTCAGCGTGCAATGTCAATTTAGTATTGCTTGCTGGGAAGACATGACCATCAACTTTCATCATCTTAGATAGTTCTTGAACAGCGTCAAAAATATTAGGCGACATCTCAGTTAAAGCGGCAATGATTAGATTACCGATCGCATGACCTGAGAAGAAATCATCATTACTCTTAAAGCGATATTGGAAAACATCCATGTCTACTTTAGGTAAATCAGACAACGATGCTAAAACATTTCGAATATCCCCAGGAGGGACAACATTAATGTAGTCACGAATAATACCAGATGATCCCCCATCATCGGCTACAGTAACGATTGCAGTAATATCAGCATCCATTTTTCTTAAACTACTTAGTACAACTGGTAAACCAGTTCCCCCACCTATAACAACAACTTTTGGACGACGTCCTTTAACAACTCGAACTATCCTATTTTCGGCCATCTTCGATTACCTTCTTTTGAGATTTTTCCATGTCACGATGAGTTATATCAACGTAGTACTTCTTTTTCAGATCAGTACCAAGACGTTGAGCAATCGCAACTGATCGATGTTGACCACCAGTACAGCCAATTGCAATTGTTAAGCTAGTTTTACCTTCTTTTTCATATCCAGGAATAATATCCTTCAACAAGCTAGAAAACTTATCGTAGAAATTCTTCGTATCTGGATCATCCATAACATAATCATAAACAGGCTTATCTATCCCTGTTTGTGTTTTTAATTCTTTAATATAAAATGGATTTCTTAAAAATCTGACATCCATTACAATATCGGCATCAATTGGCAAACCATACTTAAAGCCAAATGACATTACTTCAATATGGAAAGTTGGTACTCCCGTTGACTCTTGAAAATTATCAAAAATTTCTTCACGTAGTTGACGTGGCGTCAAATCGGTCGTATCGATCTCAACAGATGCACGACCTCTGATCTCTGAAAGGAGTTCTCGTTCTTTTTCAATGCCATCAAGTAATCGACCCTCCATTGCAAGAGGATGACTACGACGAGTCTCTTTGTAGCGAGAAACTAACTCTTCATCTGATGCATTTAAGAAGAGAATCTTCATATCAACTTTTTGGTGCTTTTCTTGTTCATCTTCGTCAACTTGTGACAACATTGAGAAAATTTCGTCATAAAAAGCACGTGATCTAATGTCGACAACTAAAGCTACTTTTTTAATTGTTCCTGATTCATGAACTAATTCCCAAAACTTAGGAAGCAGATTAGGTGGCATATTATCAATACAAAAATAACCTAGATCTTCAAAGGACTGCATGGCAACAGTCTTACCTGCCCCACTCATCCCGGTTACTATAACTAAACTAAGTGTATCTTTTGCCATTTTTCACCTCACATTCTATATAAGCATACCATAACAAGCCAGGCGTGTCACTTTTGGCAATGGAAAGATAAAAATATTTTTTATAGCCGATTTGCGATAAAATTAAACCAATTAGAGGGGGAAATTTATGAATACAGTTTTCTTAGTACTTTTATTAGTCGCGGCCGTGGTACTTGCCAACATTGTTCAATGGAAATTCAATAATATTCCAATCGCATTTATCCAGATTGGGGCTGGACTACTATTGTCATTCTTGCCTTTTTACAAACATTTTGAGTTGGAGCCGGAAATCTTTTTACTTGTTATTATTTCGGCACTAATGTTCAATGACGGGCAACACACCAGTTTATCAAGACTAACCCATCAAGTCGGTACCACCTTTTCTCTGGCGGTTGAATTAGCAATTATTTCTATCCTAGCTGTCGGCTTTGTGACTCACCTGATTATTCCTAGCATGCCGTTAGCTCTAGCTTTTGCTTTAGGAGCAATCATTACACCGACCGACGCAGTGGCCGTTGGTTCTATTACAAATAATATGTTAGTCCCCACCGAAGTTATGGGTACACTTGAAAACGAGTCACTTTTCAATGACGCTTCCGGTATCGTGGCTTTAAATCTAGCTATCAGTGCTGCTGTCACTGGTCAATTTTCTTTATTGAACGGAATTGGTAACTTCTTCTATGTCTTCTTTGGTGGCATCATTCTAGGAGGAATTCTAGGTGTTATTATCGTTTCTATTCGTTTGCGTCTGATCAACATGCACGTTGATGCACCTTCAGTCATGGTTCCTTTTACCCTTTTAACACCTTTTGTCGTTTACTTGATATCTGAAGCTGTGGGAGTTTCAGGAATTTTGGCAGTGGTTGTAACTGGATTAATGCACGGTATTCAACAAAACCGTCTGCGTTTAACTAGTTCTCGTCTCCAAATCGTGATGAACAGTACTTGGAATGTCTTCTCCAGTATTCTTAATGGAATCGTCTTTGTTCTATTAGGGATGTCCTTACCAAGCGTTATTCAAAACTTACATCAACACGACGCTAGTTCCGTTGGCATCCTGTTTGGAGTAGGAATTCTACTTTATATCGTTATGACTGTTTTACGGTATTGTTGGACTAACTGGGATTTTGCTCACATTCGTGCTTGGGATAAAAAGGAAAAACACGCTAATAGCATCGTTATGGCATATAGTGGCGTTCATGGAACTATCACTCTAGCAATGGCCTTTTCACTTCCATTAAAACTCAATGGTCAGGCCTTTCCATATCGAAATGACATTATCTTTGTTGCCGCCGTTGTTATCTTAACTAGTCTATTAGTCCCTACGTTAGTTTTACCCAAATTATTGCCACATCAAGTTTCCAAATACACAGAAGATGAATTAGCCAATATTAAAGGCCAGATGGTCGACAACGCTATCGTTACCTTACAGACACATCACGACAATTCTACTAGTATTGGTCGCGTAATTAACATTCTCGATGGTCAACGAACTGTGGATGGGCATGTGGACAAAAATAAATTAGCAATTATCTTTGATAACTGTTTCGAACTTGAACAACAGACTATCGATGAAATGTTGGGTAATGGTGAAATCTCAGAGCAAAGTGCTGATCTCTATATGAGAGTAGCTCGTAGAACTGTCTTACAATATCAGAGTAGTTTTCGTCAGAGAATTTCACTTTTCTTAAGATTCCATCTTGTGGAAAAAATCTCTTTGACTAAAACTGCTCGAAAACGTCGTAAAATGTATCATAAAATGAAATTAAAACGTAAGAACATCAACCGTCAACAGCTATTAGATCAAAATCGAAAGCTATGGGATAAAATTGCTGAAGTCGAAAAGAAACCTTATGCAAAAATTACCAGCTATCTCAATCAAAGTTTAGTTAACGACAGTGCAAATAATCGAGAAATCGGTATTGCTCGTCGAGCTTATGATGAGAGACATCGTCGTTTAGTCGGTCGTGATCATTACGAAAACGATCAAAATGAACTTTTAATCGAGGCCTTTCAACAAGAAAACACCTATATCCAACATTTGATTTCTACTAAAGAAATTAGCCGTGAGTTAGGTGGAGCTCTCTATGAACAAATTTCTACCGATCAATTAGTTTATCTACAATCTTTAAATGAAGAATAATCTGAAAGTAAAAAAGCAACATCTATTGGGATTTCACAATACACAGATTTATGTGCGCTGTGAATCCTTAATAGATGTTGCTTTTTATTTTTAGTTAAATTATCTATTCAATTTCACTTTGTTCTTTACTCGCATCTTTTGTACGTTCAGTATCTCGTTTTAAAACTGGTTTCAAATACTGACCGGTATAACTATCTTTTACCTTAACTAGATCTTCAGGTGTACCAGTACCAACAATAGTACCTCCACCTTCGCCACCTTCAGGCCCAAGATCAATCAACCAATCAGCAGATTTAATAACGTCTAAATTATGCTCAATAACTAAGACCGTATTACCTTCATCTACTAAACGTTGTAAGACTCCTAAGAGACGTTTGATATCATCAGTATGCAATCCTGTTGTAGGTTCATCTAAAATGTAGAAGTTTTTACCATTAGACTTCTTATAAAGTTCTGAAGCCAACTTCATTCTTTGAGCCTCACCACCAGATAACTGTGTAGCTGATTGTCCTAATGAGACATAACCCAATCCTACATCTTGAATTGTTTGCAACTTACGCTTGATCTTTGGAATATTGCTAAAGAAGTCCAAGGCTTCAGAAACCTTCATATCGAGTACTTGTGCAATATTCTTGCCCTTATAAGTAACTTCCAAAGTTTCTGAATTATAACGTGTTCCATGACAAACTTCACATGGCACGTAAACGTCAGGTAAGAAATTCATCTCAATCTTGATGATTCCGTCACCACGACAATTTTCGCAACGTCCACCTTTAATGTTAAAGGAGAATCTCCCCTTCTTATAACCACGTAATTTTGCTTCATTTGTTTGAGCAAATAAATCACGGACATCATCAAAGACACCCGTATAAGTAGCTGGATTACTTCTTGGTGTACGACCAATTGGACTTTGATCAATTGCAATCACTTTTTCCAAATTCTCGTAACCAGTAATCTTCTTATATTTACCAGGTTTTTCAGAATTATGATTCATCTTTTGAGCCAAAGCTCGCTTCAAAATCATGTTAACCAACGTAGATTTACCTGAACCAGAAACTCCAGTCACAACGGTAAATTTACCTAATGGAAACTTAACATTTAACTTCTTTAGATTGTTTTCTTGAGCACCAAAAACTTCAACAGACTGACCATTACCGGCACGTCTTTCCAAAGGAACTGGAATGAACTTTTTACCAGCTAAGTACTGACCAGTTAAAGATTTAGCGTTTTTTTCTACTTCAGCTGGAGTTCCGGCAGCTACAATCTGACCACCATTTTCACCCGCTCCAGGTCCAACATCAATCAAATAATCAGCTGCACGCATTGTATCCTCATCGTGTTCAACGACAATCAATGTATTGCCTAGATCACGCATCTTCTTCAAAGAACTGATCAGACGATCATTATCACGTTGATGTAGACCAATTGAAGGCTCATCCAAAATATACATAACTCCAGATAGATTCGAACCAATTTGAGTTGCCAAACGAATTCTTTGAGCTTCACCACCAGAAAGCGTTCCAGCGGCTCGTGATAATGACAAATATTCCAAACCTACATTGATCAAGAAGCTAAGACGGTCCTTAACTTCTTTCAAGATTGGTTGAGCAATAACGGTATTTTGTTCACCAAACTTAACTGACTTAAAGAATGGTAGTTCATCTTTGACCGACATATCAGAAACTTCAGCAATATCCTTGCCCTCAACCTTTACGGCCAATGCCTGGCGATTCAATCTCTTACCATGGCAAACTGGACACTTCAATTCAGTCATATACTTTCTCATAACTTCACGAGTAAAGTCACTGTTAGTCTCATGATAGCGACGATTAATATTAGGAATAACCCCTTCAAATGGAACATCGACATCACGAACACCACCAAAGTCATTCTCATAATGGAAATGGAATGTTTTACCATCAGAACCATTTAGAATAATATCTTGATCCTTTTTAGGCAATTTTTCGAATGGTGTATTCATATCAATACCAAATTCTTTAGCAGCTTGAGCTAACATTTCTGGATAGTATTGGGAACTGATTGGATTCCAAGGTTCAATTGCCCCTTCAGCCAAAGTCTTAGTCCTATCAGGAATAACTAGATCCATATCAACTTCTAGTTTGATACCTAAACCATCACAATTCTCACAAGCACCAAAAGGAGCATTGAATGAGAATAAACGAGGTTCTAGTTCGCCGACTGTAAATCCACAAATTGGACAAGCATTCTTTTCTGAGAAAACCATCATATCCGAACCGATGACGTCAACATTCATATAGCCATCAGAAAGTCGTAAAGCTGCTTCTACTGAATCAAATAAACGTGACTTAATATGATCATTAATAACAATACGATCGACAACGACATCGATATCATGCTTCTTATTCTTATCTAGTTCAATATCTTCGCCAACATCATGAATCTCGCCATCAACACGAATACGAACGTAACCTTGTTTCTTAATTTGATTCAAGGCTTTTTTATGTTGACCACGTTTAGCACGAACAACTGGTGAAAGAATCTGTAATTTAGTTCCGTCATCCAATTTCAAAATGGCATCAACCATTTGTTGAGCTGATTGACTAGTAATTTTAGTTCCATCATTAGGACAAATAGGTGTCCCTACACGAGCCCACAACAATCGTAAATAATCATTGATCTCGGTAACTGTACCTACAGTTGATCGAGGATTTTTAGATGTCGTTTTTTGGTCAATCGAAATAGCTGGACTCAACCCATCGATTGAATCAACATCCGGCTTATCCATCTGGCCTAAAAATTGACGAGCATAAGAAGATAAACTTTCAACATAACGTCTTTGGCCCTCAGCATAAAGCGTATCAAAAGCTAATGAACTCTTACCTGAACCTGATAAACCAGTCATTACGACAAGTTTATCTCTAGGTATCGTTACATCAATATTCTTTAAATTATGTGCACGTGCACCATGAATAACAATTTTATCATTTAACATACTATTTCATTTCCGCCTTTAATTCTAAAATCGTGTCACGCAAATTGGCAGCAGCTTCAAAATCGAGCTTCTTAGCAGCAGCTTCCATTTGATCATTTAGGTTAGCAAGAAGTTCCTCACGTTCCTTCTTACTCATATCCTTAAAGTCAATATCATCATCGATTTTCTCTGTCTCTGATGACGAATTATCGACTTTCTGGAACATTGAAATAGCATCCCGAATTGGTTTAACAATCGTCTTAGGTGTTATATTGTGTTCCTCATTGAACTTCATCTGTAATTTACGACGACGTGCCGTTGCATCAATTGCACCACGCATTGAATCGGTGATTGAATCAGCATACATGATAACTTTACCATGTTCATTACGCGAAGCACGACCAATAATCTGAACTAATGAACGTTCAGCTCTCAAGAAGCCTTCCTTATCAGCATCCAAAATTGCGATTAAGGAAACTTCAGGAACATCAATACCCTCACGAAGCAAATTGATTCCAATCAAGACGTCAAATTTACCTAATCGTAAATCACGAATTATCTTAGTTCGTTCCAAAGTTTTAATATCACTATGCAAATATCTAACTTTAATTCCTAAATCTTTAAAGTAATCAGTCAGATCTTCAGCCATCTTCTTCGTTAACGTGGTTACAAAGACTCTTTCATGTTTTGCAACACGGTCGTTGATCTCACCAACTAAATCATCAATCTGTCCCATAATTGGACGTACTTCAATCTTAGGATCTAGCAAACCAGTAGGACGAATAATTTGTTCCGCCTTGTTATCAGTTCGATCCAATTCATAAGGCCCAGGTGTAGCTGAAACATATAGAATTCGGTTAACATGTTTTTCAAACTCTTCCAACTTCAAAGGACGGTTATCCAAAGCACTTGGTAAACGGAAACCATAATCAACCAACTGTTGTTTTCTGGCACGATCGCCATTATACATACCACGAATCTGCGGCATGGTAACATGTGACTCATCAATCATGATATTAAAATCCTTAGGGAAGAAATCCAAAAGTGTAAATGGTGGTTCACCTTCAGCTCTACCTTCCATGTGCCGAGAGTAATTTTCAATACCAGAGGTGTAACCCATCTCTCGCATCATTTCAATATCGTATTCCGTTCTTTGTTTAATACGCTGAGCTTCCAACAATTTACCTTCTTTAGTAAACTTGTCGACTTGTTGATCCATTTCATCCTTAATACGCTTTAAAGCTTCATCCATTTTGGAATCACTGATCATAAAGTGAGTTGCTGGGAAGATACCAATATGATCCATTGAACCCTTTATCTCACCAGTTAAAGCATCCATTTCAATAATTCGATCAATCTCATCACCAAAAAATTCAACACGAATAGCATTATCATCACGTGAAGCTGGGAAAATATCTACAACATCCCCACGTACACGAAATCTTCCACGTTGAAAGTCAATATCGTTTCGTTCAAACTGATTATCAACTAATTCTTCTAACAAAGAATCACGAGCAATCTGTTGTCCCACTCGCAAAGAAATAATACTGTCCGCATATTCTCTAGGATCACCTAAACCGAAGATACACGAAACTGAAGCAACTACAATAACGTCATTACGTTCCAAAAGTGAGCTTGTAGCCGAATGACGTAACTTATCGATTTCATCGTTGATACTTGAATCCTTCTCAATATAAGTATCGCTAGAAGGAACATAAGCTTCCGGTTGATAGTAGTCATAATAACTGACAAAATATTCAACCGCATTATTTGGGAAAAACTCTTTGAATTCACCGTACAATTGTCCCGCCAAAGTCTTGTTGTGAGAAATAATCAATGTTGGCTTATTCAAATTCTTGATAACATTAGCCATTGTAAATGTCTTACCAGTACCAGTAGCACCCTCAAGAATGACCTCTTTGTCACCAGCTTCAAAATCCTTAGTGATTTTATCTATCGCTTGAGCTTGATCCCCAGCAGGTGAATACTTGGAAACCAAATCAAATTTATTATCGTTAACTCTATCTATCACGGATTAATTTACCCCCTTTGAACTAAAAAAAACATCTAACTCTCGCACACGAATTAGATGTAATTAATGTCAGGCTTATTACGCTGGCTCTATATTACCATAGCGAACATATTTTCGCCATAATTTAATTTTCATTGACTAAACGGGGCAACATTAAGAAAATTATCAATCCAATGAAGAATAAAATACTCAATGAAGCGGCACCAATAGTGGACTTTCCAGTAATCTGTGTAACGATACCAACCAAGATTGGTCCCATTACTGCTGAGAATTTCCCTAAAATATTATAAAATCCGAAAAATTCACTTCCCGATTTCTTAGGAATTAATTTTCCAAAGTAAGAACGGCTTAGAGCCTGAATACCACCTTGACTAGTTCCGACTAAGACGGCCAGGATCCAAAAGTCTTTTGTGCTTGTTAGTTTCAAAGCGTACAAACAAATACCTAAATATAAAACAATCCCTAAAAGAATTCCGGCTCTAGTAGAAACTTTGTTAGCAAACCATCCATACAGAATAGAAAATGGAAATGCTACCAACTGAACTACTAACAAAACCAACATCAAAGTTGTCGTGTTGATTCCCATATCCATACCGATCGAAGTTGCCATTGTAAAGATCGTGTCAACTCCATCAATATAGAAGAAATATGCAACTAAGAACCAAGCTGCGGCCTTATATTTTCTCAAGTGAGTAACTGTTTTCCAAACTCGCTTAAAACTCGATGTAACTGGATGTGGATTTTCTGGTAACGAGTATACCTGTTGAACATTCTTCAAAAGTGGAATGAAAAAGATAATCCACCAAATGGCCGCCAACAGAAAACTCCAACGGGCTACGCCATAACTAGATAACATCCCAAAACCACTAGTCAACTGTAAAACTAAGAATAAAATGAAAGCTACAACTCCACCTAGATAACCATAAGCATATCCATTTGAAGAAAGAACATCCATTTCTTCATTACTAGCAACATCGGTCAAGAAACTATCGTAAAATAAGTTTCCCGCTGAATACCCAATTATCGACAGGATATACACACCTAACAGTAATTGCCATTGATTCGATGGCACTAAGGCCAAACCAAATGTCATAATAATTCCTAAAAATGAAAAATAATTCATTAAACGTTTTTTGTGATGTGGATAATCTGCCAAAGCGCCTAAAACAGGTGCTAATATCGAAACCAATAATGTTCCAAAACTATTGGCATACCCCCAGAAAGCTGTCGCATTTGCGGCTGAAACTCCAGAGCTTTGTGCTACTGACTTAAAGTAAACTGGTAAAACCGCCGTTGTTACGATTATGCCATAACCAGAATTAGCCCAGTCGTAGAAGATCCAACTCCACTGTTTTTTATTAAACCTCATAAGATTCCTCTATTCTAATCGATAAATACATCCTCAATACTATTTCCGGCTATCGGCTTATCAAATTTCAAACCTAATAATCTGGCAAATGTTGGTGCTTCATCTACTAAATTAGCCTGTTCGACCGTATGATTTTTTTCAATCATTGGACCGTTAAAAATTAAGGTTGTTTTGTAGCCTGGTTTTTGAGGATGATAGCCATGAACACCACGATATCGATCAGTATCGCCCATCATTTCAGGAAGAACTTGTTCCACGACATTAGGACGATCACTTTCATCAGTGAAGTAATATCCTGCTTTAGCTTCAACCATCAATGTACAATTAGGATCTGCTCCCATTGATGCAGCCTCTTGCGACGAATAAATTTTTTCTACACCTTCGACGCTGGAAATCAACTCTTTCAAACGTTGGATCTGATCAAAATTTCTTGTGTAAATATAGGTTGAACCATCACATGTCTTTGCCATAACTGACCAGTCCTTCTTAAAGGTTTGATCTTTAAGTGGCTTCAACCAGCCTCTCTTAGCAAATAAAGTGTTTAAATGGATCATCTTATCAACGTTGATTTGATAATGATCACCTAAGATTACAAAGTTGGTATCGTCAAAAGTACCCGCTTCCTTAGTAGCATCAATCACTTGTTTTACGTGACGATCCAAACGATGCAAGGCCTTCATAGCATCTTCAGAACGAACCCCATATCGATGACGCATGCTATCCATATCAACCAAATGCAACAACATTAAATTAGGACGCTTATTCTTAACCGTATCAACTGCGCAAGCTGTAATGAACTCATCTAAGGCAGGCTGCTTGATACCATTACGCAATTTACCGTATTTTTTGTCCATTTCCAAAATGAATAATGGCGAACTAGCCTTTAAAGAAACTAAAACTTGATTAGTCCAAATACGATTAGGAAAGATTTCAGCTAAATTGTAATCAATCTTACTGCCAGCTGTGACTGGCCACAAAAAAGCCGATGTTTTAAATCCTTTCTTTCTCGCCAAATCGTAAAGTGTTGTGGACCTAACGTCCTTTTGATACCAGTACCAATCTGGTGATCGACGATTAGATTGAATCTTAGTATTATTTACAATTCCATGAACACTTGGATATTGACCTGTGATAATAGTCGTATGTGAAGGATAAGTTAACGTTGGATAAATTCCCTGAACTTTTTTTACCCAAGTACCTCCATGTACTAACTTGCTCAATGTTGGTAATTCATCGAGATGTTCATCAATATCTCTAAATCCTAGAGAATCAAGCGAAATAATAATTAAATGTTGATTTGTTGACAATTCTCTCTCCTCTTTTCACAAACTACATGAAAATATTATATCGCAGTTAAGAAATACTTGTAACGAAACAAAAAGATAGAGACAAAAAATTAATTTTGTCTCTATCTCTTATTTTATTCCCAGCCTTCGATTTCTTTAGAGAAATCAGCTAATTTTTGTGCGGCATTTGCTTCTGTATCAGCCTTAACACCAATATAGAATTTCAATTTTGGTTCAGTTCCTGAAGGTCTAGCAGCTACCCAAGTATCATCAGCCAAAACATACTTCAAAACATCGGCCTTTGGTAATCCAGTGGATTTAACTCCAGCTTCTGTTGTATCAGTATCCTTCAAATAATCGATTGATTCAACGACTTTAACGCCGTTAATTGCATCAATTCCTTCCTCACGAAGGGTCTTCATAATTTGAGCCATCTTATCTTTACCAGAGATACCTTCAAAGGTCTTGGAGATAGTCTTTTCACGATAGTAACCAAATTCTTTATAAAGATCTTCTAGCGCATCGTAAATAGTTTTGCCTTTTGATTCATAATAAGCGGCAGCTTCAGCCAACAATAATGTTGATTGCATTGCATCTTTATCACGAACAAATGGTTTTACTAGATAACCATAGCTCTCTTCAAATCCAAAGAGGAATTCATTGCTACCAGTTTGTTCGAATTGCTCAATCTTTTCAGCAATATACTTAAAACCAGTCAACACGTTAAGCATCTTAATATCGTACTTGTTAGCAATAGCCGTTGCCAATTCAGATGAAACAATTGATTTTACAACTGCACCATTGTCAGGCAATTCATCAAGATTTTTCTTAGCTTGTAGCAAGTAATTCAAAAGTACTGAAGCAATTTGATTACCAGTCATCAATTTGTAAGAACCATCAGGTTGTCTTACGGCAGCTCCTAAACGATCAGCATCAGGATCAGTAGCTATCAAGATATTGGCACCAATCTTTTTACCACGTTCAATAGCTAAGTCAAAAGTTTGAGCAAATTCTGGATTAGGGAAAGGTGTTGTGGCAAATTCTGGATCCAAAATTGCTTGTTCTGTAACCATATTAAAATTCTTGAAACCTAATTTTTGGAAAATACGTGGAGCGATCATCTTACCAGTACCATGAAGTGGTGAATAAACAAACTTCATCTTGTCACCGATATTATTGATCAAATCACGGTTAACAATTACTGTTTCCAAATTCTTCATGTAGTTAAGATCGACATCTTCACCAATAAGTGTCAATAATTTTTCTTCTCTTAATTTTGTAACAGGCTTTACTTTGATAGCAAATAGGTCACTAGCTTTTCTAGCAAAACTTGTAATATTATCAGATTCAACTGGTGGCATTTGACCACCATCTGGTCCATAGATCTTGAATCCATTATATTGTTTAGGATTATGGCTAGCAGTAATCATAATACCGGCATAAGTAGGTATACTTCTTACCGCAAAAGATAATTCCGGTGTAGGTCTCAAACTATCGAACACGTAACTGTGAATTCCATGAGCTCCCAAAACTTTTGCTGATTCATAAGCAAAATCTTGTGAATAATAACGTGAATCATAACTAATAGCTACACCTTGTGACTTCAACTCATCATCCAAAGTATCCATGAAAGAAGCCAAACCTTCAGCTGCTTGACGAACAGTATAAATATTCATTCTATTGATACCAGGTCCAATAAGGCCACGCATTCCGGCAGTACCAAATTCCATTGGTTCATAGAAAGCCTCTTCAGCGACCTTATCGTCTTTTTTCATCTCATTGAGTTGCTCTTTCATATCTGGATCTAAATCCTTATAGTCGAGCCATTGTTGCATATTATCTTGCCAAGACATTAACTTGTCCTCCTAATTTGTAAGTACTTACAACCATTATATCAATCACAGGGTACTATTTATATTTGATTACGACACTTTAATCTATTTTTTTTAAAATATCCTTAAAAATACCCTCTCCAAATAAAAATAACAGTATCTACTTTAATTCCCTTATAGATACTGTTTCGGTTATAAAATTATTTATTTGGTAGCTAAGCACTACAAATGTGGAAAAAGCAGAAGCCAAACTATTCGAGATTATTGCTGATGATTCTGTTGATATCCGTATCATAGTATCTTGCTAATGCAATTAGTGTATCGATATCTGGCATTCTAATACCTGTCTCATAGTGAGAGAGAGTCGTTACGTCAATATTTAAATGTCTTGCAACTTCTTTTTGAGTTACATTTTTTTCTTTTCTTAAAATTTTAAGGTTTCTGGCAATATTGAAACCTGATTCGTTCATCAATTGATTTATTTTATTGTCTACTACGTCACGCATAAGAATCACTTCCTGTCTTTTACTAATAGTATATGTTTAAACATGTCTATATTCAAATCAAATGCTAATAATATTTTTTTCAATATTTAGTCATTTATTATTAGGCCAAGGTAGAAAAAAAGAGAATTACAAAATGGATATTTTCCATTTCATAATCCTCATTATTAAAATAAATTTACATTATTTTGTCGTTACCTTAGAATCGGCAAGATCTTGAATATAACTATATGCTTGTTGACCAGCTATACCGCCCTCACCAACGGCTGTAGCCACTTGACGAAGATCTTTCTTACGAACATCACCAACGGCAAAGATACCAGGGATATTTGTATGCATTTCTTCATCTGTATTGATCCAACCATCTTCATCCAAAACGCCTAAACCTTTGAATGGTTCTGTCATTGGTTGAATACCTACATAAATAAAAGCACCTTTAGCTGGAACGATATGTTCCTCGCCAGTTTCTTTATCAACGTATTTAACGCCTGAAACCTTGTCATCGTCACTCGTGATTTCCTTAACATCAGCATTCCAAACAAATTTGATCTTCTTGTTCTTAAATGCACGGTCTTGCAAAATCTTTTGAGCACGCAATTGGTCACGACGGTGAATAATTGTTACTGACTTAGCTAGTTGTGTGAGGTAAATTCCTTCTTCAACAGCGGAATCTCCACCACCAACAACGGCAACGTCTTGATCCTTGAAGAAAGCACCATCACAGACGGCACAATAAGAAACACCACGTCCTGATAACTCTTCTTCACCAGGAACCCCAATCTTCTTATATTGTGAACCAGTTGCAATGATCAATGCTTTAGCTTCATAGTCACCATCATCAGTATGAATAATTTTGACATTACCCTTGTCTTCAACTGATTGAACGGCACCGTAACCAAAATCAGCACCAAATTGAATTGAAGATTTATACATTCTTTCACTCAAATCTGGGCCCAAGATTGATTTAAATCCAGGATAATTTTCAATCGCAGCGGTGTTATTCATTTGACCACCATAGATACCACGATCAAGAATCATTACTGAAAGGTTAGCACGTGAAGCGTATAAAGCGGCAGTTAAACCACCAGGGCCTGCCCCAATAATTACTACATCGTATGTTTTCATCGTCGAATTACCTCCTATTACTCAACAAATATTACCATTTATTTTTTAATTATCAATTAGATTGCTCACAACTCATTATACCAAGGATCATTTTCTTTCTTTCGACGATAAATGAAAATTCCAATGGCAACGACAAATAGTACTAATGACAATACCTGTGAAACTCTGACACCAGGCAAAATATATAAACTATCTGTTCGCATACCTTCAACGAAAAATCTAACTGCTGGATACCATATCAAATATGTTAAAAAGACTTCACCACGTTTTAAGAGATGCTTACGATTCCTCAAAACTAAGATTAAAATCAATCCTATTAAATTACCAACTGATTCATACAAAAAGGTGGGTTGACGATAAGCCCCATTAATAAACATCTGTTCAACAATAAAATGTGGTAGATGTAATGATTGTAGGAAATCTAGTGATGTTTTAGCACCAAAAGCCTCTTGGTTCATAAAGTTACCCCAGCGACCTACTATCTGTCCTAAAAGGACTGATGGTGCTGCAATATCTAGCATTAACCAAGGAGAAATATTACGTTTCTTACACAGAACTAATAGAACAATAAATGCAGCAATTAAACCACCATAAATTGCAATACCACCATGCCAAATCTTAATTATTTCACCTGGATTAGCCAAATAATATGGCAATTCAAAGATAACATAGTATATACGTGCTCCCACTAGAGCAATTGGAACACCATACAAGACTAAATCTAAAATGTTATCAGGATCCAAGTGTCTTCTTTTGGCTTCACGCATTGCCATAATAACTCCGACCAAAGCTCCCAGAGCAATGATAACGCCATACCAATGAATTTCTATGCCACCTAGATTTAAAGCAATTGGGTTCAATGCTAACAAATCAAAATTCATTACTTACCTTCTCCATTGTTTTCATTCTTTGTTTTTTGTTCATTTTCTTTGATCAACAATCCAAGATTGTCCTCAAATTTCTTGGTAGCGTCATATCCCATCGTCTTAGCACGATAGTTCATTGCAGCTACTTCGATGATGATAGAGATATTACGACCAACTTTAACAGGAACAGTGATTTGTGGTACATCGACATCAAAGAAGGCACGACTATCTTCCAAAGTACCAATTCGATCATAATTCTTATCGGCTGACCAATTTTCCAAATTAATGATCAATTGAATTTCACTTTGTGAACGAACAGCCCCAGCACCAAAGAGATTCATGACGTCAATAATACCAATACCACGAATTTCCAACAAATGATTTAGGATCTTAGGTGCTTCACCTACAATAGTTTTTTCATCACGTTGATAAACGTCTACTCGATCGTCGGCAATCAAACGGTGACCACGCTTAATTAGTTCCAAAGCTGTTTCACTTTTACCAATACCAGAATGTCCCGTTAACAGAATTCCAATACCATAAACATCCACTAGAACACCGTGGATCGACTCTCTAGGAGCCAACTTTTCATCCAAATACTCGGTAATCATACTTGATAGTCTTGTTGTTGGCAATTCTGATCCAATGACGGGAACATGATGTTCTTTGGCAGCTCTTAAAAGTTCTTTGCTTGGTTGAATATTTCTAGAAATCAATAATACTGGCGTATCCTCACGGCATAATTCCAACATCACTTTATAACGGTTGTTAGATGTCATTGAACGAGAATACGAAGTCTCTGTTTGGCCGAACAATTGAATTCGTTCACTTGGATAATAATCAAAATAACCTGTTAATTCAATTCCGGGACGAGAAATATCGGTAGTTATGACTTTTTTATCTTTTAATAACTCTTCTCCAGAATAAACCTTCAATTCATTATCCTTCACCATTTGAGACACTGTAACAAAATTTGTCATTGTTAACCCCCACAGATTCTTTATTTATAACAATTTTATCATTTTAGAAACAAAAAAACGCGTTCTAGACGCGTCTTTGAAAATTATTCATTGTGTAACTATTAATAATCGAATTACAAATGGCCAATATAACAGCAACTACTAAGGCTGAGCCAAAGCCATTAAAATAAAAGCTATTTGATCCAACTAGAGCTGACGTCAGTTCCAAAGTAATCGCATTGATCACAAATGAAAATAAGCCAAATGTAATAAACGTAATCGGTAAAGAAATAATATGTAAAAGTGGTTTTATAGTCCAATTCAAGATAGCTAATACCAAACTAGCTATAATAGCCGTACCTAATGTATCCACTCGAAACATACCGGGCAATAATCTAGCAATTGCTAGAAACAAGAGCGTTTGTATTGCCACTTTTATAAGTAACTTCATTTCATACCCTCATTCTTTTTGAATCAGTAATATTTCTTGGCAGCTGTAGTGCTACGCTTCTTTTTATTAAAATCTGTCTCTTGGATATTACGCTTCTCAGGTAATGAGAAGACAAGAATTATATAAACCAAGACTGGCAGAAAATAAGTAAAAGGCAATAGAAAGATAAATGCCAAACGTATCCAAGTTGAATCGATACCAAAATAAGCACCTAATCCACCGCAGACACCTGCCAACATTCGATCTGTAGTAGATCTTGTAAGTCTTTCTTTCATAGAATCTCACCTCAACTTGTCCAAAAAATATACTACATATTCACAAAAATATCAATTTTACTCATCAACATCAGGAATATGCTTCCGATTCAGTTCTACCACATGTCCAGTGTTTAAGTAAACAACCCATTCACAAATATTGGTTGCATAGTCACCAACACGTTCCAAATAACTGGCCACAAGCATATATGATGAACCACTTAAAACGTTCTCTACAGTTTTTTGCATATCTTTGATACATAGTTCATTGATCAATGTACTTTTAGCATCTATCTCAATATCGCGATGAGCTACTTCTTCAGCCATCTTACTATCTTTTTTCAAGTAGGCTTCCAATGAATCTTCAACGATGCTTGTGCTCATTTCACCCATTTCCGCAATTAGTTTTTCAATTTCAGGTATTCTCGTTTCACCTTTAACTCTAATTGTTTCTTGAGCAATACTTACCGCATGATCGCCCATTCTTTCTAAATCAGAACTTGCTTTTAAAACCGTTACAATCATTCTCAAGTCAGATGTAACAGGTTGTTGCAAAGCAATCATCTCAAAAGATTCTTTTTCCAGATCCATCTCTCGCTTATTGATTACATGATCATTACGAATAACTTCTTTAGCTAAAGATTTATCGTGATCAATGTATGCTTTAACAGATTTCATAATGGCTTCACTTGCCATCATACCCATTTCTGAGAATCGTAAATGTAAGTTATTTAATTGTTCTTCGAAAGTAGTGCGCATCGTTTTTTCTCCTAACCGAATTTTCCTGAAATATAATCTTCAGTCTGTTTTTGTTTTGGATTTAAGAAAATATTTTTTGTCTTATCTACTTCAATTAACTCTCCATTTAGGAAGAAGGCGGTCTGATCAGATATTCTTGAAGCCTGTTGCATGTTATGTGTAACAGTAATAATTGTATAATCCTCACGCAATGCCAACATAGTATCTTCAACCTTAGCTGATGAAATAGGATCCAAAGCTGAAGTTGGTTCGTCTAATAAAATAATATCAGGTTTCACTGCTAAAACTCTAGCAATACAAACTCTTTGTTGTTGACCACCTGAAAGTGATAATGCACTTTGATGTAGCTTATCCTTCACATCATCCCAAACAGCAGCATTTTTCAAACTAGTTTCCACCGCTTCATCCAAAACGGCCTTATCTTTAACACCAGCTAATCTTAATCCATACACTACATTATCATAAATTGAGAATGGAAATGGATTAGGTTGCTGAAAAACCATACCAACTTGTTTTCTCAGTGCAACGGTATCGACATTAGGTGAATAAATATTCTTGCCATCTAATGAAATAGTTCCTGTGATAGTTACGTCGGGAATCAAATCATTCATACGATTCAAACATCTTAAATATGTTGACTTACCACACCCAGAAGGGCCAATCAAAGCTGTAATTTCATTTTTATTAAAATCTAAGTTAATACCCTTTAATGCTTCTTTTTTTCCATAAAATAAATGTACATCGGAAGATGTTAAAATTTTTTCTGCCAAATCTAAACGCTCCTATCCAAAGTGTCCCGAAACATAATCTTCTGTAATTTCAATTTTTGGACGAGTAAAGATCTTTCTCGTCTCATTAAATTCCACAGCATGTCCTAAGTGGAAAAATGCTGTATAGTCGCTTATTCTAGCGGCCTGTTGCATATTGTGCGTAACGATAATAATCGTAAAATTATCTTTTAAATTCATCATTGTTTCTTCAACATTCGAAGTCGAAATTGGATCTAGCGCACTTGCCGGTTCATCCATCAAAAGAATATCTGGTTTCATGGCGATTGCTCTAGCAATACAGAGACGTTGTTGTTGCCCACCTGAAAGTGCCAAAGCACTTTTATGAAGATCATCTTTTACTTGATCCCAAAGTGAGGCTTGTTTTAACGTTGTCTCAACTATTTCATCCAATTTTTTCTTGTCATGCAATCCATGGCGCTTTAAGGCAAAAGTAATATTATCATAGATTGATTTAGAGAATGGATTTGGTCGTTGAAAGACCATTCCAATATGTTTTCTTACTTCATAAATATCAACATTATCTTTATTGATATCTAAACCACGATACATAATTTTTCCTTTGACGCTGGCACCTTCCACATTATCGTTCATTCGGTTCAAAGATCTCAAGAATGTTGATTTACCAGAACCGGAGGCACCGATCAAAGAAGTTATCTTATATCTCTCAAATTGTAATGAAGCTTTGTGCATTGCTTCTTTTTCGCCATAAAAGACCTGTAGATCTTCTGTCTTCATGGCGATTTCGTGCTTGTCTTCATCCAAATGAAGGATGTATTGTTGATCGTTTTGTTCAGTCATATCTTATTCACCCGTCATCTTTTTGTAAACTAAATTGCCAATGTATCTAGCTAGAAGATTAAAAATCAATACGGCAATAATTAACACTGCTGAAGCACCAGCTGATACTTGAACAGCATCTGGTATCAAACCTTCAGAATTAACTTTCCAAATATGAACAGCCAAAGTTTCAGCTGGTCTCATCAAATTCAAAGGACTAGTAATACTGAAGATATTGAAATTAGTAAAATCTAGTGGCGGAGCACTTTGACCTGCTGTATAAATCAAGGCAGCAGCTTCACCAAAGACTCTACCAGCACCAATAATCATCCCAGTAATAATACCTGGTAACCCATCTGGAATGATAACGTGAATCACAGTTTCCCATTTTGACAATCCTAAAGCCAAGCCAGCTTCTCGTTGAGACTGGGAGACTGATTTAAGTGAATCTTCAACATTTCTTGTTAAGATTGGCAAATTGAATACAGTCAACGTCAATGCACCTGATAAAATAGAGAAACCAAATTTAAAACTAATAACAAATATCAAGAATCCAAACAAACCAACAACGATTGATGGTAATGAACTCAATACTTCAATAGAAACTCTGATCAATTCAACAAATTTGTTTTTTCCCGCGTATTCAGATAAGTAAATACCTGCCGCAATAGAAATAGGAATCGAAATTAACATTGATAGAATTAACAAGAAGAATGAGTTAAATAATTGAACTCCCACACCACTACCAGCTTGAAATGCTTTCGATCCAGAAGTTAAGAAATGCCAATTAATGTAACGTAATCCACTACCTAAAATGTAAACTAGTAATCCTATCAGGATTAAAACGATTATCCCTGACATAAGGTAGATCACGCCCGTGGCAATTTTATCTTTAGTTTTTTCATTAAACATTAGAATTCACCTCTCTTGGCGATAGTTCTAATGACGAAATTAAATAGTAAGGACATCAATAGAAGTAACAATGCTAATGACCAAAGTGCATTATTAGCAGTTGACCCCATAATAGTATTTCCCATATTCATAGTTAAAACACTAGTTAACGTTGACGATGGTGATACTAAGTTTTGTGGTAATAACATGGCGTTACCAATAACCATTTGAACAGCCAAAGCTTCACCAAATGCACGAGCCATCCCAAATACGACGGCTGTCAAGAGTCCTGGAGTTGCGGCTCTCAATACTACTTTTTTGATAGTTTGCCATCTAGTGGCACCTAAGGCTAATGAGGCTTCACGATAATAACGTGGTACAGCCTTCAAAGCATCGACTGACATTGAAGTGATCGTAGGTAAAATCATAACAAACAAAACAAATGATCCTGCCAGAATACCGAAACCACTACCACCTGCTATTCTTCTAACAAACGGTACGACAATTGTTAAACCGATGAATCCGTAAACAACTGAAGGAATACCTACAAGCAATTCTATTACAGGTTGTAAAATCTTACGTCCCCAACTTGGAGAAATCTCCGTCATAAAAATTGCCGCAGCAATAGCGAATGGTGTTCCAATCAATGCCGCAATCAACGTAACCGAAAATGAACCAATAATCATTGGCGCAGCACCTACGATTGGATGACCCGCACTATCTAATTTATTTGGTGCCCAGACAGAATGAGTTAAGAAATCAATTGGATTAACTCCATCCTTAATAAAAATAATGACACCCCTTGATGCTATAAAACCGATAATTGTTACAACTAATAGAACAATGATGGCAGTAAAACTGAAAGAAATAATCTTACCGCGAGTTTCTCTCTTAGCGGACACAGACTTCTTAGTTAAACTTTCTCTAATCGGATCTTTCAATTATTTTACCCCCTTGGAAACGGGCGTAACATTGCCCTTATAATCCTTTTCATACTTCATTTCATTAATGGGAACATAATTCATTTTTTTAACTACATTTTGTTGAACATGTTTAGTCATAATAAAGTCCAAAAAGTCTTTAGTCATGCCTTCAGGCTTACCATTCGTATACAAATGTTCATATGACCAAATCTTCCATTTATTATTTTCAATATTTTCAATGGTTGGCTCTACGTTATTAACCGCAATGGTCTTCACGGTATCGTTCAAGTATGGCATAGCCAAATAACTGATTGCACCATCTGTATTGTAGACGATTTGTCTGACCATCCCACTGGAGTCTTGCTCCTGAGAACGAACGAAAGGTGTACCGTTCATAACATCACTTTCAAACGATGCTCGAGTACCACTTCCATCAGCACGATTAATGATCGTAATAGGTAAATCTTGACCACCAACCTGTTTCCAATTCTTTACCTGACCAGAAAAAATCTGTCTTAATTGCTTAATTGTCAGGGATTTAACTTTTACATCTTTATTAACAACTGGAACCATACCTACTGCAGCTATTCTATGATCAACAAGTTTACTAGCATTAATATCTTTTTTCTGTTCAGCGTACAAATCAGAATTACCAATATTAACCGCACCTTGTTGAATCTGACTCAGTCCTGTACCAGTTCCTCCACCCTGTACATTTACGTACTGATTAGGGTTACTCTTTGTAAACTCTTCCCCGGCAAGTTCAACTAATGGTTGAGCAGCTGAAGATCCAACTGCTGTAATAGTTTCTTGGCTTCCGCTGCCTTTGCAACCACTCAAAACAAGAATGCTGGAAAAAATAATTGCAAATAATGCGACAAGTCTTTTTTTCAATGTTCTCACCTCTATCCACTTAGGATAGTACAACAATGTATATTTTTTGTATAAAAAAAAGACGCGATAAAATAAATTATTTTATCGCGACAATTTTTTCTATTTTATAAAGGGATATTAACTGTAAATGTCGTTCCTAACCCCTTGTTTGATTCTAGACGAATATCTCCATCTAAGGTATCTAGAGTTTCTTTAACAATCGCTAATCCTAAGCCGGTACCACCAGTTTCCAAGCTTCTAGAACGATCGACTCGATAAAATCTCTCAAAGATTCTACCTTGATCTGCTTCAGAAATTCCAATACCTGTATCCTGAATAACAACTTTAAGACGATTTTCAATCTCGTCATGATGAACTTCAATGTTAATTTCACCATTTTCTTTATTATATGAAATGGCGTTCTTGATTAAATTGCGAATAATCAAATTAAATTTCTCTTTGTTGATAGTTACATCTTCATTACCAGAGAACTTTTTATTAACTTTTAAACCGTGCTCTTTAATCGTCAACTCTTGACGTTCGAGTATTTGATCTATATCTTCTTGCAAGTTGACAACCTCAGCCTGATTATTATCCTTCTTAACGCGGGACAATGACAAGATATCTTGAATCAATTCCGTTAAGCGAATACTTTCGCTATGAATTATCTTTAAGAAATGATCAAGTTTTTCAGGATCATCTTTAGCACCATCCAATAAGGTCTCTGAGAAACCTTCAATCGAAGTTACTGGCGTCTTTAATTCGTGACTGACGTTGTTTACAAAATCAACTTGCATACGTTCAATCTGACGGCTCTCAGTTAAATCATATAAAATAACTAAAACTTGTTGATCGAAATCCTCACGTGTGTGAACCAAACGGATAACATTTGCATCCACAAACTTTTGTGAGTTACCAACTAGTTGGATTTCACGATGATGATTTTTATTTTTACGCAAAGTATGTTCAATCATTCTACTTAAACTATAAGTTTTAACATCCTCGATGAATGGATGAATATCATTAGAAATATTCACATCCAAAAGACCAGCCATGGCCTGATTATGCATTAGAACATCCCCTTGGGAGTTCAATAACATAACACCAATAGGCAAATGTCCAACTAATCCTCTAAAACGTCTTTCACGCAAACGAACATCGTCACGTAAATCATTAATATCCATACTGATTTTGTTAGTTTGCTCAACTAATCCATATAGCTCATCATCAGGCGACAAGATAAGTGAAGCCATCTCTTTATTCTTACGTACTCGTCTCAGATTCTCCGTTACGCTCTTAATATCGTTACTGAGAAGCTGACGCTTACGATAATAGAATAAAATAACTGAATCAGTAATAACAAAGTACATCAAAGCTACTAACGCAAACGTCAATGGCGCCTGACTCCAAAGACGATTGTATCTTTTAGCAACGACATAGCGACTTGATCCCGGCAAATAATACATGATTCTTTCGCCAAAACTAACATCTGTCACGTAATTTTTACCCGGAGCTATTCGGCCACGATGAAACATATCATAAGCCTTTTTTTGTAGATACGTATCTTCCTTACTGGAATCGACATAATCCAAACCAGCAATTTTAGCCGCATCTGACGGATCATGATTCTTTTTCAACTCTTGGTACGAAACAGTCTCTTCAGTAAACATATCCTTTTGAGAGTCCCCCAAAATAGTATCGGAAAAAATCACCAACACAAGAAAGATAACTACTGAAATTAAAATAGCAATTATAGGTCCTATTCTTCTTTTCATCGTTATTCCTTTATACCTCTAAAATATAACCGAACCCATGCACGGTTTTTATTATTTGTGGATCTTTGGTGTCCTTTTCAATTTTATCACGGAGGTGGCTAATTTGGATATCAACCATCCTCATTTGTGAATTAGAATTAATTCCCCAAACATTATCAAAAATTTGTTCACGCGAAACGACAATCCCTTTGTTTCTAATCAAAAACTCCAGTAATTCATATTCTTTTTTCGTCAAACTAATTTCTCGGCCGTCAATAATTAAACTTTTAACATCGGTATTCAGTTTAAAACTACTTTTTTTATGCTCATGCGAGGTCCTTCTCAACACAACTTCAATCCTAGCTAAAAGTTCTTTAATACTGAAAGGCTTCGTTACATAATCATCGGCACCACTGATCAAGCCCTTAATTTTAGTATCTTCAGAATCCACTGCTGTTAAAAAAATAACAGGCGTTAAATTATCAGACTCACGCATCTTTTTCAAAACTTCCAAGCCATTCATTTTAGGTAACATTTGATCCAGCAACATTAAATCAAAATCGCCATTACTTACTTTTTCAAATGCCATCTCACCATCAGTTGCAGTCGTTACTTGGTAATCGTTACTTTCCAAATTATATTCGATTAACTCTAAAATCGCAGGTTCATCGTCAACAACTAAGATTTTACTTTTCATTTGTTTTGGCCCCTTGTAGTTTCCATTGGAGATAGGCGTAAATAAATGGATCTAAATCGCCATCCATTACCGCTTGACCATTCCCAGTTTCATAGTTAGAACGATGATCCTTAACCATGGTATATGGATGGAATACATATGACCTAATTTGTGAACCCCAGCCTATATCCTTTTGTTCACCTTGAATTTCAGCATGTTTCTTAGCCCGCTCTTCCTCTTCTCTTTGGAAAAGTTTAGCCTTCAACATATTCATGGCTGTCTGTCTATTTTGTAATTGTGAACGTTGAGCCTGTGAACTAACTACGATACCTGTAGGTAAATGAGTAATTCTAACCGCTGAAGAAGTCTTGTTGATATGTTGACCACCAGCACCTGATGATCTAAAGACATCAACTCTCAAATCATCATCATTGATTTCAACGTGAATACTATCATCTAATTCAGGCATCACATCAACAGAAGCAAAAGAAGTGTGACGACGACCTGCCGAATCAAAAGGCGAAATTCTAACTAGTCGATGTACTCCTCTTTCTGAACGTAATAGTCCATATGCATTTTTTCCACGGATCATCATCGTAACACTCTTAATTCCAGCCTCATCACCAGGTTGGTAATCTTCGATCTCAACAGAAAAATTATGTTGATCAGCCCATCTTTGATACATTCTCAATAACATTGATCCCCAATCCTGAGATTCCGTTCCACCAGCACCAGGATGAATTTCCATAATGGCGTTATGAGAGTCATAAGGTTCTGACAACAACATCATTAACTCATATGAACGCAATTTTTGGGCCAAATTAGACGAATCGTCTATCATCTGTTGTAACAATTCGTCTTCTGGATCTTCTTGATACAATTCTGCTGAAACTTTGATATCTTCTAGTCCCTGGCTCAATTCTTTGAAGTTATCATACTTATCTTTCATAGCTTTAGTTTCATCAATAACTTTTTGAGCCTTATCATGATCATCCCAAAAACCGGCTTCAGTCATTTTATGTTCATTCTCAGCAATATTTTCTTCAAGGGCATCTAAGTCAAAGAGACCCCCTGAACTGACTTATTTTGTTTTCCATCTCAGAAATCTTATTTTTGATCTCACCGAATTCCATATAATCACCCTTATAAAAAAAGCAGGCCCAAGGCCCGCTTTTATCTTTCCATATTTTGTCTAATTTCGGCCTTCATGAATAATCTAGTTACATCATATTCAATATCAGAAACCATTTCTTCAAACATACGGTATCCTTCTTCTTGATACTCAACTAAAGGATTTAATTGTCCGTAACCACGTAATCCAATTGATTGACGTAATTGATCCATGGCATCGATATGATCTGTCCAGTGTTCATCAACAACTCTCAAAATAACAACCTTTTCAAATTCTAGCATTTGAGCAGGATCACCAAGTTGTTCTTTCTTCTCTTCGTAATTCTTATTAACGAAGTCCATCAAATAACTAACGATTTCTTCAGCACTCTTCATTTGTAAATCGACAACTGAAATTTGATTTTCATTAACCAAGGCAGATTTAGCAAAGTCAACAATGGCTTCTAATTCCCATTCTTCTTGCTTACCTTGTGTATGTACATTTACTTGAGCTTGAATTGTACGTTTGATCATTGGAAGCAATACACTATCAAGATCTTTATCTTCGGTAATGACTTGCATTCTTTCTTTATAGATAACTTCACGTTGTTCACGCATAACATCATCATATTGAAGCGTGTTCTTACGTGTATCGTAGTTATTACCTTCAACACGTTTTTGGGCTGATTCAACTTGACGAGTCATCATCTTACTTTGGATAACGGCATCATCGTCTTCAATCTTCAAAGTCTTAAGCACACGCTTGATACGTTCTGAACCAAAACGTCTCATCAAGTCATCTTCTAGTGACATATAGAATTGTGTAACACCAGGATCACCTTGACGACCTGAACGTCCACGAAGTTGATTATCAATACGACGTGATTCATGACGTTCAGTACCAAGAACAGCCAAACCACCTAACTCAACAACGCCAGGTCCAAGTTTAATATCGGTACCACGACCAGCCATATTAGTAGCGATTGTAACGGCGCCACGTTGACCAGCATTCATGATAATTTCAGCCTCCTTAGCATGGTTTTTAGCGTTCAAGACAGCATGAGGAATTCCTTCATTATCAAGTAATTTAGATAGGTATTCAGAAGACTCAACCGCAACAGTACCAACCAAGATAGGTTGTCCTTTTGCATGACGTCTCTTGATATCTTCAACAACGGCAGCAAACTTACTCTTCAATGTTGGGTAAAGAAGATCATCTTTATCGTCACGAATAACTGGTTTATTTGTTGGAATAGAAATAACTTCCATGTTATAGATTTCTCTAAATTCTTCAGCTTCAGTCTTAGCAGTACCAGTCATACCAGCTAACTTATCATACATACGGAAGAAGTTTTGATAAGTGATGTTAGCCATAGTCTTAGTTTCGTCTTGGATTTCTACACCTTCCTTAGCTTCAATAGCTTGGTGTAGTCCATCAGAATAACGACGACCATCCATAACACGACCAGTAAATTGATCAACAATCTTTACTTCGCCTTCTTGAACCACATAATCAATATCAAGACTCATGATGAAGTTAGCACGTAGAGCTTGATCCAAATGGTGATTCAAAACTGTGTTATCAATATCATAAAGATTATCAAGGCCAAAGTAATCTTCAGCTTTTCTAATTCCTGTTTCTGTTAAACTGATTGATTTTGTTGGCCAATCAATCTTGTAGTCGTCTTTTTCAAGAGTCTTAGCAAAACGGTCCGCACGTACATACATAGCAGTTGATTTCTCAGCCGCACCAGAAATGATCAAAGGAGTTCTAGCCTCATCGATCAAAATTGAGTCAACCTCATCGACGATAGCGTAGTGAAGTGGACGTTGTACCATTTGTTCCTTGTAAACGACCATATTATCACGCAAGTAATCAAAACCAAGTTCACTGTTTGTTGAATATGTAACATCACAGTTATAAGCAGCACGCTTTTCTTCAGAATCCATGCTATTTATATTCAAACCAACGGTTAGGCCAAGCCACTTATACAACTCGCCCATTTCCTTAGCATCACGTCCAGATAGGTATTCGTTAACAGTAACAACGTGAACACCCTTGCCTGCTAAAGCATTTAAGTAAACTGGCAATGTAGCAGTTAAAGTTTTACCTTCACCTGTTTTCATTTCAGCAATATTACCTTCGTGCAAAGTAATACCACCAATTATTTGAACTCTAAATGGATAAAGTCCAAGAACTCTTTTAGCTCCTTCACGAGCAGTAGCAAAGGCTTCTGGCAAAATATCATCTAATGTTTCACCCTTTGCTAGTCTTTCTTTAAATTCAGGAGTCTTAGCTTTTAGTTCGTCGTCGGAAAGCTTGCTATAAGCATCAGCATAGCTTTCAACCTTATCGGCAATCTTGCCCATACGTTTGACTTCTCTTTTATCGCTTTCGACCCATCTTCTTAGCGGATTTGCCATATTTATATATCTCTCCTAAGTGTAATAAACATACTCTTAATAGTAGCATTAATTTTTAAACTTTTAAACTTAATATCGTTTTCAGTTTTACAATGATACACTATTTTGGCTCTCAATGGTATTAAGAAACCTTTACAAAGATTTAAGGACAGCAAAAAAGCCTGAAGCACGTGCTCCAGACCAATTTGTTATTTCATTAAATTATAATTTTATTCATTAGTTTCAATTAGGCCATATCTGCCGTCATTACGTTTGTAAACAATACTTGCACCATTTGTTTCTGAATCTTCGAAAATGAAGAATTCATGTCCAAGCATTTCCATTTGTAGAACAGCTTCTTGTGCATCCATTGGCTTCAATGAAAGACGCTTTGTTCTAACAATTTCTGATTTATCTTCTTCAGCTTCTTCAGGTGTTACGTCATCCAAAGGAATATCCTTTAAACTAGCACCTTCACGGCTCTTACGATTTACACGTGTCTTGAACTTCTTGATTTGTCTTTCAAGCTTATCAATTACTAGATCGATTCCAGCGTACAAATCATCATTGACTTCTTCAGCTCTCAATGTGATATATGATAGAGGAATTGTAACCTCGACCTTTGTACCCTTTGATGGATATGTCTTCAAATTTACATGTGCAATGGGATTACTGTCATCGCTAAAGTATTTTTCCATTTTAGAAATTCTTTTTTCAACGTATTCACGAATTGATGAAGTTACCTCAATATTTTCACCACGTACATTAATAGTTAACATAATAATCTCTCCTTCCGACGAGTAGGAAATTAAAGAGCATCTTTACATCTCTTTAATGCAATTATAATATTCTTACGCCCATATGACAACGTTTTCACTACCTTGATAATGAAAACGTGTAAATATTTTTAAATCCATGGGTTAAAAATATATCATGGGCATACATCAAAGTCCGTCCTGTCGTGTAAATATCGTCTAATATCAAAATCTTTTGATCCTTTTGTATTTTATTAATTTCTGGCAAAGCGGAAAAAGTTTGGGGTGTCTGCATTCTTTCCAAACGATTTTTTTGAGCTTGCGGTTTGTCGGCATCAATTTTAAACAAAAGCTTCTTCAGATCAAAGATATCAGCGTACAATTCATAAACAGGATCAAAACCACGCTTTTCAAAATGACTCTGACTTGCAGGAACGTATGTAACCACATCAAAGTTATGTTTTAAAGACCAACTCTTTATATCTTGATAAAATAATTTTGATAACAAGATATCTCCATATCGTTTATACAGCTTGAAATAGCTGTGTATGAACTGATTATACTCAAACAAAGCCTGATGACAATTGATTTTGCCATATTTTTGTTCCCAAATGAGACAATCTGAGCAGATTCCCTCACTATTCGGTTTAAAACATCGTGGACAATTATTACGATTTGCCAAAGGCACCAATTGTTTCCGACATAAATCACAAATATAATTCGGTATAATTTCTTTTAAAAAAAGTATTTCAGATATTTTTAAATTATTCGTTATTTCGGCTCCACAGTTTAGACATTTCATTTCTTTACCTGTCGATTTAAATATTTTATTTCCTTACAAGCTTGGTAAATCTGTTGATTGTAATAGTGATAATAAAAATGTACTTCATCATCAAAATATTTTTTATCCCGTCCCGCACGACCGGCAATTTGAATTAGGGATGTTTTAGAAAATTCTTTAGCATCAGCATTTAAAACTAACACCATCACCCTTTTAAAGGTCACCCCTCGTTCCAAAATTGTGGTCGTTAAAATAACCTGGACCTGCTTTTCACGGAATTGTTGAACCTTTTCTAATCGTCGTTTATCTAAAGAACTGACACTTACAAACGATAAATTTGGATAATATTGTTTCAATTTCTTAGCAAATCTTTCCATAACTGGTATTGATGGAAAAAAGATCATCAAACGTAGCTGATTGTTCATAACCTGTTCAAATCTCAAACGCAATCTTGGATTAATACCAAGGAAATCAATCTCCTTAAACAACAAATGACAGTGCGGTTCCGGTAATGGATGACCATGAAATCTTTGATATAATTTAGAAAGTGTTATTTGACCTAGTTCGACTTTTTTCAAAATTTCTTTAGGTGGCGTTGCTGATAAATAAACGGTCATTCCAATTTCTTTTCGGGATTTTTTAATTGCCTGATGCAACATTTGATTGCCGGCTAAAGGATAAGAATCGACTTCATCAATAATCAAAACGTCAAAGGCCTTTTCGAATCTCACCAATTGGTGAACTGTCATGACAGAAATTTGAGTAAGGTGATATCTTTCCAGACTTTTACCATGAAAGAGTCCTATCGTCGTTGTAGGAAATACTTTTTGCAATCTCGGAAAAAGCTCAATACAGACATCGACTCTCGGAGAACAAATGGCAATTCGTTGTCGATTGATCAATGCTCGTTCAATCAATGGAAAGATCATTTCAGTTTTACCAGCACCCGTTACTGCCCAAACCAAATGATCTTGATGATGCTCAAAGGCATTTAAAAGCTCGTGGACGCCTCTTTGTTGGTTGGCTGTCAGTTTACCATTCCAATTTAAATACACTTCTTGAGCTGGAAATATAGTGTCTGAGCTAGTAATTAGTAAGTCATCACTTGTATTGATTTTTCCTAGATTGATACAATAACGACAATAATCATATTTCTTGGGTTTTAAAGACAATTTCATCAAGCAACGACGGCAGAGTCTTTCACCTTTGACCTGACAGATACTCTTAGTCTTCAACGCTCCTAAGTTAATTAACTCTTGTTGTAAATTCAAATCTAATTCTTTGGCATTAAAAATTCTGCCACCGAGATACTCATCTAAATTAGTCATAATTAAAATTACGTAAAGGAGAATATTTTTTTGCAAAATTATAAAACGATTGCCGAAGCTGGTAGTCACGAAAAAGATATTAAAAAATCACGCTTTATTGCTCACATTGCTCAAACTTTCTCTGAAGATGAGGCTAAAGCCTTTATTCAAAAGATCAGAGAACAGGAATCTGGAGCAACCCACAATTGTACGGCCTACATCGTTATGGAAAATGTCAAAATTGAACGTATGTCTGACGATGGCGAACCCAGTGGTACAGCAGGTCCTCCAATCTTAAATGTCCTTCAACAGCAAGATCTTTTAAATGTGACTGTTGTTGTAACTCGTTACTTTGGGGGGATTAAGTTAGGTGCTGGTGGGCTAATCAGGGCTTACTCTTCAACAACTGCTGAAGCGGTTAAAGAAATCGGCTTAGTCGAAAATCGTATTCAACAGGGATATGAATTGGCAATTCCTTATCATATGTTCGATAAATTTGATAATTACGCTCAGAAAGAAAAAATTAATTTAGAAGATAAACAATTCTCAACCGACGTTAAATGTCAGATTTTCTTAGACTTAGATAGTGCTGAGCAAACCGTTCAAAATATTAAGGATCTCTTTCAAAATCAAATTACGTTAAAAGAAACTGAAAAAACTTACAAACAGGTGCCCATTGAAGCAAATTAAAAACTCTCAATCAATTCTAAAAAACGAATTGATTGAGAGTTTTTATTATTCATAGTCCCCATTACTTAAACCAAAGTGCTTATCAGAACCTGGAATCCCTCCATCACCATACTTCTTCATAACTTTGACATTTTTAGCCATTTCATCATAATCCTTGTACATATAATTTCGATAGATCTTAGGAATTACATCCCGTGATATAAAACTGATTCTAGAGACGTACAAGCCTCTATGTTGCACCATCACATAATCTTTGTCCTTTGGATGTAAGCCACCATAAAAGTCTAATAAGGTTGAATTACCCCATTCATCGTCAACCACAACAATATCTTTATATGGGGCGCCTGCTTTTAAAGTTTTATTCTCAGGTAAGGGAGCATATCCTATTTCAGTCTTTATAAATGGATTAAACCGATCTACCCACTGATTCTCATATTGGTAGTTTGTAAGAAAGGTTCCCAGTCCAACAACAACCAGAAAAATTGCTACGACCCCTATCAACCAATATTTATAAACATTTTTCATTTTCAAATCTTTATCAATTTTTTCCACCGTTGTTACATCTCCCTTTAAAAATTCATCCAAGGATATCTGCAAAATGGAACTTAAATTAATCAATAAAGAAATATCAGGATAAGTTCTTCCTGTTTCCCAGCTCGAAATTGTTTTATCAGAAACATTCAACTTCTGCGCTAATTCTTTTTGCGTTAAATTTTCTGCTTTTCGATACTTCTTCAATTGCTCACTTAATTTCATTTTTCATATCTCCTCAATTTCCATTAAAAGGGGTGTCATCTATTTATACTACCTACATACTGTTGAATCCAGTCTATCGGTATCTAGCAATTGTAGAGTCGTTATTAGATACAAAAAAAACAGGCGCTATAACGGCGTCTGCTAATCTTTTTTTTCTAATCGTTTAATAAATTTTTGAATTGCATGTAGTAATGGTTGACGATTATCACCAAGTAATCCTATTGACTCAATAAACAGTTCCAAACCAATCAGAACTCCGATTGTTAACAAAACACTGCCCCAGAGAGTCGATAATGGATAGAGCATGGAAATAAAGGCAAAGACCAAAGATAATCCATAGATGACCAACACAGTTTGACGATGTGATAATCCTAGTTGCATTAGTCTATGGTGCAAGTGATGTTTATCAGCCTGCATGATTGGCTTCTTGTTCAAAAGTCTTCTTAAAATTGCATAAACTGTATCAGTAATTGGAACACCCATGATAACAACTGGCATTAATAAAGTAATGAAAGTCACATTTTTTAAACCCTTCAATGAGAAGACTGCCATCATAAAGCCAATAAAAAGTGATCCCGTATCACCCAAAAAGATGCTAGCTGGATGAAAATTATGCGGTAGAAAACCTACTAGAGCAAATACCAAAGCAAAAATCCAAATAGCCACATAGACATTGGTTAGATTTAAGAAGAAGTAAGCCATAACTCCCATGGTAAATAAGGCAATAATCGAAACACCAGTCGCCAATCCATCTAACCCATCAATTAAATTGACGGCATTAGTAATGGCAATGATCCAAATGATCGTTATTGGTAAACTCCACCAACCAAGTTCAAATGAACCAATAATTGGTAAAGTTACTTCATTCATTCTGATACCAGCTAAGAAATAAATAACTAGAGAAGCTGCAAAAATACCCGCTAATTTAGCTTTAGGTGATAATTCCCGTATATCATCAATAATTCCTGTTAAGACAATAATACATTCCGCTAAGAAAACACTGAATAACTCATGGGTTGGGAATTGTTCTCGCAACAAAGCAAACGTAGCAAAATTAAATGCGATAAAAATGGCTAGCCCACCCATCGTAGGCATTGGCTTTATATTCACACGCCGTGCATTTGGTTTATCAACAGCACCCAAAATATAGGCTAATTTCACTACGAAAGGAGTTATTATAGCCGACAGAATCATCGTTAAAAATAATTTTACTATTACACTAAACATACCCGACATTTTTGAAAAACTCACTTTCCGTTAATAAAACAATTATACAATACCTATAGCCTAAACAAAAAACAAATTAAAAAAGAGCGTATCAAACGATACACCCCCATTTTATTTAGCTAATTCTACTTTTCTAACTTCACGGACCACTGTAACTTTAATGTGACCGGGATATTCAAGATTTTGCTCAATCTCGCCCTTAATATCACGAGCTAGAATTGCTGCTTGGTCATCTGAAATCTCTTCTGGTTTAACCATAACACGGATTTCATGACCTGCTTGAATTGCATAACAATGATCAACACCATCATGCTTATTAGCAATTTCTTCAAGTTTCTCGAGACGATGAATATAATTCTCCATCGATTCTGATCTAGCACCAGGACGTGCTGCAGAAATTGCATCAGCAGTTGCAACGATTGTTGCAATAAATGATGTTGGTTCAACATCCCCATGATGTGAAGCAATTGTATTAATAACTACTTCTGGTTCTTTATACTTAGTTGCGATATCAACACCTATTTCTACGTGTGATCCATCAACTTCGCGGTCGATGGATTTACCGATATCGTGTAATAAACCTGCTCGTTTTGCTAACATAACATCTTCACCCATTTCAGCAGCCATTACAGCGGATAACTTGGCTACCTCGATTGAGTGACTCAAAACATTTTGACCGTAACTTGTACGATATTGCATACGTCCAATGATCTTAATCAAATCTGGATTAATGGAACTGATGCCTAAACTATAAATTGTTTGTTCACCAATCTCACGAATATGATCATCCATTTCTTTTCTAGCCTTATCGACCATTTCTTCGATACGAGCTGGATGAATTCTACCATCTTCAATTAATTTTTCCAAAGCCATTCTTGCAATTTCTCTTCTGACAGGATCATAAGCACTTAAAGCAACCGCTTCAGGTGTATCATCAATAATCAAATCGACTCCAGTTAGAGATTCAATTGTACGAATATTTCTACCTTCACGTCCAATGATTCTTCCCTTCATGTCCTCATTAGGCAATGTAACGGTAGTAACAGTTGATTCAGATACTGTATCAGCTGCACTTCTTTGAATGGCAGCAACAATCAAGGCCTTAGCATCTTTTTCAACATGTTGTTTGGCCTGTTCGTTACTTTCCTTAATCATTTTGGCACGTTCATGTACCAATTCCTTGTTCAACTTACCAAGAATAATCTTTCTTGCTTGTTCACGTGTTAAGTTACTTACTCTTACCAGCTCCGCTTGCTGTTCATTAAGAGTTTCAGTCAATTGTTTATCTTTTTCACTAAGTTTCTGTTGTCGTGCCGAAATATCGTTCTCGTTATTTTCGATATTTTCCTCACGCTTTTCAAGCGATTGGTCTTTTTTATCCAAAATGTCTTGTCGTTCGAGAATACGATTTTCTTGTCTCTGAACATCTTTACGACGTTCCTTCAATTCATCTTCTTGTTTCTCACGATATTGATGAATCTCATCTTTAGCTTCAAGAAGCTTTTCCTTTTGCAAGGATTTAGCAGCTTTTTTTGCATCTGAAACAATATCTTCAGCAGTTTGTTTAGCTTGTGAAAGTTTCTTTTCGTAAGCATCCTTACAGAGAGCATATCCGAAGAGTATACCTACGATCAATGTTACTAGAGCGAAAGAGAAGGTTATGATAGCTGGATACATGCTATCACCTCCATATTTGCTTTTTTTAAAAGATTTGTTTGTAAAATGTATTGTTACAAATTATTTACATACAACTTAATATTATAGAATAAATATGGCCTGTCAACCAAATAAAAAGAAAAAAAGAGACTTATTCAGTCTCTTTTTTATTTGAATCAGGAATTAAATCGATACTTTCGTTCTTTTTTGAAGAATCTTTAGTATCTTTTTTTGCCTTGGAATCATCCTTATCATCTTCTGATTCAGCTTCATCTTTAGCAACTCCATCCATACCATATGCTGTACGAACTTTTTGTTTAATCTCGTCCATTTTTTCAGGGTTCTCAGCCAAGTAGGTCTTAGCATTCTCACGACCTTGACCAATCCTTTCATCGCCATATGAGTACCATGATCCACTCTTGTCGATGATATCTTTATCAACCGCCATGTCGACCAATTCACCGGTTTGAGAAATCCCCTTACCATACATGATATCAACTAAAGCAACCTTAAATGGTGGCGCAACTTTGTTCTTAACAACTTTGATTTTTGTACGGTTACCAATTACATCTGTACCGTCTTTGATTTGTTCTGCACGACGAACTTCTAGTCTAATTGTTGCATAGAACTTCAAAGCACGGCCACCAGGTGTTGTTTCAGGGTTACCGAACATAATACCAACTTTTTCACGAATTTGATTAATGAAAAGTGCAATTGTTTTAGTTTTGTTGATAGAACCAGAAAGCTTACGTAATGCTTGTGACATCAATCTTGCTTGCAAACCAACGTGAGAATCACCCATCTCACCTTCAATTTCAGCACGTGGTACTAAAGCGGCAACAGAATCGACAACAACAATGTCGACTGCCCCACTACTTACCAATGCATCAGCAATTTCTAGTCCTTGTTCACCAGTATCAGGTTGGGATAGCAATAAATCATCAATATTAACGCCTAAAGCCTTAGCATATTCTGGATCCATGGCATTTTCAGCATCAATATAAGCGGCTGTTCCGCCTTGCTTTTGTACTTCAGCAACGGCGTGTAAAGCTACAGTTGTTTTACCAGAACTTTCAGGTCCATAAATTTCAACGATTCTTCCTCTTGGAAATCCACCAACACCTAAAGCATTGTCAAGAGCCAAAGAACCAGTGGAAACAGTCGAGATTTGAGTGTTAAGGTCATCACCCATTCTCATAATGGCACCTTTACCAAAGTCCTTTTCAATCTTCTTTAAGGCTACATCTAAAGCCTTTTGTCGTTCATCTTTAGCCAAATTGCTTTCCTCCTAATGCATTCATCATTAAGTATATTATTAGTAATCGACGAAAAAAGCAAGAAAAAAGCGAACAAATGTTTGTTCGTTATATTATTTCTTGAATGAGAGCAAATCCACACAAAACTGACTTCAAACGAATTGCTTGCCTTGTACCTTCAAAATGAAATTTTTTAATAACTTCTTGATGATTTTGACGATTGCATGCTCCTATAAAAACAGTCCCCACAGGATTTCCTTCTAAAGGATCCGGTCCAGCTACCCCTGTAAAACCAAGGCCAATATCAGCATTTAACTTTTTAGCCGACAATTCAGCCATAGCTTTAGCTACAGGATTACTGACTACCGTATATTGTTCAATCAATTTGGGATCCATCCCTAACAGTTGGACCTTAACTTCATCAGCATAAGTAACAAAACCACCATCAAAAACATTCGAAGCTCCAGGAACTGAGGCAATTGTCGCTTGAAACAATCCGGCTGTTAAACTTTCAGCAGCTGTTACTTTTAATCCATTTTGTTTAAGTTTTTCAACTGTTTCCGTAGAAAAATCAGACCATTTTTGTGGCAATCCTTTTTCAAAATTAGTCTGTTCAACTTCTTTTAAAATTTCGATTGATTTATTCATTGCTCTCTCTTTCAAATTACGTATTAACTTTTAAAAATATCTCTTGCTTGATAGAAATAATCAGCACCGGAATAAATAGTAAAAATTAAACAAATATATAAGAAAATTTGTCCGATAGGAATATTGATTGCTGAGAAGAAAATATTGTTCATTAATAAGAAAATAATAGCAATCATTTGTGTAGTGGTTTTAATCTTACCAGGCATTTGAGCAGCCATGACTTTACCACCTTGTTCAAGAACGATTGTTCTAAGACCTGTAACAGCTAATTCACGACAAACAATAATTGCGACAACCCATGCCGGTGCCATATTAAAACTTACTAAGAAAATAAAAGCAGTCATAACTAACATTTTATCTGCCAAAGTATCCGCAAATTTACCAAAATTAGTTACTAAATGATGCTTACGAGCAATTTTACCATCAGCTAAGTCTGTCAATGAGGCTACGATGAAAACCACTGTTGCTAAAACGCGATTCATCGGAATCAAATTGTCTAGAACGTAAAGATCTCCCAAATCTGACCAACCAAAAGCCAATAGAATAATAAATACCGGAATTAAAATAATTCGAATCATAGTTAATTTGTTAGGCAAATTCCATACCATTAAAATATCCTCCAATAATAACTCTTTTTTACAAAATAATGGTGTCCACTCTTATTAGATTAGACACCATTACTTTATTTTTCAACATTAAATGTAAGTGTTTTGACAATTGAACTCTCACTGTCAGTAGTTCCTAAATCAAGCTTGTTACCATCAATAGTAATTTCTGTATTGTTGATATTACCAGTTTGAATCTTGAAACTAGTTGTATCAGCAGGCACTGTTGTTTCTTTCTTTTCACCGTCGCTCAATGCTTGTTGCCAAGTTGTGTTTGAACCCTCAGTAAATTGAATCCAGGCTTGACCACCTTTACCAGTTACAACGACTTTTAAACCAGCTGAAGGCATGTTTGTAACAGTATATGTGTTATCACCTGATGACTTAACACTAACCGTCTTAGTTGCTGTTTTCTTTTTAGCAGTAGCCTTCTTAGTTGTTTTGGTTGATTTCTTAGCCGTCTTCTTAGTCGTTTGAGTAGTATTGTCCTTTGGAATTGTTACACTTGATGCATTTTGATTACGATGTACCATTCCAAAAGCAATTACCGCGATGATAACAATAACGACGATACCTACAATAATTTGAGGAATATAGTTTCCTAAATTAGAAAAGAATGAATTTGATTCTTCTTTGATAGAACGTGTTTTTGTTTCTTGCGGTGTTACCTCTTGTGACGGTTGAGAATTAGGAATATCAGCTTTATATTCCTCTAGCAAATCATCACTAGAGATCCCAACAGCATCAGAATATTGTTTTATAAAAGCTCTAACGTAAAAATCACCGGGAAGATGATCGAATTGACCTTCTTCAATAGCAATTAAATAACGTTTTTGAATTTTTGTGATTTGTTGTAAATCATCAATTGTGTAGCCTTTTTTGATACGTGCATTTCTTAATTTTTGGCCAATTTCATCCATTTTTTACCACCGATTAACTAATTTTTCTAAGTATAACATAAATTATTATCTAACTACTAACGAGCTTATAACAACCAACCACCCGCAAAATAAATCGTCTGTCCAGTTAGATAATTCGACTTGATATTGACAAGATAACTGACTAAATCAGCTATCTCATCAGGGTTTGCCAGCCTATCAGCCGGAATTTCTTCTTTAACATTTTCCAAATCTTCACTTGAAAACTCTTGTGTATTCATCTTCGTATTCACAGCTCCGGGAGCCACAACGTTTACTGAAATTCCTAACGAAGCAACCTCTTTGGCGTACGCATCCGCAAAAGAGGACATGGCACCTTTAACAGTACTGTAAACGACTTCCATAGCTGAACCAACTTTGCCATAAATTGAACCAATAAAGACAATTCTCCCATGATGGGTCTTGGCCAACTTATCTTGCAGTTGTTTCAAAATTAAAATTGGTAATTTAACATGAATGTTCCACAATGAATCAATTTCTGATTCCGAAATATCAACTAATAATTTATAGTACGTATTTCCCTGTGCAAAAACGACTGCATCCAATCCAAAGATTTGCTTCGTCAAATCCTCAACTTGATCGTGTTCCATATCGAATTTGATTGGTATGAAATCCTGTTTTGGATACTTTTCAACGAGTTGTGCTCGTAATTTCTCAATACGTTCAGCGTTTTTATTGTAATGCAAGTATAGTGACCAACCCTTAGCGGCTAGATTTTTAGCACTACTTGCTCCAATATCCCCTGAACTACCCATGATCAATGCATACATAGCTTACTTCCTATTTGGTAATAGATTATAGTAGGTGCAATTCTTGTCTTCTAAAAACTGTTTTGAAACTGCTAATAAGTCATCACGATGAATTGAATTGATCATATGAATTAATTCGAGATAATCTACATCATAAAAATACAATTCAGCCATTTGATTGGCGATTGCCTCCGGCGAATTCTGCGCAAACAAATATGCACCAATTGCATCACGCTTGATACGTTCAAATTTAACATCTGTTAAGACTTTTTTCAGCCCTTCGTATGACAAGTGTTTTTGAAGATAATCCTGAAATTGTTCGGGATTATTAGTTGACCCACTAATAATGATAAAACAATAGTTGTTTTCTGCAACCACATTATAAGAAAAACTATCATCAATTATTCCTAAACGGTTCATTTCTTGATAATTACTGGATGATTCACCAATTAGAGTCTCCATTACCATGTTCATCTCAAATTGTTTCTTAACTAACTCATAGCCCGTCATATCAGTATCAATTCTAATACCATAGGCGGATCTACCTTGACTGATATCCATTTCTTCTTGACCACCTAAACCAATAGGCATCAATTTATTAAAAGTTTTTTCTTGTGGTTGACCTAAAGTTTGAAAATCAGATTTCTCTACAATATTTTCAATTTTTTCAGGATCCACATCACCAACAATAACCAAATCCATATTACTTGGACGATAATTGTCTTGATACGCTTGTAATAAATTCTTTTGATTAATTTGTTGTAAATTATCGCTTGTTCCAGCAATATCTTCAGCAATGGGGTCATTTGGATAGAGTTGCTCCAAGATTCTTTGTTCTAGAACAAATTCGGGCATATCCAAATACATTTGTATCTCTTGATTAATAATTCCTCGTTCTGAAGCGACATTTTCTTCAGTGAAATGAGGATTCTGTACTAAATCCAATAATATTTTTAAATTATCATATGGATTTTCTAAGGTTTGAAATAAATAAGCTGTTTTCGTGTAACTCGTATAAGCATTTGAATTAGCGCCATATTTAGCAAATTTCTCTGATATATCGTATCCGGGTTTAGCAAATAACTTATGTTCAATAAAATGTGCGATCCCTGCTGGTAGAGTCTTTACGCCTTGTTTAGTATCGACTGAGCCAAAGTTAGCCATAACAACACTATAAACTTGGTTAAAACCAGGCAATGGCACAACTTCAATTTCAAAACCGTTTGCCAATTTTTTACTATATTTTTGTAATCTCTGTGTCATTTATAATCTCCAATCAATTGATACTGCGCGATAGCATGCATGTGTGCGGCAACGCTTGCTACATGCTTTTTATCTAAATTGTTCAATTCATCTTCAAATTGTTGATTGCTCAACAAAGTCTTTGGATAAATCGTTTCCCAAATACTGCGCATAATATAATACTGAATTGAATCGGTAGATATTTTTCGACGTGTGAGCATTACCTTCTGAGCATGTTTTATCTGATCATCAGTAACTTTTCCGTCTTTGATATAAGCAATTTGATCATTGATTAATGACAGTGCCTCTTCAATTGAGTCAGCATCCAATCCTGCTTGGATTGTTACTAAGTGACTGATTGGTTGATAAGTACTAGAAACTGAATAAGCTAAACTGTTCTTTTCACGTACTTGTAAAAATAATTGTGACTGATCATCGCCACCCAAAATCAAGTTCATAACTTGCGGCGCCATACGATTGAAATCTTTAGTTACACCTTCAGTCGCATAAGCCAAACCGATACGACTCTGATTCAAATTTTTATGTTCGATCTGATTAGCTGGATGTTTAATTAAATCATCAAAATTACTAAAAGAGATAGTCAAATCATTGCGATCACTCTTCAACTTTTCAGCAAAAATACTTTCATTCAAATATTCCAGAAATTCCGTCTCGTCAATATTTCCCACTACATTGATAATTACTAGATCATTATCAATAACGTCTTGATAAGTCTTCAAAAGTTCATCATTTTGAAGTTTTTCTAGTTGATCAATACTCCCAAAAATTGGCACCTGACGATTAGGATCATCACGATAGATCAATTTAATCAATCCGAGTGAACTGACTAAATCTTGATTATCTTGAATTGATGACAAATTAGACATCAAATTACGTTTCTCAGTTGAATAGGCCTCATCATCAAAAACTCCACCATTCAAATTGGGTTTAAAAATAATTTCTCCTAATAAATCTAAATTGTCTTTGATTTGTGTCTGTCCATCAATCAAGAAGTTAGGATCAGCGAACTCCACACTAAAAGCCAAATCGTTAAAATTAAGCAAATTACGTGTATAGACGTTTATCTCCGACCCGTAGAGATCCATTTCACGGTCATTTATCGCTTGAAAACTGGGATAATCCTTCGTCGAATTAGACAAAACATTGGCCAATAAGCGTCGACTGGTTGTCTCATCTTTATTTAATGGACGTAAAAAGTCTACTTGAATCTTAATAGTTCGAAATTTCTTTATTGGATTAATATTCAAAAAAATATTCTTTGCTAATTTTTTTTTCAATTTTTCACCTGATTTTTCCTAATTGTTTCTAACTGTTCTTCAGTAATTAAAACTTTTCTTGGTTTACTACCCTCTGATGGTCCAACTATACCTTTATTTTCCATCTCATCAACCATTCTGGCTGCACGATTATAACCAATTTGGAATCGTCTTTGAAGCATTGAAACGCTGGCAGATTGTTGTTTAACTATCAAGTCGACAGCATCGTCCCAATATTCATCATTTGGTTTATCGTCACTTGCAGAACCATCATCAACGTCAGTGGGTATCATATCTTCATCGTAATCTGCTGATTGTTGGCTACTTACGAAATTAACTACATTTTCTACCTCTGATTCAGAGATATAAGCTCCTTGTAGACGAATTGGTTTACTCTTACCAATTGGCTGGAATAACATATCTCCACGTCCTAAGAGCTTCTCAGCACCCACAGAATCCAGGATAGTTCTCGAATCGACCCCACTAGAAACAGCAAAAGCCATACGTGAAGGAATATTAGCCTTAATCAAACCAGTAATAACATCAACTGATGGACGTTGCGTCGCGATAATAATATGTAAACCAGCTGCACGAGCCATCTGAGCTAAACGTACAATAGCTGCTTCAACTTCGTGTCCGGCAACCATCATCAAATCTGATAGCTCATCAACTATAACGACGATATAAGGAAGGCGTTCCATCTTATCCTCGTCTGCTGCCGTTTTATTGAACTTGTCAACATCAGCATTATATTCACCAATATTACGGTGACTGGTTTCTGCAAACAATTTATAACGGCGTTCCATTTCTTGAACAGCCTTTTGTAACGCACCAGCCGCTCTTCTCGCATCAGTAACAACCGGAATCAAAAGATGAGGAATTCCGTTATAAACATTCAATTCAACCATCTTTGGATCAATCAGAATCAACTTAACTTCACTAGGTTTAGCTTTCATCAGAATACCAGTGATAATTGTATTGATAGCTACAGACTTACCACTACCGGTTGAACCTGCAATCAATAAATGCGGCATCTTGGTAATATTAGCTTCAATAATGTTACCTGAAACTTCTTTTCCCAGCGGAACGACCAATGGATGTGTCTTATCCTTTTGGTTCTCTGTTATATCACGGAATGAAACGGTCGAAATTGTCTGATTAGGTACTTCAATACCAACAAAGGATTTACCAGGAATCGGCGCTTCAATACGAATATCCTTTGCGGCAAGTGCCAAAGCAAGATCATCCGCTAAATTAACGATCTTACTTACCTTGACGCCGACAGCCGGTTGAACTTCGTACTTGGTAATAGTTGGTCCTAAACTAGCTTTCTTAACTTCAACATCAACACCGAAACTCTTAAAGGTCTGTTTTAACTTATCCTTGTTGTCATCAATTAATTTTACTTCAGCACTCTGATCAGTCTGAGGAATTTGCTTAAGTAAATCGGGACCAGGTAATTTATAATCACTGTCATCAGTCTCAGTTGACTTGGAACTCACTGGTTCAGGTAAATCCTTATCCTTAGTTCCATCAATTCCATATGGCTTAGAAACAACCTCAGCCGTACTTTCTGAACTAGTATTAGCTAAATCAGGTTGTAATTCTGGCGTCTTAGGTAAATCAATGTGGAAATCAGAATCATCACTTGTTGTTTCTGGTTCCTTTTTAGCAAAACTATTAACATCCTTAAACTTACTATCATCTCGTTCTACTACAGGTTCTGGTTTAATAGCCTGTGATGCTTTTTTCTTTTCTACTGCTCTTTGATCAACATAGTCCCCGTACTTACCAGTGGCAGAATCTTTCATTTTAATGACTAAGTGCTTAAAGTAAACCAAAACGTTAGTTGTTACGATCGATACTTGTTTCATCGTTACATTAAATAGCATTAATATTCCAATAAAAATAATTAAAGCCGTTACAAAATAAGTCCCAACGGTAGAAAACATAGGCATAAAGAAACTGTATAAATATGAACCAATCATACCGCCACCGACTGAATTATCAACTGAAACTTGAGTCATATCAGCTGCCAAAGTGTTCCATGTTACTAAATTATAATTATGGTATAACGACATATTGGAGAAAAATATACCATGCAAAATAATCAACGATCCTAAATATACAAACAATAATCCAAAGTTTCGCTTAGGTGTCATCATCGGTATTCTACCCGTTGCGATAACAAATGTCGCCACAAAAATACTAATGATCAATAAGACTGGATAGCTGTCTCCTACTAACATTCGATAAAGGTTATCAAACGTTTTACCAACAATTCCAAATTTAAATAAACCTAAAATTGACAATATTATCCAAATCAAACTGATCAACGATCTAATCAATCGCGAATTATCTGTAGTTGTTTTTCTCTTTCTAGGCTTTGTAGTTGCCTTTTTTCTTGCCATAAATACCTCACACATTTCTTAAATAATCAACTAAAATTATACCTTTTTTGATACTTAAAAAAAACAGCCCATATGGACTGTTTTTTATTTATCAGATTCTTTATTTTTCAAATCCTTTAGTGCTTGGTTAGGTTCAATCTCAATATCTTTATTAAAATTCAAAGAAAAACCACGATTCAACGCAACGCTTGTCACTTGATAAGTTAAAGTTTCAATATACTCAACAACTGGTCGTGACAACTGTTGAACATCTTTAGCTTCTAAATCTTGAATTTCACCGTGGAAACCGATTGGTTGAACAACTTGTCCAATCAAGCCTGACACTTTGAACGGTGCACCTTGTGGATGAATTTCAAATGGTACAACGACTTGTAAGATCTTGCCTTCATCCTCATTTAAAGGTTCACCATTCTCATCTTTAAATTCTGGATGTTCAATATTAATATTCAATTCTGTTTTTACATCTGCACTAGGTGCCTCTACATCATAGTGAAAAGATTGTACGTTAACTTCACCTTTATTTATTTTCATATTAGTTCCTCCCTATAGTATAAAACTGCCATAGTCGACATTAGTCATACTCGAATTGAAACCTATTTAATAACTTATTGCACGTCTTTTTTGTGTATTCCAATTGTTGATAAACTGATTAATCCCCATTTGGAGAGTCTGATCAGTCCAACAATCATTGTAATAGACGTAATTTTTGTCATATCCTGTCACAACTAACGCATGATATGGGAATCCATATAAGGTATTCCAAGTTACAACTGGATGACCGATATTGATTTGATACTTGATAGCATTGAATCCTTGACCAGTTAAATCTTTAGCAGTGCCTGTATATTTCTCAACTAAGTTCATTAAAGCTGGTGGAAAAATTGTTATTCCAGTTCCATCCCAAGGCTGACCGATATAACCGTAGTTAGGGTCGCTACTACGGGGCATCTCTTTTGCCATTTGCATCTTATTGACCTTGGCTCCAGCGTATTGCAACATCATTGTCACAGCAGTGATTTCACAACCGTTTGGCAATTCTGGTCTTTGTGCAATCAAAGGTACACCAGAAATCCATTTGGCATCTTGGTATTGGCCTTGACTGAGGACAACATAATCTTGTGGTACCCACGTATTATTACCAATTTGATACCAATCTTTGCCTCCAAATTGTGCACGGCTGTTAACTTTCCAACTACTACCAGTTGGTAAATTATTTCCTAGATAAACTGCCTTATCACCGAAGCCTTGAAAATTATGAACACTGGCACCATCTTTATAAGCAACCGTTACAACACCGTTATATGGCTGTGCATAATCCCGATAAGTTCCCAGTGCTGAGTCTACATACTCAGTTGTAGCAACTCGATAATAAACCTTATCCTCAAAGGTACGACGATAATCGGCACGCCAAGCTGTATTTGGTCCTAAATAACGATTTGTAATTGATTTGTCGTTATTATCATGAAGGTTTGCAATGTTACTACCAATGGTGAAAACACCATTAACTGCCTCGTCATGAAAAGTTGGTTGCGACTCTTGAACAGCCTGTGTAGATTGATTGTTTTGCGTAGTCGTTTGATTAACGTTTGAATTATCAGTCGCTGCAGTAGCGACACTACCCTCAGTCTGACTAGACATATTATTTTGCTGAGTAGTACTTTGCTTAGAAGCATCTGGAATAAAAACCCAGTTTGAATTTTTATCGTTATTGGAAACATTATTTGTTGTTTCTGTCTGTGTTTGTGTTGTGACTGTTTGTTGTTGATCAGTAGTATCCTCATCGGCCTTAACTACTGTGGTCGACAAAAGGCAGCTAGATGCAAACAATGTCGCGTAAAGCAATTGTTTTTTCATCAACTTTGTCCTCTTAGTCTAATTTATCATTTTCATAATGGTGGCTTAATTCCAAGCCGGCAAAATTCTGTTGACGAACTGCTTCATAAATTACTAAAGCGGCACTGTTAGAAAGATTTAGCGCTCTGATATTATCACTCATTGGAATTCTTAAGCATTTTTCAGGATTACGACGCATGAAATCTTCTGGAAGACCAGTTGTTTCTTTACCAAACAAGAAGTAGTGGTCTTTTGATGTATCAGAAAAATCTTGATCACTGTAAACTTTATCTGAGAATTTCGTAATTAAATATAGATACTTATCATCAGGAATAGATTCCAAAAAGTCGTTTAAATTATCATGATAAGTGATATCGACTTTATCCCAATAATCTAAACCAGCACGTTTCATATGTGCATCATCCGTACTAAAACCTAGTGGACGGATCAAATGTAGTTTAGTGTTAGTACCAGCACAGGTTCTTGCAATATTACCTGTATTGGCTGGCATTAATGGTTCATATAAAGCAATGTGATTAGTCATTTATTTCTTCCCCTTTTTTAAAAACAAAAAAGCGCATACCCTCGGTGAACACCACAGCAAGGACATGCGCTAGTAAAGCCTTATGTTTACTTGCTTTTGTCAAAATTGCTTCTGAGAAAAACAAATAACTTCAAACTCATTAGTTATTATATACGACATGTCCGGTCTAGACAACAAAAAAATGAATTATTTGTGATCTTTTTGAGATTCTTTTTCATTATTTGCTTCAACGACCTTGTTGTTCTCCACAAGATCATCATCGTCATACCAACTCGAATTACGTTTAAACCAATTAAAGAAACGTGTAAAAATAATTTTTAAAATGGCAAAAATAGGAATACCGGCAACCATTCCCACTAAACCGTACATCCCAGCGGATACTAATAAAACTAAGATAGTTGTGACAGGATGCATCTGCATCTTATTACCAACAATTATTGGCGAAATGACACGTGTTTCAATAGTCTGTTCCACTACAAAGACAATTAAAACTTTTAAAACCATTGACGGTGCGATAAATGCCGCAATAACCAACGAAGGAACTAAAGCCAACGTTGAACCGATATAAGGAATTAAATTCAAAATACCGGCAACAATACCTAGTACCAAAGCATATCGTTGACCAATGATCAGATAACCAACAAAGAACATTACCGCTACCCAAAAGGCAACTGTCAATTGACCAGTTATATAAGAACTTAGTGATTGACTGATCTCCGAAAGCATATCGCCAACTGACTTTTTAATACGATTAGGCATGACTTTCACAATTGACTCTTTAAACTTACGATTGTCCTTTAACATAAAGAACAAGATGAATGGTGCTGTCATTATGATAACAACGACATTCGTCAAAACACTAACGGCTGAACCGATATTGTTAACAGTCTGTGGTAGAATTTGATCCATTGATTTTTCAAAACTCTTAGTAATGCTAGCATTCGTCTGTACTAATCGTTCCCTAACTATATGTAATTTAGGATCAGAAAACAGATTCTGCAAACTTTTATTAAGTGAATCCCAATACTGTGGCCAATTCTTAACCAAAGAATCAATTTGATCTTGAACAAATGGAATCAGGGACATAACGCCCCAAATCAATAATGCCAAAATAATGATAAAAACAAAGGTGATCGAAATAATTCGATTAACATGAAACTTGCTCTCTAAAACATTGATCAAAGGATTGATCAAATAATACAATACCAATGCTAATATAACTGGTGGCATTGTAATTCCTAGAATTTGACTAAGCGGATTGAAAACAAACCTTATTTTTGAAAAAAAATAAATTATCAAAAATACTAAGAAAATATTAAGCAAAATCACCGTCAATTGGTTATTCAAAAACCATTGGTAGAACCAACTTTTTCTTTTTTCCGGCGTTTCTTTCATAAAGTACTCCCCAAAACTTTTCTATTAAGAATATACTATATACTATACAATGTTTGGAGGTTTTTGTAATGTTTGAAAAGGTTCTCTTTAGTGGTTATACAAAAAAAGCTGGTAAAGGTGTTTACTCAGCCGAATTCAATTCCGATAACGGTGAATTATCCACACCTAAAGTCCTAGTTGAATTAAATGGTCCCACATATATTGATGTAACAAATGACTTAAAATTGATTGCTCTAGCTAAAAAAGACGATCGTGGCGGTATCGTTGTTTACGATATCAAAGGTGACGAACCTAAATTATTGGATGAAGACTTCTCAGAAGAAACTTCTCCATCATATGTTAAATTCGATGCCAGTCGTAATTTGATTTTTAGTGCTTACTTCCACTTGAGCAAAGTTAAGATTGATCATCTAACTGCCGATGGCAAGATTGAACACTATTCTGAGGTTAAATTTGAAGGCCATGGTCCTCGTGTTGAACAAGATCAATCTAAGCCTCATTTCAGTAGCCTTACACCTGATGGCAAATTGATTATTTGTGATTACGGTGCTGACCGTATTTATATTTATGATATTTCTGATGCTAAAAATCCAAAATTGATGAATAATTACATCGCACCAGCTGGATATGCACCAAGACATTTAGTCTTCAATCCAACAAAACCATACGTTTATGTAGCTTGCGAATTATCCTCAAAAGTTCTTGTCATGGAATATGATGCCGAAACTGCTGGTTTAACTTTAGTTGACGAAGTTGAAGCTGCTAAGGATGAACAAAAGAATACTACTGCAGCTATCCGCATCACTAAAGATGGCGAGTTCCTTTATGCATCTACACGTGGAGCAGACACTATCGCCCTATTTGCTGTTAACGAAAAAGGTGACCGCCTCAAGAAGATCAACACAACTTCATCAGATGGTAAAGGACCAAGAGACTTTGATCTAGATCCTTCTGAAAAATACTTGATTGCTGCCAACCAAGATTCAGATAACATCACTATCTTTAAGAGAAATGAGAAAAAAGGAATTTTGACTAGTTTGGAAAATAATATTTCCATTCCTGAGTGTGTATGTGTACACTTTATTTAGTTCCAAATTTAGTCAGGAGAATAATTAATTATTATGTTCATTGAAATCATTAAAACCGTTATCCTTGGTATTATTGAAGGTTTCACTGAATTTCTACCTATCAGTTCAACCGGACATTTGTACTTGGCTGATGAATTCGTTAAGTTAAACGAACCCACAGCTTTCATCAACATGTTCATGGTAGTTATTCAATTCGGGGCGATCTTAGCCGTTATCCTCATCTACTTCCACAAGTTGAATCCTTTCTCACCTAAGAAAAACACTGTAGAAAAGAAACAAACTTGGAGTATCTGGTTTAAAGTTATTGTCGCTATCTTACCTTCCGTAATTATCGGACTTCCACTAAACGACTGGATGGATAAACATCTTACTAGCTGGCAAGTTATCTCAGCTACCCTACTAATTTATGGTATTTTATTCATCGTTGTTGAGAATTGGCTTAAAAACAAAGATCCACAAACGGCCGATCTGGACAGTCTATCTTACAAAACCGCTCTTGAAATTGGACTCTTCCAAGTTCTTTCATTAGTTCCTGGTACTTCACGTTCCGGTGCAACTATTTTGGGTGGTATGACCGTTGGTACTTCTAGATTCGTCGCTACAGAATTTTCTTTCTTCTTAGCTATTCCAACAATGTTTGGTGCCAGTCTTTTGAAAATATTTAAGTATTTCAAACATGGTAATACCTTTACTGGTGATCAAACGATAATTCTTCTTGTTGGTACTTTAGTATCATTTATCGTTGCTTATGCTTCAATCAAATTCTTGCTCGATTACATCAAACGTAATGACTTCAAGGCCTTTGGTTGGTACAGAATCATCTTAGCTATTATCGTAATTGCTTACTTTGGTTCTAAAGCATTGATGGCTTAATTTTACATACTAGTTTAATCTCGATCGATTGTATTATAATTGATCGGGATTTTATTTTAAAAAAATAAGGGAGTTGATTATTATTTATAAAGAAGTTGCTGTTGAAAATTTTACCAATATTCCTAAAGCTGTGTTAAAAGGTGCTAACAGAATTGAATTGAATGACAATTTAGCTGTTGGTGGAACCACAGTAAGTTTAGGTGTTCTACAAGAAAGCACAAAATATCTTCAAGAAAAATCTATTCCCGTCGTAGAAATGATTCGTCCTCGTGGCGGAAATTTCGTTTATAACGACCTAGAAATTAAAATGATGGAAGCTGACCTCTTCCAAGCTCAAAAACTTGGCGTTGACGCTGTAACTTTTGGTGCATTAACTGAGGATGGCGATTTAGATGAAGAAGCAATGGAGCAATTAATTGCTGCCTCATCAGGTATGCAAATTGTTTTCCACATGGCCTTTGACGCTTTAGCAGAAGATAACAAGAAACCTGTTATTGATTGGCTAGTTGAACATGACGTTGACCGTATCCTCACTCACGGTGGACCCTTGACTACACCAATTGACCAAACAGTCGACAAGATTAAAGAATACGTTGACTACGCTGCTGGTAGAATTGCTATTTTACCTGGTGGTGGCGTTAATTATCAAAATTGTGACGATATTGCTAAAAAATTAGGTGTCAAAGAAGTTCATGGAACAAAGGTTATTGACGGAGTTAATAACTAAGCTCAAATAAAAATTTTATAACTAGTAAAAAGGGTGTTCATACCAACTGATTAAGCTCAGTTGATATGAACACCCTTTTTGATTTGAAGCTAAAAAATAATTTATTTCAAAGTATTGAATTATTCAAGCTTTGACGAAATATTGCATAAACATTCCAGCAATACTGAAGTAAATCAATACACTGGTCAAATCACTCAAAGTTGAGATAAATGGTCCACTGGCAACAGCTGGATCAAATCCAAAGCTGGACATCAGCATTGGTATCAAACTACCTGCCAAGTTAGCAACCGTTATAGCGGCACACATGGCTAAACCAATTACCATTCCTAAAACAAAATTATGTTTCCAAATTCCTACTAGTAAGCAAACCGATATCCCTGTTACTAATCCCGTAACAAAACCGGTGATCAATTCCTTACCAATCAATTTCAAAAATTCATGACGATTAATTTCTTCAACCGCTAATCTTCTAACTGCCACAGCCAAACTTTGTGTACCGGCGTTACCGGCAGTACCTGTAATAGTAGAAATAAAGACAGCCAAAATACTAGCTTCTGCCAACAAACCTTCAAAATGGTTGATTAAAGTAGCCGTGATCATACTCAGTAATAACAAAGTGATCAACCAAGGCAAACGTTTGAAAGCAGCCTTGAAAGGTCCATCATTATTAGCTTCATCCATACTAACACCGGCCAAACCAGAGTAGTCTTGTTGAGCTTCATCATCAATAACTTCAATTACATCATCAACCGTAACGATACCAACCAACTTATTTGAATGATCGACAACTGGAACAGCTAGAAATTCATAATCTCTGAAGACTTGGGCTACTTCAGCCTGTTCTGCATCGACATTGACCGTTATAACGTCACTATTCATGTGATTACCCAAAGTGTCGTTATCATTTAACATAATTAAATCACGTAACGACATTACACCGACTAAGTCATCGTGACTATCTAAAATATATAGATAATAAATTGTCTCCGCCGTTTCCGCAAATTTTTTCAATGCCCTAATTGCACTGGCAGCTGTTTCTTCTTCATGGAACTGAACGTAGTCTGTGGTCATAATACCACCGGCAGTTTCAGTATCATAATGCAACAAGCCACGTAGATTATTGGCATCATTCTTAGGCATTTGTTCTAAGAATCGGTCAACATCAACTTTATCTAAATGCTCCAAGACATCGGCAGCATTATCATCATACATGTCGTTTAGCATCTTAGAAGCATAATCTAAATCCATTTCTTTCAACAATTCTGGAATGGCTGGATTGTCATCTTCAATGGTATCGAACATATCCCCCATTTCATCTGGTTCCAAGATGGAATAGAGTGTTGTTCGTTCTTCCTTATTTAAAGTGAGATAGAACGTACTTTGATCGTAAAAATGCATATCAAGATAGGTTTTTCGAAACCTTTTCTTATCATTACTATCGAGGTACCGTTTTAACTGTTCAAATCTTTCTTGCAGTCTCTTTTCATTTTCATCCATTTCTCTCACCCCTTAACACACTCTTTAAGATTACCATATCCTGAGGTAAAGGCGCCTTTAAATTTAATAACTCTTTGGTTACTGGATGGACGATTTGCAAATTATAACAATGTAACGCCTGACGATTGATTCGGGGATCAATTTTTTGGCTATACATATCATCGCCAATAATAGGATGACCAATTGCGGATAGATGTACACGGATTTGATGAGTCCGACCTGTTAATAGCTTTAATTCCAATAAACTACCCGTGGCATAATCTTCCACCGTTTTATAAATTGTCTGTGAATTCTTCCCTGTTCGATGATCAATTGCTCGTTTATAAAAGGCTTTGGGATCGATTCCTATTGGTAAGTCGATTAATCCTTCTTTGGGCTCGACGTGTCCATAAATCATCGCTAAATAAAACTTTTGAAAATTCTCGGTGTGAAGAATTTGGTCTAACAGTGAATGAGCGTACGATGTTTTAGCAAAAACCATTAGTCCCGAAGTATCACGATCTAGACGTGTCACCAAATGAATCGTACTGTTCTCCTTTTTAGAGATCAGGTAAGCCTTAACCAAATTGGCCATAGTTTTACTATCACGAGCTTTAGCAGGAAGACTAGCTATCCCTGGTGGCTTATTGACTACTAATAAATAATCGTCCTCAAATATAATATCCACAGGACCAGTCATTGGTTTTATCAAATCAGATGGTTCTTCAGAATTGAGGACGATCAACATTTCATCTCCATCATGCAATTGGAAATTAAAATGACGTTGCTTGTGATTAACAAAAATTTGTCCACCTTTATTCTTCAAATTATGCAACTGACTAGAGGAGAATTTATGTTGCACGAGAAATTTACGGATGGTTTTCTTGTCATGATGATTAATCACAAATTTTAAGAAACGATTATTTTTTTTCATTCTGTGCTAAAAAGGCAGTCTCTACTCTAGTCCAGAAGTGTCGATGACGATATTGGGCAAATTGAGCTCGTTGATAGTTAAGTTTAATTGTTATCTTCTTAACATTTTTGAGCTTAGTTGTAATCCCGTCACAACTGATAACATAATCATCAGCTGTCTGTGGATAAAGGTCAACTTGCTGATTATGAGGAATGATAATTGGTGAAGAGATTGTCCGATAGACACGGTTATTGATCGAGGCTATTTCAATCATTTGAAAAACACTGATTTTAGGGTGAATCAAGGCCCCACCAACCGATTTAGAATAAGCTGTTGATCCAGTTGGAGTGGAAAAGCAGAGTCCATCCCCACGAAAACTTTCAAAAAATTCCTTATCTAGATCAACTCTGGCTTTCATCGTTAAAGAAGAAAGTCGTCTGACAACGGTCTCGTTAATAGCTATTCCATGAAAGAGTGAGCCCTCTTTGTTTTCGACTACGACATCCAAAACCGGGTAGCTAGTTGATGGAATATTATCCTGACATTCAATGATCCGTTTAGCCAACTCATCAATTTCCGTATCAGTCCAATCGGAATAAAAGCCTAAATGACCAGTATGTAGCGCTAGGAATTTCACTCGATCTAAATGTGCTGCATAAGCGTGAAAGGTACTCAAAAGAGTTCCATCCCCACCCACACTGATAACCAACTGCGGATTTCGACGATCCAAGATTAAGCCGGCATCTAGCAATTTGCTACGTAACTTATTGGCGGCTTCAACTGACTGTTCTTTATTGTTATTATTAATCCATAATTTCATTTTTTATTTTGCTCCGTTGGGCCATTCAAATCCCGTTTTCGATCTGTAAAGTATTGCTGAGCATCCTGAATTTCTTCACGTATCTTAGACATTTCCTCATCCAACATGAAGGAAGCCTCAGCTGCTCGTTTCAATCGTTCATTGATCTCTTCTGGGAAATCGCCTTTGTATTTGTAATTTAACGAATGCTCAATTGTTGACCAGAAATTCATCGCCAATGTTCTGATCTGAATTTCAGCAAGAATATTAATTTGACCATTAGCTGTTTGAATAGGATACTCAATTACTACATGGTATGAGCGATACCCGCTTGGCTTACTGTTTGCAATATAGTCACGTTCTTCGACCACTCGCATATCCTCACGAATATGAAGCAATTTGGCCACGTCATAAATATCTTCTACAAACTGACACTGGATTCTTATTCCTGCGATATCCTGCATATCTTGTTTCAATAATTCCTCTGAAATAAACCGGCGACGCATTTTTTCTTTAATACTATCGACTGTTTTAACACGTCCCGTTACAAATTCAATAGGTGAATGCTCATTTTTTTCGAGAAATTCTTTACGTAAATTTCTAAATTTTATTTTTAGTTCATCAACTGCCTGTGAATAAGGTATCAAAAATTCATTCCATTTGATTTCTGACATAGTAACCTCGCTTTAATATAAATATATCGTAGTTTCGTAAAAGATTCATCTAATTATAAATATTACCAATCTTTGAGTTTAAAATTTTACCTTTTTTAAAAATGTTGGTAGAATGACATTGCAATAGAGATGGAGGGAAACATAATGTGGGAAGTATTCTTATATATTAATCCATTATGTTCGTATTGTTTAAAAGTGGAGCAAGCAATTATTGATTTCACCAGAAAACACGATATTGACACACAATATCACTTTGTAACGAACTATAATATGGCAACAATTAATGATTATGTTCAATTAAAAGGTTTCAAGATTACCGATATGAAAGAGCGCACTTGTGCGTCCCAAGATGTCATCGAGGCAGCCAAACTTTACAAGGCAGCTTCTTGTCAAGGTAATAAAAAAGCACGTAACTTTTTAATGAATCTTCAAGAACAAGTAAATATTTTAAATAATCCCTTTGATGATAACACTATCAGACGTGTAATTAACAATAGTGGGCTTGATTATAAATCCATCATGACTGACAAAGAAAGTCAATGTGTCATCCAAGGATTAAAACGTGATCAACAATTGTCGATGGAAATGCACATTCAAAAGGCCCCAACTGCGGTAATTTTTGATTGTGAAGATGAAGAAAAACCCGGCGTAATGATCAACAACTTCGGAGAATCCACTTCTCAGGAAGATATCACCAACAACATCAATATGATGTTAGAACGTGAACTTCCCCAACAAGATGTCGTTAGTAATGTTTCCACTTCAGGAACCGTTATCAGCTTAGATAGATTTAGAAAATAACTTTACATAAAAATAGCTACTAGATGCCGATTGGTTTCTAGTAGCTATTTTTTTAGCAACGGTTGCTTTAATCTTTTAGGGACTTGACCACAATATCTCTGCCAAGCCGGTGTAGCAAAAATAGGAAATTCGGCTTCAAAAATTGCCTCTTTGAGGTAGTCTTCTACTGTGATCTTATAAGTATTATAAAAATTCAATTTAAGTTTCTGTGAATCTGAATCACTTTTTCTTCTAATTTTATTTAACCAACGTTCACTGAGAGTAACTTCCAATTTCGATATTTCTTTAGGACGAAATATGAATATTTTCCAAAATTCATCCCTCGCAAATATCTTTTTTTGATATGTCAAAGTGTTGAACGGTCCAATGAATTCAATATTATAAAAGAGTGTCAATCTTTCCTGTTGTGAATCTAGCATTAATAAATAAAATTTCCAAGTTTTATTATAAGTGATGAATTTAAGGTGTTCTCGCCCCAACCGTCTCTTTAAGTAGTGACCACCTAAAATCCAAATATTTTTTATTCCTGCTATTCGATATCCTTTAACTCGTTTACTCAAAAGATTGATGTTTATTTTTGCACATTGATATTCAACTGCAAAATTCTTATTCACTAGAATATCTGGGCGTTGTTTTATTCTCGATAAGTAAGTTTCCTCTTCTAAAAATTGCGGCTTCAGTTTACTCAATTCATCCAAGATTAATTTTTTACCTTTTTGATGAATCAAGCGCTCATTTATTGAATTATCACATTTATTTTTATGCCGAAAATAAACTCTGGACGCTGTGGTGATCAATTTAACTTTTTGTTTACAGCGACAACAATAATACTCATTATTCTTATCGGCTTTCAGTGCATATACTAGTAGGCCTGATTTGTCTAAAGCAGCATACAATTTCATCACCTCTAGTAAAAATTACGCAAAAAAAAGCCAATCCTTCACGGATTGGTTTTATTTATCAAAATAATATCTAGTTAACTCCAGTGCCGTCTTCGACATGATTTCCTTACCATATTCTGACAAGACAGCTGCTGTAACCTTTGTCTTAAAGCTATACTCACTAAGTAAAGCCAAAACATCACTATAAGTCATTTCATGCATCTCATCTGTAAACAGAATCAATTGCAAGTAATATTTATTGTCATATTCCCAAAGATTTGAAATTCCGCTTTCTAAGTGTAACAAATCAGCCAATTGGACATAGTCCTCAAAGTCCTTAAATTCAACAATAATCGTCTTCGTAGGTGTGTCTGGGTCATTCAAATATGGTGCTGTTTCACTATCATATTCTTCAGTGCCCATCTTTGCCTCGTTAGTATCATCATCATTATTAACGACTGAACCTTGTAGCCCATCTAATGGCAATGAATCTGTACCTTCAGAATCATCACTCTTACTGATCAGTAACTCCAAACCTTCTTTGTTTGGCATTATTTGGAAAGTAACCGGTTCATTATTTGTAAAAACATGATCCTTATCAACTTCATCCAAAATACTGTAAAAGAACGATTCGATTTGCTTCTTGTTGCCTAACAAATCTAAAACAGTTACGCCACGTTCTTGTAAATCTTCCGTACTAAGAATGACTCTGATTGTATTCTCATTAAGTCGATCCATCTCCATCATAGTCACCTCAATTCTGTATCTACATTCTAACAGTCTTATAAACTATTTCAACTATCATATACCGATAATTTAGTCATTAAAATAATATACTAAACCTCGAAATACTAGTCAAAAATAATGACTTAGATACTGTTGGTCAAGGTCCAATTTAAGGTCGTAGAGTAACTTCCACTCTTTGCATACAGTTCATTCCCCATATCTAATAATATTCCACTATCCTCATCCCAATTAATTGAGCTAGTACCATCAGGAAGCACATCATCATAAATTTGAGTTGGCTTTTCAGATAAGATCTGTTTTCCTTGACCCTTTTCACGATAAATTAAAGTGTTATTCAAAATATCTCCACTACTAGTGGTTAGAGGTTTATCCATGGACACTGCAATCGTTGATTTTACACCACCGGAGGGATAATTATTATTATCAATCGCTATAGCAAAATTCTTATTTTTCCGATGAAATACCTGTGAGGAAAGATTAATCGATCCAAAATCGATATCAGGTACTTGCATTTTGATATTGATAATTGGCTGTTGCTGCCAAACATAAGTCGTAACTGGATTGCCCACATTAGAGAATTGTTCAACGATCTCTTTTGCTGACATTAAATCCCCTACCGGCTCATGATCAGAACCACCACTGGCATAATCTACTATTTGCCATTTGTTACTAATTGCACTATAAGTTTCTGAAGTTGATGCATCATTAATTTGTGTGCCCGCAACGGGAGTTGGAAATCTGACATCGGTCGGCTCCCCTTGAAGATTCTTCATAACAGATTTAGGTCCAAGCGTGATTTTCCACAAATTATAGTTTAGTCCAAAGAAATAATCCATATTTGTTGCATTAGTAGTATCTAATCCTGAGAGATCAACAGTTTCCAAATTAGACATTTTATTCAGCATTGCATAAAAATTTGTCACCTTAGAGGTATTCCATTTAGAAAAATCTAATTTTTTCAAAGAAGACGCCTCAAAAAACATTTCATACATCGTCGTCGCACTGGAAACATCCCAATTCTCAATAGGTAAACTTTCTAATCCACTAGCACCCTGAAAAGTCGTGTAAAATATTTCCACTTTGGAAACATCCCATTTTTCCAAGGGAATAGTCTTTGCTTTAGCAGATCTAAATGTCGAATTTAAAGTAGTTACAGATGAGGTATTCCAATCTTTAAGAAAATTAAAATCAAGTATTTTCGTTCCCAAAAAAGTACTTGCCATATCCGTGACTTTGGATGTATTCCAATCAGCAATATTTAGCTCATCAAAATTAGTAATCGCTGAATTAGCAAACATATTGTTCATATTGGTTAATGAACTGGTATCGAAATTTCCAATAATTTTTTCTAATTTACGAGTACTGCTAAATAGATAACTAAAATCTTTTACATTAGAAGTATCATATTTCGATAAATCTATCACTTTAAATCCGGTTCCAGAAAACATCCCATTCATAGATTCAACTTTCTTAGTAACCAATGTCTGATACCCTTTTAAATTATCTTCACTAAGCAACGCATCGTTATAAAACATTTGATTCACACCACTTAAACTGTCAGTACTCCAATGTGATAAATCTAATCCAGTTAAATTTTTACAGTTATAAAACATCATAGACATTCCCGTCACATTAGAAACATCCCAATTTTCAATCATCGACAAATCACTATCATTTACGGAAAAGAACATTGAATTCATATCGGTTACACCAGAGACATCCCAATTACTTAGTCCTTTAACCTGTGAGACAGCACCTTGGGCCTGATAAAATAAATTTGACATGTTCTTGACGCTTTTAACATTCCACTGACTCAAATCAAGTCCGTTTAAATTACTACTTCTAAACAAGCCCGACATATCCTCGACGTTAGAAACATCCCAATCACAGATATCATTCGGATCAGTCTTCGTAAAATCTACGCCTGAAAGAGCACTATTCATGGAAGTAACCTTCCCCAAATCCAGGTCCTTCAAACCAATTATTTTTCCCGAAACACTAACGAAAGTACTATTCAACGATGTAGCCTTGCTAGTATTAAATCCGGTTATGTTTAAATACTCTAATGAGCTACATCCCCAAAACATACGATCAAAGTTTGATGTAGAACTAGTATCAAAGTTAGACAAATCCAAATTTTTCAGTGAGCTGTCACTTTCAAACATATTATTCATTGCACCAACTGATGACGTATCCCATGTATCTAGCCCGATAATTTCAATTAATGATCTATCTCCGTAAAAAAAATTACTCAGAGAACGTGCCCTTGATACATCTAGATTGGTAACATCAATCTTAGTGACATTTTTTAATCCTGCAAAAAGTCCACCATTACCAGTGGTGTAATCACTAGTAGAAGTCACTCCCGGTTCCACATAAATACTTTTAATAGAATCAGCATATGGTTTCCAATTTCCCTGACCATTGGCCAAAGTACCTGGATGAATCGTTAACTTTCCTTCATCATCAATATCCCAACTAGCCGTACCATTAACTCCACTGTAACTAAACGTTGCTGCAATAGGCATTATCGTATTAGTTTGCGTAGCAATTTTTTCATTTAATAAAACATTAGTATTTTGATTCAAAAGATTCTGCATATCATTATCAGTCGCAGCCTGCACATTATTCACATTAAACGCACACAAATTACACGCTAAAAATATTCCTGCTGAAGATAATATACAAAAGGTCCTATTTCGGTTTCGGTTTAAAATTCCCCTTAGAATCAACATAGTCTTGCCTTTCTTGAAAGCGATTTCTTTATCAAGAAATTATATCAAGTCTTATTAAAATATTTTTTCAATTTACATAAATTTATTTTTTTAGTTGTGAATATTTTACCTAAGATTCCGTCCTCCACAACAACCCCGATTGGTCTGGAACGCTTTGGACGCTGAGACCAATCGAGTCTGTTGCTCCGAACTAGTGTGTTGTTCTATTTATATCTTTCTTAATATGTTAGACAGTAAAATAGTATTCCAATGAATGGACTCAGATATACCCATATATCCACATATTTATATATTTCTTTCCATAATTTCTCCTGTTGTTATATGGAACCAAAAAATATTTAAATACTGCAATCTTAACCAATAACAATAGAACCAGAAATATAGTCGGTAGTAGAAAATCTGTGGGCCCTAAGCGGTGAAATTCTACTTAGCTTGCGAAGCAAGGTTAGTAGAAGACCGGACTTGGAGATCCATGATTTTGCGCGAAGTGCAAAATTATTAGCTTCAAGCCGTGTCCACCGCATTCCAGGCCCACAGATTTTCTACTACCGACGGGCATACTTAACCTACGCTAGTTAATATAAATACAAACAAAAAACAGATATCCACTAAAAGTGAATACCTGTTCCATCAATCTTTTATAAGGTTTTACTTACAAAAAAAGATCACTCCCCAAAAGAAAGTGATCTGCTTATATTTTATAATCCAGCCATTAATTGAGCCTTTTGAAGTTCCATAGTTCTAACACTTCTAGGCAAGAATCTTCTGATTTCGTCCTCGTTAAAACCAACTTGAAGACGCTTATCATCCATAATAATAGGACGTTTTAACAAACCTGGGTTTGTTTGAACTAAATCTAACAATTGATCAATTGTTAAATCGTCCAAATTAACTTTAAGGTTTTGGAATGCCTTTGAACGTGTTGAAATGATTTCTTCTGTACCGTTCTCAGTCATTTGTAAAACTTGTTTAATTTCTTGCTTATTTAAAGGTTCTGAGTAAATGTTTCTTTCTTTGTAAGGAATGTCATGTTCTTCGAGCCAAGCCTTGGCCTTACGACATGATGTGCAACTTGGAGATGTATAAATGGTTACCATATATAATCTCTCCTTTCCTGTGTAGTATCAAACTCTTTAAACACAATAATATTGTAACTTATTGCATTAATAAAATCCATAGTTTTTCAATAAAAATTTACGAATATTTGTTCGAATTTTGCCAAATTGTGAAAACATGCACCCGATAAATAGCCCTTTACGTATTTTTTTCACAAAATACATAAATGTGGATTAATTTATTGTATTAGTTATAATTTATAGTACTTTCATTGAAAATCAAATCCTATTGCTATGCGATTAAACTTCAATTTCTAGACCTTGGAAAGCATTTACAACTGGGATTTCACCTGCATACTTTTGTGATTGAGTTAACATTGTCTCGACATCAACTGTTTGAGGCAAATGACTGATCATAAGACGTTTTACGTTTGCATCTTTAGCTAGCGTACCAGCCTCTTTAGTATTCAGATGCCATTTACGTCCAGTTACATCATCTGGGAAATTAGTATCCGCAATTAATAAATCTGCGTCTTTACTAAAGTCGACTAAACCGTCAAAATATGTGGTGTCAGCTGTATAAACGATAACCTTACCATCACTATCGGTAATTCTCATCGCATAAGCTGGAACTGGATGAACTGTTCTGAGAAATTCAAACTTCAAGCTTCCAATCTCAGTTGGCTCATAGTCGTTATAGGCGATTCCTTTAGTTGCATTAGGTTCTGTCAATTGAGCAAAGTTGACAAAATCCTGTGTATGACCATAAATAGGTAGTGGATTTTCTTTTTTAGCAGCGAGCCAATTATACTGCAAGACACCTACATCTGCTGTATGATCATGGTGATAATGGGATAAGACAACAGCGTCTAAATCGGTTGGTTTCATGTAGCTAGCTAGTGCATTAAGAACACCGCTACCACAATCGATCAACATACTCTTGCCGTCGTTTTGCAATAAGTATCCAGAAGTACCAACTCCTTTATAAGGATACCCTCCGTAAAAACCTAAAACTGTAACTAACATAGAAAACCTCCAAAAATTTTAATTGAAAGGATTTCAATAATTATGAACATAACATTAAAGCTAGGCACATATAATTTTTTAAAGAGTCAGCAAACTTCTGCTGATACTTTATTAAAACCCTTATTTAGTCTGAACGCAGACCATCTTTTAATAAAAAAATTGTCCACTTTTGCGCAATACCGTAGTATCAATGGAGACTATGAAGAATTTAACAAGTTTTATTCCTTGACATATCTGAAATTCAATCCAGATCAAGCCAAACTCTTCGAAAATAAATTATTCAGTCTCAATGAATACTCCTTTAATTCTACCTCAACAGCTGTCTTTCAAAAAAGGGATAGTCCCAGAGAATATTTAATTCTTAAGACTTTTACCCAAACTCATCAAATAAAACAATGGAATAAGCACTTGCAATTGGAGATTCAATCACAAATTCAGGGAACAAATGAAGAAGATTTCGGTTTCTTCACCAAAAGTTATCTCCTCGTCAAAGACTAAATTTGTGCTTGATCCCATGCCAGGAAACTTTGAAACTAACTAAACCGAAGAGCCCATATAAAACGACATAACCGGCGTAGATCAAAATAATATTCTTTGAAATATGCCTTCCAGTATTAGACATCGCAATTGCAGCAACCGATTGTGCTAAAGCAAAAACCAACGGTATCAAGAAAGTTAAGGTATTTTCACGACGAACAATTCGTTTAACTTCACTTTCCTCGACACCGATTTTTTGTAAGGTCCGCAATTGCCTTGATTGATAATCATCCCGTAAAAGTATTCTCAAGGTTAATACACTTCCCAAAGCAATCAATAAGGCGATACTGAATAAAGAAACAATGAACAGATAAAAACCGCCACCTTGGACAAAGTTCTTCTTAAGATTACCCTGTCTTAGAAAGCCTGATTGAGTATAAATGGAATCCCCATTTCGAGGATCCTTTTTCAAAACTTCAATCGTCGAATCATTCAAGGCTTTCTTGAAATCAACTTTCATATAATAAGCATCACGGTAATTATCTAGTTTTTGTAATTGCTTAGTACTTAAACGGTCACCCTTTTTAAAGTCCCAGCCGTAAAATGTATCTTCGACCTCAGCAGGCATCTTTTGATAATACTTATCAGGCACCACCATCATCGGTCCAAAATGCATCGAACTACCATATGGGAATGAACTCCCCGTTTTAACAGTGGAAATAATTGGTGAATCCTTTACCTCAATGTCGTGTTCTTTAAAATGCCGATTATCAAAAATTGATCCGTTATAATCAATTTTTAGGAATTCACGCGAATTGATTTTACTATTCCATTTTCTCATCCGCTTGGGCAAAGACATATAGTCGCTATATGACATGAATGTCATCGGCTGTCGAACATATTCTTGATTACTTTTCCGATAGTATGAAACTAAATTGATTTTAACTTCAGTCTTATACTCTCCTCTAATATGCGCTTTACTCTCTTTTAATTCCTGCTTGATCACGCCAACCGTATTTTCATCAGCTGCCAGTTCAAAAGGATAAGCACTATTATAGTTACGATGGACTGCTTGATAACCAAAGTAACAAAAAGTTAATAACATTAAAGCTAACGCCGATAACTCCGTTACAAACCACAGAATCGAAATATTTTGAAAAAGTCTTTCCTTCAAATATTTAAATGAGAACATATTGATTCCGGAATAAGAAACCGAGTGAATCCGTTGCAGAGTATTCAAAATTGTTGGCAAGAATCCAAAATAAACCAAATAAGTTCCAAAAATATCAGCTATCATAACGAAAAGAATTTCCGTAAATGGTTTTGAAGAGTAACTGATCGTATGCATATCGTAGAACAACGAAATTGTACAGATCTGGGCACTAAATAGTAACAGTAGTCCAAAGATACCGGCTGGTATTCTTAGCCACCAGCGCGTCCTTATTTTACGATTATTGGACTTTTTTTGTAGGATACGAAATGCCTTAATCGCATTAATAATACTCAAAACCAATGTCGAAAAGAAAAACATCTTTGCTAGCAAAAAGACATCGTTCCAACTGATATGCATTATGAAATTGAATCTTAACTGCATCAGATAAAACAAGGACATCCCCATGAACTTCTGAAAAATCAATGTTCCTGACAATCCGATTATCCAAGCAAAAGCTTGAACGATTGCTGTTTGAATAAAACTAAGCGTCACGATGACCCAGCGTTGCATCCCTAATTTTTCAAACGTTCGAAACTCATTTCGTTGTTGCTTAATAAAGAAACCACCAACATAGACCATATAGACAAATGCACAGAAAGCGAATAATCCACTCATCATGACAGTTATATCAGAGATAAAACTATTCCAAGATCGTAACGACAATCTAACTGAAGGATTATCCCCCAAAGAAATCAGAATTCCAAAGACTCCAATGGCAAAAGCACAAGCCAGGATGTAAATTAAATAGCTATCACGCATATTGTACAAACTGCGTTTAATTATCTTGCGATACATTGAAATAGCTACCCCCTCCGATTGTCCGCTGCATGTTAATTATCTGTTCAAAAAATTTATCACGATCACCTGGATTAACAACTTCAGAAAAGACTACGCCATCTTTAATAAAAATTACGCGACTACAATAACTGGCTGTGAAAGCATCATGCGTAGCCATTAAAATAGTTGTTTTCTCTCGTTCCTTTACCAGTTGCATATAATTCAATAAAATCGTCGCCGATTTAGAATCCAAGCTTCCTGTTGGCTCATCTGCAAATAGAATCTCAGGACTATTGATCAAAGCCCTAGCGGCAGCCACAATTTGACGTTGTCCCAGCGACAATTCATCAATGTTACGACTACTTAATTTTTCAATGTTAAGTAGATTCATCATATAATTAAAACGTTCTTCAATTAATCTCTTATTCGAACGATTTAAGGCTAACGGTAAAATAACATTTTCCTTAACATTCAACGAGTCCAACAGTTCGAAACTTTGATAGATAAATCCCATCTTGTTACGACGGTATCTAGTCTGCTCTCGATCATGCAACTGAGTTAGATCTTGTCCATCAACAATTACCTGACCATGATCAGGACGTTCGTTGGTGGAAATCATATTTAACAGAGTCGTTTTACCAGCACCAGAGGGTCCCATGATTCCCAAAAATTCACCATGTTCCACTTTCAAGCTAATATCTTTGATAGCATGAACAGCGTTTCGCTTCTTTCCAAAGTCTTTTGAAATATTCTTTACAATTATTTGCAACTTAATTTCTCCATAATTAAATAATTATTGTTATCATATTATATACATAGTGTCTTCATTCTAGCACGGAGGGAATTTTAACATGGCTAAAATTATGATTATTGAGGATGATCAATCCATCTCCAAGTTAATCAGTGAGAACCTTGCCAAATGGCAAATTAATTCTTATATCACAAAAGATTTCAACAACATCATTGATCAATTCAATGAATACAAACCTGATTTAGTTCTTCTAGATATTAACCTACCCGTTTACGATGGCTATTACTGGAACCAAGAAATCAGAAAGATCTCCAAGATTCCAATTATTATTATCTCGTCCCGTAATTCCAACATGGACCAAATCATGGCAATGAACATGGGTGCCGACGATTTTGTGGAAAAGCCTTTTTCAGTTGATATTTTAGTAGCTAAAATAAATGCACTATTACGTCGTACCTATGACTTCACTAAAAGTACTAGCGATGTAATCGAACATAATGGCTTGAAACTGAATCTTTCCAGTGGCTCCGTAGAAATTGATGATAACAAAATCGATCTTTCAAAAAACGAATATAAACTACTTCAACGTCTATTAAAAGATCAGGGTAAAATTGTTACACGTGAACAATTATTGAACTTCATGTGGGACGATGAACGTTTCGTTGATGATAATACTTTAACGGTTAATATTAACCGTCTCCGTGGCAAAATCGAGAAATACGGACTCAAAAATTATATTGTTACTAAAGTTGGTCAAGGCTACATTATTCCTTAATGAGGTAAATTATGACATTTTTTAAATATTTAAAAGATCACATCTATTCAATTTTAATCGTATTGATTGGTGTTACCTTTGTCGAAATAGTTCTCTTTCTTGATCCTAACGTCGACTTTTATCCGGGAACATTAGTCTACACTTGGATTTTGGCAATGGTCTTTTTAGTAGTAAATTTATCAATTTCTTATAACCATAAGAAGGCATGGTATAAGCAATTAGAAAGCTACCAAGAGGATCTTTCTAAAGAACTCGTTGGGGCAAGTAACAATGAGCAGAAATACATTCAAAGTAAGATCAACAATATTTCTTTAGAATACCGCAACGAATTAACCGAACTCTATCAGAATCAAAAGGACCAACGTGAATACACCGAATCCTGGGTTCACGATATCAAAGTTCCCCTAGCTGCCTTAAAACTTTCTCAGGATGACGAGCTAGACAAAAACCTTATTGATGAAGAAATAGATCAGATTGATTACTTGGTAGATCAAGCGCTCTACTTTGCTCGTTTAAATAATTTTTCCAATGATTATTTGATTCAGGAACAAGACCTCAATAATATTGTAAAAGCCTCTATTCGAACCAATAAACGCCTTTTCATCAACAAACGTATCGGTATCAATTTGGATATTACCGACAAGAAAATTTTAACGGATGAAAAATGGTTAAGCTTCATTATTAACCAAATTGTCGCCAACAGTTTGAAATACACCGATCGTGGTGGAAAAATCTCTATCTTCACTACGAATAAAAATAATAATATCGAATTGCATATCAAAGACAATGGTATTGGTATTGCCAATCAAGATATCAGCCGTGTTTACAACAAAGGATTTACTGGTAGCAATGGTCGTCAATCAGGTAGTAAATCTACCGGTATGGGACTATATTTAGTTAAAAAGATGATCGATAAACTCGGTCACACAATTGATGTAAAATCACAAGTTGGTCAAGGTACTGAGTTTATCATTACCTTTCTTGATTTGCCTTATTACAAATAATAATCCTACTATTATCCATAAAAAATAGGTAGCAAATCCACAAATGTGGACTTGCTACCTATTTTAATACAGAATTATTCTATTTAAATTTTTTATTAGTAATATCGACTCATTGCTTTTTTCAAATCGTCTAATGTAACATCTTGACATTCATTCTTGGAATTTTGAAGTGATTGCTCGTAAAGTTCATCGTCAATGTCATCTTCTATTTTTTCAATAGCTACTGAGCGAAGAAAAGATGAAAGACTCATATCTTTCGATTTAGCATAATTGCGAATCACCTTTTCATCAAAATCATCCAAGTGGAAAGAGATAGTTGCCATCTTTCGTCACCACCTATTTCATATCACACATAGTGTAGCTTCATATACAAATATTTTCAATATTTTGGCTATTTGTAATTCAATATTATATAATTTTTATTCCATAATTTGAATTTCAAATATTGTGAATTAGTGACGAAATGTCTTATAACTATTTCAAATTACATCTTTAACGTTAGTGCATTGACAGCAACAACTACTGTGGAAAGCGACATAACAATGGCTCCAACTGCTGGGCTCAATATGAATCCAATTCCAGCTAAAATCCCGGCAGCAAGTGGAATAGCGACAATATTATAGCCAGCTCCCCACCAGAGATTCTCAACCGTCTTTTTATAAGTATGATGAGAAAGTTTCAAGAATTTGATAATATCGAACGGATCACTATTGTATAAAATCACATCCGCAGAATCGATTGCTACATCTGTTCCGGCACCAATAGCGACACCAATCGTTGCTGCAGCAAGACTTGGAGCATCATTAATTCCATCTCCGACCATCATGACATGGTGACCAGATAATTCTAATTGTTTAATCACTTTATTTTTATCTTCTGGCAACAATTCAGCTCTGAACTCATCGATGCCCATCTGCTTAGCCATAATTGCAGCTGCATTTTTATTATCACCAGTTAGCATAATTGGTGTAATATTTCTAGATTTCAATTCTTTGATGAATTCAATTGTATTCTTCTTAATACGATCACCTAAGGCAACAAATCCAAGAACTTTTTTATCTGCCACTAAGTAACTGATTGTATTTCCCTTGTCTAAATATGTTTGAACTAATTTGTTATCAACTGGAATATTTTCATTTTTTAGATACTTCATATTGACTAAATAATATTTGTGACTATCCAAATTTCCACTCATACCATAGCCCTTGATTGCTTGAACATCGTCAAAGTTAGCTATCTCAATCTTTTTATCTTTAGCATATTGAACAATACTATTAGCAATAGGATGACTAGATCCACTTTCAATCCCTGCAATAATTGAAAGTAATTTATCATCATCAATCGTTGAATCAATACTCTTTAATCCATTAACAGTAAACTTACCCTCAGTCAGAGTTCCTGTTTTATCCATAGCAATGTAATCAATCTTTCGACTATTTTCCATTGCTTGATTGTCACGAATGATCAAACCGTTTGTAGCAGCAATTGATGTGCTACGTGACATAACTAGAGGAATTGCTAATCCCAAAGCATGTGGACAGGCAATAACTAGAACAGTTACTAATCTATTCAAGGCTGTGTTCATATCACCAAAAATCAGCCAATAAACGAAGGCAATAATTCCGACTGTCAAAGCTGCATAGAATAACCAACCTGATACTCTGTCGGCTAGTAATTGCGTCTTAGAACGATTATTTTGTGCATCCGATACTAGTTTACTGATCTGTGACAAGTAGCCCTCGTTGGCGGCCTTATCAACTTTTACACGAATTGTACCCTCTCCATTGATTGAGCCACCGACAACTTTACTACCAACTTCTTTTTTAACAGCTTTTGATTCACCAGTAATTAGAGATTCATTGATATAACTGGAACCACTAATGATATGGCCGTCTAATGGTACTGATTCACCGGCACGAATTTCAACGATGTCTCCATCTTTAACCATTGAAATATCGTGATCCATTGTTTTTTCCTCATGAACCATATGAACTTTATCGGGAACTAATGAGGCAATTTTCTGTAAAGCATTACCTGCATTCATGGTAGATTTCATTTCGATCCAGTGACCTAATAGCATGATCACGATCAATGATGAAAGTTCCCAGAAAAAATCCATTATATGTTGTGACGAATGAATTAAATCGTTCATCACAAATGCATACAAACTATAAATATAAGCAACGCTGATACCCATTGTGATCAAGGTCATCATCGCTGGCTTCTTCTCTTGCAATTCTCCTTTAGCACCAGTAATAAATGGCTTCCCACCGTAGAAATAAAGAATTGTTGCTAAAACCAACACGATCCAATCAGATCCAGGAAATTGAACTTGGAAAGGTAAATTTAAACCCATGAATGGTGATAATACAAATACTGGTATTGCCAAAACAAGCGAGATCCAAAATTTCTTTCTCAAGTCCCCCATATCCATCATGTGACCACCGTGCATCATCATGTGGCTATTGGACATGTCCATTCCAGACATATCCATCTTTGAATGATCGTGATCATCCATTTTCATTCCATTCATATCTTTCATGATAAGTTTGCCTCCAAACAGTTACATTTGACTTTCTCTGGAGCTGTTTTGGCCTTAATACTCAAGGCTTCAACAATGTCAGAAATATCGCTTTGAGAAATCTCAGAGTTTTGTACTAAGTCCTTAATTGCTTCTCCCTTACGCATGCAACAAAGACTATCGAATAAATTATTAACACTCTGATGAATTGCCAAGTCCTCATCTATCAATGGCTTATATACATATGGACGTTTAGTTTCATCAGCTTTCAAAAAGTTTTTCTTCTGTAAACGAACAATCAGAGTTTTAATCGTGGCAGATTTCCAATCAGTCTTTCGTTCAAGAATATCGATAACTTCTTTACTAGTTGCCTCTCCCAATGTCCAGATAATCCTCATTACTTGCCATTCGGCTTTACTCATAGCTTCTATTTCTTTCATATCGCCACTTCCTTTTAGGTTTACATTTGTAATCTTCTCAACAAAATAAGTTTACAACTGTAAATCTCATGTGTAAAGTATTACGCTCAAATAATTTTTTACATATAAAAACAGTACCTATTAACGAACCACAATCCTCTAATTAAAGAGATTATATATTCCAAATAGATACTGTTATTTTTAAGCATTTAGAAAGAATCTGGACCAACTGACGACCACTTGTATCCTTCAGATCTCGATAAGATCAACAATTGGTTCAAACGATCCGAATTAGTTTGGTCTAGTTTTGATTTGTTAGACATGTTTGCCAAAACAATTCCATCCACCGTTTTGGCGGCAATCACCTGTGGAGGCATTTTCTTTTCGTTAAGATACTTGCCAGCCGCCATCAAAGTTTTAATAACATCTGGATCAAAATCCGCTTGTTCAGATAAGGAATTATACATTGCATTAACAAGTTCAAAAACCTGTTGATAAACTGTTTTCTCCGGACTAATTGCTTTTTCCTTTTGATACTCTAAAATATCACCTGGTTGGCAATCCAACACTTCACAAATTTTTTCTAAAGTTGCAAAACGAATCCCCTTTGCCTTACCAGTTTTAAGAATTGATAAATTGGCTGGTGTAATATCAATTTTTTGAGCCAATTCTTTTGAAGAAATTTTTTTCTTTAACATTATTAAATCAAGATTTATTTTAATCATTAACAATCACCTAAATCACGGTATCTGAGTCATGTTGTAACTCAAAGCCGTACTTAAATACTAAATATAGCATATAGATAATCGCCAAAAGTATCAAATAACTCCCTACTTGTCCCCATGAATTACTAAAGACCGAACTCAAATTTCGACCATTTCCGTATGAGAAGAAAATCATACTAAACACATTACCTAAAATGAAAATTCCAACAGAACCCATCATCAACTTCATATTAACTACGTTTGCTTCTACAAAGAAATCGTTCTGAGCAATGTTATTAATAATCTTACGTAAAGCATACAAGGCAAACATAATACTTACTAAAATCAATAAGGCATTTAAACCACTCAGTTCCAACATCCCTTTACTTAAATTAGTTGGCTGTAAAACATACTTCTTTAATTCTGTTGCAGCTTCTCCGGAAACAAAGAAGACAGCAACGTTTGCAAAGATTACGGATACCGCTGCAATCCCACAGAAAACTTGAGCGATAACAGTCAAAATTGATAATACTTTTAAAATAAGGCTTGATAATTTTTTCATTTCAAGCACCCCCTGACTTGTATTCTAATACAGATAGTTATATTTGTTAATCGATATTTTGATATTGTTTTACGATAATTATACAGTCAAAAAAAAGATGCAAACTTGTTAAATTTAGTTTGCATCTTTTTAGTTTTTCTATTCTTAGATAACCATGGTTCTCTGTTATGTAGTGGAAACGAGTTCCACTCTCTAATAGAAACGAGCTGCGCAGGGGCAACTCCTTCCGGTCAAGTCAACTTTCTCTGTCGGCTGCTTCGCAGCCAACTGAGAAAGTAGTCTTGATCCTCGGGAGCTGAACGCCCCTGCTACGCTCTCTGCTCTATCTAATTGGGCAAGCGCCACCGGCACAGTCTGATTGATCGACTAATTCGATGTCTTTCTTGTCGTGATTATCATTTTGTTCAGCAAACACTGCTGCAACATTTTCATTAACTTCTGATTCACGTTCTTGATAAACTTTCTTATCAATTGGTTCCTTAGGAGCTTGCTTGAAGTCAGCACCACTGTATGGCAATAGTGAAGTTGACTTTGTTACGTGTCTGTATTGATACATCAATGGTGCAATTTGATCTGCTTCTTTTGGTTGGAAAGTGATAGTACAACTTACCGCATTATCAGACCAATATGTTTGTAGAAAGGCTTGTGTAGCAAATTGTTCAGCAATTGAAACTGAACCAGCTGAAGCAAAGTTAGGGTCATCAGCATTGGCAGCCTTAACTGGGAATTCTACGCACATTGTGTGTTTTGTGTAAACGTCAGGTTCGATCTTGTACCCACAAGCCTTTAGAGCTGGCAACAATGGATCACTATCTTGGAATCTGATTCTTTGAATTAAGTAACCTGCATAGTGGAAATGCATACCTTCGGATACACCAGCTAATTTAGCAACAGTACCAGATGGTTTAACTGTTGTGTGCTTAACTGAAGCTTTGCATCCTAATTCCTTTGAGTACTCCTTGTCAGCTGCGACAACTGAATGATATAAATCATCAAATTTCTTAGCGACACGTTGATCGTAAATTGGTTTTTGAATAGTATCTCCTGTTTCAGGATCTGTGGCAGTTTCAAAACCAGTCACAACACGATTACCGAAAGTTGTCAAAATCCAGTCTTGAATACCAGACATTGAAACTCCGATACGACGATTCTTTTGAATAACAGTTCTTGAAACTTCCCAATCGTAGTTACTAAATGTAACACGCTTAGTATATCTAGCAGCCAATTCAAAAGCTTCTTCCAATGACCAACCTTGTTCTTGAGCAATCAATGGGAAAACTTCAAATAGGTTACATGGTTCACCGTTACTTAGAGAAATCTCACCACAAGGATTAGTTCCTTCAACGCCATCATCGATACCTGGTTGGTATCCATCAATAGCACGGCCATAATTACGTGACAATTCCAAGTTCACAATTCCTGGTTCACCATTATGAGTGATGGAATCAGCAATTGGAGCATATTTATTGAACTTCGAATCAACGACAACACTGTTATTTGAAGCCCAACGGTGATGATAAAGTTTCTTTTGATCTTGTTTCATGGTAATGAAGTCATCATCAGTAGCACCGCCTAAAGCTAATTCAGCTGAACGACGAACGTTACCAGCAACAACTGTTTTACCAATCAAATTACCCATGTCGGTACAATCAACCGAAGTTAACTTTCTACCAACAGCATTATTTAAAACTTCGTTGATGTCAAAGAACATTTCGATCAAAGGAACGGGACCAGAAGCAGTTCCACCAAAGCCCTTGATCTTTTCACCCTTAGCACGGATCTTTGTAATATCCAAAACAACATCTTTCAAACCGTCATTAGTATCGTTAAAGTGAGCATCGATCATATTGGCATTTCCAACAACCCAACCTTCACGAGTATCAGGAAGTTCATAATGACGTGTATTCTCAAGCTCATGGCTCTTTAACCAATCATCACGGTCAACAGCACCGGCAGCGATTGAATCGTCGTATGAAGCACTTTCTTTGCCGATAATGACTGTTAAGTTAACTTTATTGTCTACGATAGGCATTAGTTTCATATTGCTTGGCACAACAGAGAAACCAACACCGCCACCCTTCATCAATTGATCAAACATGAATGAAAATGGCATTGAAACGGCTAATTGATCTTGCTTTAAGTAAGAAGGCACAATGTGACTGTCACCATACTTTTGTGGTCTGATGGCAACAAACCAGCAATTGTTCAAAGCATCACCATTACGGTGTTGATATTCCGTTCCGGAAATCCAAAGATTTCTACCTGATGGTGTTGCGGCTAAACCGTAAACCAACTTATAAAGATTTTGAGCCTCATTAACTAAGCTGGCATATTGTTCCTCAGTTAATGAACCATCTTTCAAACGTGGATCAAGGTTGATGTTACCTTCAATCACACGTTTAACTGTTTCTGACCAATTCTCAGTACGTCCAAGTTCTGGAATCCAGCGGGCATAAGTACGCTTATACGTAACCCAGCCTAACTCGCCCCAGTGGGGTTTAATTGTTTTTTTAACTTCATCGATAAAGTCGTCTGATAAAATAATTTTATTAATCGTATTCATTAATATTCACTCCACACATTTGAAATAACACAATATATAGTACCCTTAATCTTTTCTGATAACAATATATAGTGAACAACTATTTCTATTGACATTTTAGGAATAGTTTTTGCGTATTGATATTTAGGCAATTTAAAAAATTAAAATATCCAATTCGGATATTAATTTATAATTAAAAATTCAAAGTCGCAATTACTATTCTAATATCTCTCAACTTTGCTTAGCAATGATTTTTTTAATTTAAACTCTGGGACAAATTTCAAGTATCCCGACTCAAATTTTTTCCTTGACTTGGTCAATCAATTGCCAGACGAACGATTGAAGCTAGAATTTTTTTGGAATCCTATTGAAAAATTTAATAAGAACGAGAATGTCCTGTATCCTGTTTCAAAGAATACTTTTAAATAAAAAACTTTCACATCGACCATAAACAGTCGACACGAAAGTTTTCTAGTACTACTGATAAAATCTATTTTCAACGGATAGTTGTCAAAAATCAAAAATCTTTTTCTTTAATAAGTCGATACAATCCTAAACTTGCCAAAATTGCAATAATCGGCAAAAATTCAATTCGATATCTTCCCTGAACCTCAATCAACAGCTGAGCTGCTGCAAAAGCCAACATTGGCAAAAGCAACAAGTAAAGATTGTTGCTGAATTTAGTTTTAAACAGTACAAACGAACCGATCCAAGAAAGGATTATCAAAATAATCGAACCTACGTAACCCAAATAATCGACTCGCTCAACAGTTTTAGCGGAATGATTTTGACTATAGCCGGTAAAGTTTGTTGCCATTGTCCGTTGTGACCATAATCCACCGACCTTGTTGATAAATAAACTCAGCCACTTATTATTTTTATTCAAATAAGTTATTTCCTGACGCAAAGCGGCTTTTTCTTTCTTACTCATCACTTTACGAGGCTTACTAGCATCAATTAAACGGTCCATATCCGGAGAATAGGTCCCATTTGACTGATAGTTAAGGCCGGTTACAAACTTCCACTCAGGGTCATAATTTGACAATCCATAAGCATTCAGACCTGACGCTTTAATTCCCCAGCCTGCTAATGAAAATAGAACTAAATAAACCATTAACGATAACAAAATTTTCAATGGTTTTCGATAATTAAATTTACCATTTTCAAACATTGTATAAAGAAGCGCAAAGACTACGATTCCAGCCACAATAACAGGGCCAATAGGTCTAATTAGACAGCCAATTGTCAACGTAACGCCCGATAAAATGTAAGCCCACAATTTGTCTTGCATAATCAAATAAAATGTTAATAAGTAACACAGTGACCCTAAGTATTGGTTGCTAGCCTGACTATTTAGAGCAAACCAATCTAAATCGATCATCAAAAGTAACACTGCTAAACGTGCCATCTTAATATTTTCAAAAATTTTCACAACTAATAAATATGTGAAAAGTAAAATTAGTGCTTGATAAATTACATTCAAAAATTGAATTGCAAAAATATGATAACCAAAAATCTTTACAACACCTAAAACATAGGCCATGTAACCCGATTGATAAGCAAAACGCGAGAAATAATCATTATCGGTTTTATAAAGCTTATCCCCATTGAAAACTCCTGGCACTCGAGTCCAGAAATTACCAAAATCACTCAACTGGGTCTGCGGTACCACTAAAATCCAAGTCGTTGCTACAATCATGAAAATGAGCAACATTCCCAATAGAATAGATATATTAATTTTCTTATTACGGTCATTGACTTTAACTAAAAAGTAGCCAACCGCTCCAACCAAAATCAAGGCTAATAACAAGCTTCCCCAATTAAAGGCTCGATTAACGGTCGCATAATTTTCAGCATAAAACATTGACATTTTGATTAAAACTAACGTCGTAAATATTGCTAAAACGCCTAAAATAAATTTGCTGATGCCATTTTGTATTTTAAGAATTTGAATCCCCCTCTTCACTGTAAGACGTTCAACATTCTTCAATTCTATCACGCCGAATTAATTATTGTGAAATTGATAGGGAATTCAAAAAAATCAAATTTTATATTATTTATTATTTGAAGAACCATCAGGTCTGGTTGTATCTTCACCAAAAATACTCTTAGTATATTCCTTAGTGCCATCGCTATATTCAACTACCAAAGAAAGGTCTGGCAACATTTCCACTGAAACGACCTTAGAAGTATCCTCATCCATTTTTCTGTCCTCTTTATTATTTTAATAAGTTGAAACCGATTACATTATAAGTTTTTACTCAAATTATCGCAATTAAAAAACAAAAAAATAACAAAACCAAATTTTGATTTTGTTATTTTTCGTTTTTTTCCGATATTTCAATACTTCCTTATTTTTAAATCCGATAAAATCATTTTTTAAGAACTTCACCATAGCGAAATTGAGTTCCCACAAAATACGTAATTGCTGACATAAAAATGGCCATCAATCCGAAAATGATCAATGAAGTCCAATTGTAATATCCACCGGTTAATAACATAAAGATGAAATAAACGACGAAATATATACCATAAACAATTCGCTTGCTCAATTCCGACACTACTTGAATTAACGCTAATAAGAAAATCAATAAAATTTCCCACGGAAAGTTGCTGAAAATCCCTCGATGCTGACTTAGGTTGATAACACTGGTAATGACGATCCAGATTCCAATGAAAATCAAAAAATTTCTGATAACTTTATTTTTCATTATTTCCCCTCCCTGTGGATAGTGCTTCTACTAGCGTAACATATTTATAAAAATTCTACTTTTGATTAAATTTATCGGTCAATTTATAAATATTTTTAAAGTTATGTTTGGCGGCACTATTATTGAAAGCCGGATTATTAATTTGATAATTACCATTAACTTTTACCCAAAAAGTCGTCTCTGGATTATTGATGGTATAAAAATTACCCGTATTCAAATTAAATTTTTGATACATCTTCTGCTGTTGGTTATTCTCGGGATGATAATTTCCAATTCCCATAATCAGCTGACTACCAATTTTAGGCATAGGAAATGTAGCACTTGGATAGTAAATAGTTTTCTGAGAATTTTTTATTCCATAATCACCATATAGATACTTACCTTTGGTTAATCCTCCTGCAAAAACCGTTTTAATAGTCTTACCTTGAAGACTTTTATCACCACTGATAACTTTACTAACATATATCGTTGCCTTCGTCTCAGGAGCTATGGGACGACTTATCATTGACGTTAGATTAATTAATTGTCCTTCAATTAAATACTGATTGCCATTCTCTAAACTCTTTAATGTAGTCGCCGTATCATCATAACCTTTTGGAATTTTAATAAAGGCATTTTTATATTCATTTTGATCTAATACCTTTACATCTTTTAACTTTTTATTCCAATTTTTTTGGTTAATCTTTATCGTATTATTACGTTGTTCTGTCTTCACCCGTTGATTGTGAGTTGATGGTTTATTTTGACAGCCACTCATTAAAAAGACACTCATTATCATTACAAATAGAACTTTTAGTTTCATTAATTAGGACACCCATTTCTTTGATTACTAAAAGTGTATCATGATATAGCTTTTATTTGGACAAAAAAAAGAGCCCGCTAAGCGGACTCTATTAATTAACTATTTTTTATTAACGTATTCGTCAACAAGTTTCTTGTTATCTTCGTTAGTGATTGATTCGTTAACAGCACGATCTGCCAATGTAGCAAGATCTTTTGTGCTCAACTTCTTCATCAAACTTCTTACACGAAGAACTGATGTGGCACTCATTGAGTACTCATCAAGACCCATGCTCAATAGCAATGGAACCATTGTGTTGTCACCAGCAGCTTCACCACACATACCAGCCCACTTGCCCTCTTTATGAGCTGAATCAATAACATGCTTGATCAATCTCAAAATTGAAGGGTTGTATGGTTGATATAGGTATGAAACATGTTCATTACCACGATCAGCAGCCATTGTGTATTGAATCAAATCGTTTGTTCCAATACTGAAGAAATCAACTTCCTTAGCAAATTGATCTGCTAAAACAGCAGCGGCTGGAACTTCCATCATCATTCCTAATTGAATGTCGTCAGAAACTTCTACACCATCTTTAACTAACTTAGCTTTTTCTTCTTCAAAGACCTTCTTAGCATCTCTGAACTCTTGCAATGTACCGATCATTGGGAACATGATACGCAATGTACCAAAAGCAGATGCACGAAGCAAAGCTCTTAGTTGAGTTCTGAAGATTTCTTGTCTATCCAAACTGATACGGATAGCACGGTAACCTAAGAATGGGTTCATTTCTTCAGGAAGTGGTAAGTATGGCAAATGCTTGTCACCACCGATATCCATAGTACGGACAACGACAGCCTTACCTTTCATTCCTTCAAGAACCTTCTTGTAAGCCTTGAATTGGTCTTCTTCTGTTGGAAGACTTTCTGATTGCATGTATAGGAACTCTGTACGATACAAACCGATACCTTCGGCACCATTTTCAATAACACCTTGTAGGTCATCTGGAGTACCGATATTAGCAGCAATATCAAAGTGTTTGCCATCAGCAGTAACTGTGGCTTCATCCTTTAATTTTTCCCATTCTGCTTTTTCTTCAGCAAAGTCTTTAGCTTTTTGTTGATACTTCTTAATATCCTCATCAGAAGGATCAACAATAGCTGCACCACTTAAACCATCAATAATAACTGTATCTCCGGCTTTAACATCTTTAGTGATTGTGTCAGTACCAACAACAGCTGGCAATTCTAGTGAACGTGCCATAATAGCTGAGTGGGCTGTACGACCACCGATATCAGTAACAAAACCTTTTACATACTTTTTGTTTAATTGAGCTGTATCACTAGGTGTTAAATCATGAGCAACGATAACAACTTCATGGTCGATCAATGCTGGATTTGGTAAATCAACTCCTAGTAAGTGAGCCATGACACGCTTTGTAACATCACGAACATCGGCTGCTCTTTCTTGCATATATGGGTTGTCTGTCATTCCTTCAAAGATAGAAATGAAGTTTTCGGATACATCATGTAATGCTTGTTCAACATTAACCTTTTGATCCTTAACCTCTTGTTCAACTGCACCCGTAAATTCTGGATCAGCCAAAATCGCCTTATGAGCATCAAAAACTTGAGCTTCTTCTTCACCTAGAGATTCTTTAGCGATATCTCTGATCTTTGTAAGCTCATCATCTGATGTTGAAATAGCATCCTTAAGACGGCTGATTTCTGCATCAGCATCTGAAATACTTTTCTTAGTGAAAGACAAATCTGGTTGAACTAAAAGGTATGCTTCTGCAGTAGCGATACCATCACTAGCTGCAATTCCCTTAATAGTTTTAACCATTATTCTGCCAATCCTTCCTTTGTCATTGTTTCTGTAATAGCTGCAACTGCTTCAGCAGCATCGTCACCGTCAGCAGTGATTGTAACGTCAGCACCTTGGCCAACACCAAGTGACATAACACCCATGATTGACTTCAAGTTAACTGATTTACCTGAGAATTCAATGTTGATATCTGAACTGAACTTGCTTGCTGCTTGTACTAGCATTGTTGCTGGACGTGCGTGGATACCTGTTTCTGCGATAATGTGAAAATCTTTCTTTTCCATAATTAATACCTCACCATATAATATAAAATTCTGTAGTAACACTACAAATATTCACTAATTAATTTACCATTATCTCTTATTTTTCACAAGGGCTTTGCTTAAAAAACAGCAAGATAAGTCAAGTGTGATAAGCTGTTTAACGCTTACAACCCCCGTCACTGAAAGCGTTTATATTATTAATCTTTTTCAAACAAATTTGAAAAAAATATTTTTTTCTTCCATAGAAGAAGTTATTTTCTAAAATTTAGGACTTAGCACTTGCATTAGTCGAGTGCTAATTATATACTACCGTTGTATCCTGTGCAAAAGGAAAGGTGGGGTGCGTATGCTTTGTCAGAATTGTCATAAAAATGAAGCGACAATTCATTTGTACACGAGTGTTAATGGTCAACGAACAGAAATCAATCTCTGTCAGGACTGTTATCAGAAATTAAGAAATCAAGCTAACGAAGGTATGAATAATATGGCACAAAATCCATCTGGTGGATTTTCTAGTTTCGAAGACTTGTTTAACGCCCTAAATGGTGCTCAACAACCTAATGCTTTCGAGCAACAAGGTCCTCAAACTCAAACTGGTGGCGGCAATGGTAATGGCCGTAGACCTAGAGGTAATGGAGTCTTAGATCAATATGGTGTCGATTTAACCGATCTTGCTAAAAAAGGTCAAATTGATCCTGTTATCGGTCGTGACAAGGAAATAAACCGTGTAATTGAAATTTTAAATAGAAGAACTAAAAATAATCCTGTTTTAATTGGTGAAGCAGGTGTAGGTAAAACAGCTGTTGTCGAAGGTCTTGCACAAAAGATCGTCGACGGTGACGTACCTGAAAAGTTGCAAAATAAACACGTTGTACGTTTGGATGTAGTTTCATTAGTTCAAGGTACTGGTGTACGTGGTCAATTTGAGCAAAGAATGCAACAACTAATCAATGAATTACAAAAGAATAAGGAAATTATCCTATTCATTGATGAAATTCATGAGATTGTTGGTGCAGGTAATGCTGAAGGCGGCATGGATGCAGGTAACGTTTTGAAACCTGCCCTAGCCCGTGGTGATCTGCAATTAGTCGGTGCTACTACTTTAAATGAGTATCGTACAATTGAAAAAGATTCCGCTCTTGAACGTCGTCTCCAACCTGTTCAAGTAAATGAACCAAGTGTTGATGAAACCATTCAAATTTTGAAGGGTATCCAACCTAAATATGAAGATTATCATCATGTAAAATTCTCAAGTAAAGCTATTCAATCAGCTGCTGAATTATCAGCCCGTTACATTCAAGATCGTTTCTTGCCTGATAAGGCTATCGATTTAATTGATGAAGCCGGTTCTAAGAAGAATCTACAAATCAATCATGTCGATATGGCTGACTTAGATAACAAGATCTCCGATGCTGAAGTTCAAAAGCAAGCCGCTCTTCGTAATGAAGATTATGAAAAAGCCGCTTACTATCGTGATCAAGTTACAAAGTTCCAAGAAATGAAAGATGGCGCTAAGAACGAACCAGCTGACAATAACACTGTTACTGAAAAAGATATTCAAAAAGTTGTTGAAGAAAAAACTAATATTCCTGTTGGTGAACTTCAATCCAATGAACAAGCTCAATTGAAGAATTTGGAACCCGATTTGAAATCACATATTATTGGCCAAGATAAGGCTGTTGGTGATGTAGCCAGAGCTATTCGTCGTAATAGAGTTGGTTTTAACAAATCAGGTCGTCCAATTGGTTCCTTCCTATTCGTTGGTCCTACCGGTGTTGGTAAGACTGAACTTGCTAAGCAATTAGCACGTGAACTATTCGGTTCTGAGGATTCAATGATCAGATTCGATATGTCTGAATACATGGAGAAACATTCAATTTCTAAGTTGATCGGTTCGCCTCCAGGGTATGTTGGTTACGAAGAAGCCGGTCAATTGACTGAAAAAGTTCGTCGTAATCCATATAGCTTAGTCCTACTTGACGAAATTGAAAAAGCTCATCCCGATGTAATGCATATGTTCTTGCAGATCCTCGATGATGGACGTTTAACAGACTCACAAGGTAGAACAGTTAGTTTCAAGGATACTATTATCATCATGACTTCTAACGCCGGACAAGGGCTCCAAGAAGCAAATGTTGGTTTTGGTGCTGAAGCTAGTGGTACAACAAACTCAGTTATGAACAGACTATCAGAATTCTTCAAACCAGAATTTCTAAATAGATTTGATGGTATCGTAGAATTCAACTCTCTAACAAAGGACAATCTACTTAATATTGTTGACTTAATGCTCGACGATACTAACAAGATGATTGCCGACCAAGGTCTAAGTATCCATGTAACTAAGGATGCCAAAGATAAATTAGTTGATTTAGGTTACAACCCTAAGATGGGTGCTCGTCCACTCCGTCGTGTCATTGAAGAACAAATTGAAGACAAAGTTGCTGACTACTTCCTTGATCATCCAAAGGATAAGGATCTACAAGCAAGCATTGTCAAAGGTGAAATTAAAATTTCTAAGTATAGTGCACCTGATACCGAAGAATAATAGTGGTGCTTTCTAATACAGATCCCAACGGGGTCTGTATTTTTTTAGACACTCTTTGTGGCTACGCCACTTAGAGTGTCTTATGCATGTGACCACGGGTCACATACGTTCCTTTTTTTCTTTGTGGCTATGCCACTTAAAGCATCTTATGCATGTGACCACGGGTCACATACGTTCCTTTTTTTCTTTGTGGCTATGCCACTTAAAGCATCTTACGCATGTGACCATAGGTCACATACGTTCCTTTCCTTTCTTTTTTACATTCACATATATAAACTACGTAAAAATGGCCATCAATTCTTTATCTTTCGAGAATTGATAGCCATTTTTCTATCTAATCACTTTCAACTTTCAAAACCTTACCACTTTGAGCATCGATCTTAACTTCTTTTTCTTGGGAACCATTCTTAACCTTAACTTCCCAATAAGTAGTTCCTAAATCCTTTTCCAAATTAAACTCGATACTGTCCCCCTTTGCAGCATTCTCAGCTATTGATGCAGCTTTCTTAACACTAATTAACTTATCCAGATCAAGACTCTCGTTCTTACGAGTGGTTTCATTTTGATCTTCTTCATCCAATTCCTCTTCAGAGTTTTGAATTATATTTTTATTTTTAGCATTTATCGTAACTTGATATTCTCTTAATTCGTCAATCCCTTCTACTTTATAGACAGGACCTCTAAATGATTTTTCTAACTCTAACGAAGTAATATCCGTCTTAGGGTATTTCTTTTGATAGACCTTAATAGCATCATCAGCGCTAACCTTTATTGTATTCTTCAAAACTTTTGAAGAGCTAACTTTATCTGATGCATTCTTAGTATTATTCGTGGAACAACCTACAAGTAAAACAAACATGAATATGGCGACAGTAATTTGCAAAAAACGTTTCCTCATTATCGTATCCTCACTTTTTTGATTACTTTGTACCATAAGTATACTGAATTCATTTCCATTGAAACAACAAAAAAGAGCAAAATCATTTCTAAATTTTGCTCTTTTAATCATTTATACACTATCTTTTATTTCCCAATTGAGAGTCGTCGAATACGTTCCAACAGTATTCACTTTAGAATCCATATATAATAAGATTCCTTCATCACGACCCCACCCTTGAGAATTCAAAGGTTCATCATTTTCAGTCTGATAGACTGATACCGGATTATTTAACAAGTCATAGTAAGTCTTACCGTTATAAAACCTCAGATGACCTGACAAAACTTCGGAACTATTCTGATTCTTAAATTCACCTACTTGTTCAACATTTAAAACCACTGACTTTTTATTTCTTCTTGTATCTTCAATATCAACAAGATTATTAGGTAAATTTAGCTCGTCTGGACGGTTCAAAGTGCCTTCGGACATGACGGAATTCAACGTTCCATAATCAATGTCATTGGCATTCTTAATTGCCACGGTATCCAAAGTATAATTGATTATATTTTGGTTCCCTATTTTTTGATAGGCAATTCCATCATCATCCTTACCAGTGATATACGGAATCGAATCGGAACTATCTTTTTTATCTATTCCCGCTACTTCGGTTTCAACGTCAACAGTATGACTTTCATTGATATTGAAAGCCAATCCTGAAATAACTAAATCCGTTGCATTCGTTGTTGAATTACTCGATAGCTTATAGTTATCAGTTTCAGCATCGTCAATTTTAACTGATTTAACAGTTGTTCCATTTTTCAAAGGTAATGTATAAGTAGCATCATTCAAACGTCCACCTGTTGTATTATTTTTCAAAGTATCGTGGTAAACTACTTGATCACCATTGTTTACACCAAATAACATATTGTCAGTATTCGTGCCATCATTAAATGTACTATTTTCCATAGTATTAGTGATAGATATATTTGGTCCACCTTCCGGTTTCACATGTAAGAAAGCATCGTTTGTCGTATATGAATAGGTCTTACCAGCATATTTGATTTGAATAATGGCTAAAAACAAAGTTCCGTCATCATCCAGTGTTGTCTTAGGCGTTGTGTAAGATAATGCTTGAGGATCATCTTTTTGAATTTGTTCACGAGTATGGGTGATAGGATCCTCTTTATACCACTTGACCGTATAGTTATTATTATTTTCTCCATCATCGTCATTATCGTCTAAATCACCGATATTCCCACGCAAATCAAATGTAGCCGTCTTACCGGCATTCACGGTCTGATCTTCCAATCCACCACCAATTGTGATGTCCTTAAAATTAGAAATAGTACTACCATTTGGATTATGTAAAGTGGCTGTCACTCTAACTACACCAGATAAACGGGAAGTATTAGCTTCGATTTCCCCAGTTTCTTTATCAATAGTGGCTAAATTTTCATTATCAACACTCCAACTAACTGTACCTGTAAAGTTAGCGGGATCAGGATGTGCATGGGCCGTCGTTTCAGTGTTGACAAGATCATTTGATGAATTGTACAAATAATCATCATCAGCTGTAACTTCAACCCCTGTTGCATTTACCGGTTCAGGAACTGCATTAACAGTCGCCACATTGGAATATAAATAACTGGCCTTTGTATTAATTATTGGCATTTGCCAATAAACTTCTAATTGATAATATGTTTTGCCTACTTCACTTGGAGTTATGCTTAAAGTTTTTTTCTTGGCTGAACTAGATGTATCTTTACTCCAGGTCTTTCCATCAGTAGATTTATACCACTGATATTTCTTACTTGTATACCCAATAGTAAGAGCATACATTACCATCGAACGTCCAGCGTTACCAGAAATAGTTTTAGTTTGTCCAACTTCGAGATAAGTCTCTGATGCCGGCTGAAGGTTAAATCCACTTGTTAACCAAATACCCAAGAATTTAGTAGCATCACCACTAGGCTTTTTATAAGGCACTACCTCAGTTGTGTCTTCTTCCTGCGCTCCGACCTCTTTATAGTGTCTATTAAATGATGAGGCTGACAATATGGAAATAAACACTAGTATTAGTAACCAACGTTTCTTAAATTTCCGCATTATGAAACCCCTTTCTGTAATTAGCAATATAATATTATCATATGAGCGTTATATATAATTTCATTTTAGGAAACTTTATTTTTAAGAATATGGTTCACTATGATTTCTCTAAGAAAGTTTAAAAATTCCTTTAAATATCTTTAAGATACCTATATAAAGGGAATTTACTCATTTTTTTAATGTTAGAATTACACTAATCTAATGTTAGAAGGGAATTTATTATGGGAAAAAAGTATGATAATCATCACTTTTCCCATAACGGGGAAAGATCTATGGAAAATGACGTACTCTCACCTAAAGTAAAAAAAATAGCTCGCGATGATGTTGAGATCAAGGTTCACTATGTTGATTCTTTAGGCAAAGACATCTCTAAGCCAGTTACCATAAAGGGACATTATCTAGATAAGTTAGATATTCCTTGGCAAGAAATACCTGGGTATGTTTTGTCATCCGTTACTAACTTCCAACAGACATTTATTCCTAATTCTGATGGGATCTACTTAGTTTATGCCAGTCAACTGTCAGCTCCAGTTATTGTCTATCACCGTAACATCTACGGTAACCTCATCGCTGATCCACAATATCTTGTAGGTGACTTGAATCGTCAATTCGACTCACATCCATTACAAGAGGCTAATCACTTTTTAGTACATTCACCTAAGAATCCACATGGTCAATTTACTGATAAAGTCCAAGAAAAAGAATACGTTTATAATGTTTTACCTGTTAGGGAATTCAAAGTTAAAAAGAATTTGTATATCAGAACTAAAGACAACGTCAACGTCTACAACGAGCCAACTAGTAAGACTCCATTAGATAAGAACTTGCCTTACGGTACTGACTGGAAAGTTTATCGAGCCGTTCAAGAGACATATAATAGTACAATCTGGTACAACCTAGGTGGAAGCACTTGGATTCCAAGTACCGAACACATAATGACTAGGATTCTTCAACAACCTACTTCTCAACAAGAAATGTTGAAAAGTCCTTTAACTGAAACGGCTAGCAATATCAGCTACACTTATTCAGTTATCGACAGCATGAATATCAATCGTTCGGTCAAGATTCTTTATTACTCTGATCAATTCGTCACTGCCTGGAAGACGCCTTATGGAGATATGGACAATCAACATTTCCGTGGCGGTCAATCCGTTTTTGTTAAGACTTTGGTTCAATTGGACAATTACAGTGTTTGGGCCCAATTAGACGACGGTTATTACATTGAAAGCAAATATTTAAATCTTTAAGATTTAGTAAGTGAAAAATGTTTTTAACTAGAGATCCAAATAAAAACAGCTTCTATTATGAGATTCAAGCACATACATGTCTTGGATACTTAATAGAAGCTGTTATTTTTTATTTAAGAATTACGATCTCTTCCAGTTATAACTAGACTCGATAAAAATTACTTAATTAAGCCATCTTTCCAACCTCGTGTTGATTAGTGGCTCTTTTTTTCATTTGAATATAAACAAAGTTTGTTACTAAACCAACTAAGGCCACCACAATTGCTACATAAAAAGCTTTGGTGAAATCTCCACCATTACTTGCGGCCATGTTAACAGCTACTTTAGGAGCGAAGAATGCGGCTGCAGAATAGCCCACAAAGACGATCCCGTAGTTAGTTCCTTGGTTAGCAGGACCATAATTTTCCATAACCAATGGTGGGAAGACGCCCATGACGCCTCCAAAACATAGTCCTAAAACTATTATTCCTAATGCAAAACCAACTTGAGAGTGAATTGTTACCAATGCGATAAAGGCTAGAATTATTACACTCAAAATAATATTCAATGTTGAATTACGTCCTAGTTTATCTGAAACTGTTCCCCAGATAACTCGGCCGGCACAATTACTCAATGAATATAGACTTACATAAAATGCGGCAGTAGCGGCAGATAATTTAAACATTTGTTGCCCAATAACTGATGCATTAGAAGCTATCATCAAACCTGAGAAAGCTCCGGTACAAAGCATCATGAAGATTAAATAAAAGTAAGGTGAACGAAGCATCATTAGCCAATTCTTGTTAACAGCTTTTCCACCAGATTGGGCTGTTGGTGTCCAACCGGCTGGTTTAAAGTTAATAGGTGCTTCTTTAATGAAGAAACTAGCAATTAAAACAATTACTAAATAAATAATTCCTAACATTCTAAAAGCGTACAGTACATCATTATTTTCAATAAAGTAATTACCAATTGGAGCAGCAATAATAGCAGCACCACCCATTCCGGCTGTGATAATACCCGAAGCTAAGCCCTTTTTATCGGGGAATAACTTGATCGTATTGCTCAAACAACCTGAATAAGCTAAACCTTGCCCTAAACCACCGACTAGTCCGTATGATAAATACAACATTGCAGGACTAGTAACTAAACCAGTTAGAAAGAATCCTAATCCAAAGAGAATTCCGCCAATTGTAATGGACCATTTAGATAAACCTTTGTCCGTCAAAAATCCTCCCAAAATCATAGGAATCGGACTGATAGCTGAATTAATGGTAAAAGCTAACATTATTTGATCCATACTCCAGCCTTTAGTAGCACTCAATGGACCAGCGAAAACACTAAAAGCATAAACGGCTCCGGTACATAACAGAATTGCAGTTGAAGCGATTAAAACTTGCCAACGATTTATTTCCTTACTCATGATGCTTACCTACCTTTTACAGTATTTTTAAGATTCCATATCTTTCAAAGCATTATTTGCAGCAATACGTCCAAATGTAAAAATATCACTCAATGAGTTTCCGCCAAGACGGTTACCAGCATGAATTCCACCAGCAACTTCTCCAGCAGCATATAAACCAGGAATAACTTTTTCATCTTCATTGATAACATGTGCATCAGTATCAATCTTCAAACCGCCCATCGTATGGTGAACAGCTGGTTTTCTAGGTGTAGCGTAGAATGGTGCTTTTTCAACTTTTAGATCAAAAGCACTCTTATGAAATTCTGGATCTTCTCCGTTATCAACGTAAGAATTGTAATCATTAATAGTCTTAACAAAAGTAGCAGGCTCCATCCCAACTTGTTCGGCTAAACCTTCCAAAGTATCGTCACGATACAAAGTACCTTGTTCCACTTGTTTGTCGATTTGAGCTTGACTAGTGTTATAAGCTGTTTCCTTAATTGCATCATCAGCTATCAAGTAGAATAAACTTCCATTATCAATGGCGGCTTTTGTTAATTCGTCACGACTACCGTATTCATTAACAAAACGTTTTCCCTTTTGATTAACCATAACAAAATTCTGTGGTGGAACTTGTAGACCACTGAAGAGTTCACCAGTTTCGGGATCAGATACCGGCATCATTTGTGAGAAGCCCATACCGACTAATTCAGCACCAGCACTTTGGCCTAAGCGAATACCATCCCCCGTAATTGCAGGAGAATTAGTTGTCTTAATATTGTCATCAATATTTGACCAATAAGTGTTATACTTTTTCAACATCTTCGTATTGGCACCGAAACCACCTGAAGCTAGAACTACTGCTTTAGCGTGAACAATAATCTTTTTGCCATCAGAACTACGTGCGATAACGCCCTTAACTTGACCATCTTCAATGATTAACTGTTTGGCAGCTGTATCAGTAATAATTTGTCCATCATGATCTTCCAAATATTTCTTCAAAGCTTCAATAAAGGCAAATCCTTGACTGCCAAGTGGTTTATGACCACGTCTCCAAAGGGCACCAACTGGCATTGTTACTTGAGTTTTGTCAAATTTAACTCCAATATCTTCTAGCCATTTAACAGATTCTAGAGCATGATCAGTTAACTCTTTAACTAAATCGTATTGACCATAAATCTTGTTACCATTCAGATCTGTTCTCTTTCCACCAAGATAAGTTTGAATTCGGTGCAAAAGTTTAGAATCGAAGAGATAAGCTTTCTTATCTTCATTTTCTTTCAAATACTCAGCAATTTGTTTCTTAAGTGCTTTAAAATCAGCTAAGTATTCAGGATCAATCGTCTTTTCATCGATTTCCATAATTTCTTTGAGTGTATGACGTTCACCCGTAATTTCATCAAACTTATTTTGCCATTCTGGATCAGCCGCATTCATTGGACCACCGGCGCGAACGGTATTTCCACCAATAGCTGGGAATTTTTCAAGTACAATGGCTTTTTTACCTTGTTGAATCGTTCTAGCGGCAGCAGTTAAACCAGCACCACCAGCTCCAACGACAACAACATCGGTGTCATATTCGACAACGTTTTGTTTATTAGGACCACTAGACTTCTTACGTTTCTTCAAGATATCAGGATTTGCACCGGCCATTTTAACCGCCTTAGCTACCCCATCAACCACACCTTTACTTGTGATCGAAGCTCCAGAAACAACATCGACATTTAACGTTTGCCCATCGATAATTTGTTGCGGAATACGTTTGAAAGCAACATCAGCGATACCTTGAGTTTCACTGGATGTATCAATATCAATTTTTTCAATACGGTCATCAGATAGAGTAACTTCCATAGGTAGATCACCGTTATGACCAACAGCTGTAACCTTAAATGTTCCGGGTTCATAAGTGATGTCTTCTGGTATATTCATTTGTGCAATAATATCGGAGAACTTCATAAACTTAGCAAAACAGCTGTCTAAAAAGTCGATTGTGCGTTGAGCTTTCAGATCACCGTTGTCATCGAAGGCTTCTTGAACTTTACCCAACAAAAATTCTGAACCTGGCATTACGCTAGCATTAACACCTGGTGCATCCAAAATTTGACGCAAATGTAATTGTGCTCTGGATGAACCTTGAATGTTATAAGAAGCACCGACAATCATTACAGCCTTGCCATCTAATGGATGTAGGTTAAATGATAGCCATTCAATGATGCTCTTCAAAGCGGCTGGTATTGAGTGATTATGTTCCGGAGTGGCGATAATGACCCCATCACTGGCTTCAATTTTTTGATTGAATTCTTGAATAATAGGACTGTCAGATTGATCCTTTGATTCGTTGAACATTGGAACATCTTTTAATTCGAGAATTTCAATTTCTGCCTTATCAGCAAAATGCTTTTGCATAAATTCTAAAAGCATACGATTATATGACTTTTTGGCATTAGTACCAACAATTCCGATAAATTTCATTAGATATCCTCCCCATTTGCGACTTGGTCCCAAGAGAATTGCTTGTTGATTTCAAAGAATTTACTGTTAGATGTTAATTTTTCCGTTAATTTAACGAATGAAAGAAATTCCGAAAAATCATTATCCAATTCTTTAGCTTTGTCCTCATAAATCAATTGACCATCGTCATCAAAAGCTTCCAAAGCTCTTCCTAATAAGTACTCAACGTTAGGCATGATCAAAGCCTTTAGTTCTGGTGCTTCAAGGATCTGACGTAAATGTGCTTGAGCTCGTGATGTACCAAGAGCTCCTAGTGAAGCACCGATAATCATAACTGGTTTATTGATCAATGGACGTGTCGTGTAAGATAACCACTCGATAGCATTTTTTAAAACGGCTGGAATAGAATGATCATACTCAGGCGTAGCAAAAATCACTCCATCACTAGCTTCGATTTTATCTGATAACGTTTGAACGGCTTTGGGTGCTGTCTTATCCTCTGGTTCATCAAAAACCGGAATCTCATCAATTTCACAGATTTCAATTTCAGCTTGTTTGCTGTAATGTTGTTGCATATATTGTAATAAACGACGATTGGTGGACTCTGAAGAATTAGTTCCCACGATTCCAACTAATTTCATAGCAAATCTCCTCACAATTGTGTAAGCCTACACAATTAATTTTTTTAAATAAAACAATTTAATAAGTAGTCAAAATGTTACTATTTAATAGTAAAAGCTACCCACTAACTTCAGGGTAAATATCTTTTTCCTATGAGATTAGTCTATGGTAGGTTCATGAATTTGTGAAATATTTATTTAATTATTAAGCTATAAGTATTTAGCTATAAGTTAGGAATGACAGTCGATGCCGAAAACTGATTCTCTAAATATGCTTCGTTTTTTAGATACTTTGTTAAAACATGGTAATTATACGAAGGCCGCAAAGGACCTCTACATCTCACAACCTTATTTGACACAGACCATTCAAAGTGCCGAAAAAGAATTGGGAATTGAAATCATTAATCGTAAATCTTCTCCATTACAATTAACTGATGCTGGACGGATTTACTATCAGTATTTGAACTCTTTGGAAACAGAAAAAAGCAATTTTCAAAAACAAATTCTCAAGTACTCTTCTCCCAATAAAACGGTTATTCACTTGGGTGTACTGTCGAGTTTGGGTACTTACTTGTTGCCAATTTTCATGGAAAAATATCTGTCGACCCATCCTGAAGTTAAAATTGAATTACATGAAGATATACCGGAGGCCAATGAGAAAAAACTCTTGAACGGTGAAATTGATTTTCTCCTAGGGCAAAATCCAGAAACTATTTCACCACGTCTCAACGTTTACAATCGGGGAACTCATGGCTACTTTGCTATTATTCCTAAGACTTCTCGTTTCTTTCAAAAGGGCAAAAAATCATTGGAATCAAATTCGATTTCCATCAAAAATCTTTTAAAAGAAAAATTAGTTCTGACTACACATGGCTCTGCAATCAGGCGCCAAGTCGACTATTTACTTCAAAAATATAAAGTGACGGCAAACATTGTGTTAGAGAGTAACAACGTTTTTACCACTGCTAATCTCGCTACTAGTGGTTTGGGAATAACGCTTTTACCTGAGAGTGTCTATATCGCTCCCAATAGCTCTGAATACAATATTTATCCTTTGCCACAGAGCATCATTTCACTCGATTATTTCATTGCTTATCAAGCGGATAGAACACTGAATCAGGCTGAACAAGATTTGGTTGATTCTTTCTTAACTAATTTGCAAGAAAATATCGATCAAGATCCTATTTTGCTGTAAAAAGATAGAGGAAATTTCTTTTAGAGATACGCTTAAACTTCCCGTCTTCCTCAAATCAAAAAAGTTCATATCGACCAATAAGGTTAATATGAACTTTTTACTATCTACTTATCATTTTTTATTTTTTGACATATTTTATCAACAAATTCATCAGCCATCCCTTTTAAAAAGACACTGTTATAACTTTCAAAATACTTGCCGAATTCCTGTTTGTCCACCGAATATCCTCGATAGTCATTTGCTAACGTTATTAAAATTGTCTTTTTAGAATCAACATTGCGAATCCTCTGCCCTAAATCATGTACTAACTCCCCTGGATAAGTGACAATTCTTAGCTCGGGGAATTCATATATATATGCACTCGTAGTGAAATGCGTATGTCCATAATATCTTATATGCTTGTACGTATCTAGAATTCCCTTTTTATTTTTATCTATTTCAAAATCACTTTTTATCTTAAGCCATAATTTGTTGGCTTCAGGAGACGTGATTGGATCGTAATTGCAGCTATATTTAACACTCTTAATACTAATATCTGTCAACTTTTCATCCACAAACTTATCGTTATTTAATGAACTCGTAATTAGATTGGCAATCCTTCTAACTTCTTCAAAAGTACTTTCCTTTCTCGTAAATCTGGTGCTAGTATCCCCACAATCAGCTAAGAAAATTATCGGTACTATACCTGTTTCTTTTTGATAATTTTGACGTATCTGCCCGATCAAATCTGAAGTTAATGATTTATTATTAACATTCATAACCGTCGGATGCGTTGCAATTGATAGTAAGGAATTAATTATTTTTCCATTTCTCCAAAACTTTAATTCAATTATTTCATCATTGAATGGAGCGTCTTTAATATTTCGATTGCCATAAGCTAAATGATTTACTTTTGAAATTGACATAGTAGCAGAAGCTTCTCTTTTTTTTGCTATTGCTTTCCCCACTGACACTACAACTTTATCCATAATCAATTGCCAATAGTTAGTATCAATTTTAGGATTATCTATTAATAAATCTGTTACTGTTGGACCTGAATGGGTATGTATCGCGGCAATAATTACTTGAGAACTATCAATATCATATTTTTCAGTAATCAATCTTTTTATTCTGTCTACTCTAAACCCTGGCAAAGCCACAATGTCTAAAGAAATAAGTAATAATTTAAATTTATTTTCTACATAAAGAACCGATTCAAATAGATCATCATGAACTGAATCGGAATAACGTGGAGTATATCCTTCCATCTGAACTCCAACATTCGGTGTTATTTTATCCATATCATAACCAATATACATAACACGGCCTCCTAATATCACTATCCATAGAATAGCACTTTTATGTCTTCTTTTGATATATTTATCTAAAATAATTTAATTATTGATTTTTATATCAAACGGTATATACTTGAAATCGTAAAGGCTTACATGTTTGTTTAGGAGGAAAAATAATGAAAACGTCTAATGCTTTTTTTGACAATTTTCAAAAAGTAATGAACGACAAAATCGTTCCTGTTGCCAATAAAATTTCTAATCAAAGACATTTGGCAGCATTGCGTGACGGTTTAACTAACCTAGTTCCATTCACTGTTATAGGTGGTCTTGCTTTAATGATCGCTAACCCACCTGTAAATTCTCAACTAGTTAAACCAACAAATTGGTTCAATGATTTTCTTTTGATGTGGATGCATTGGGCTAAAGCAAATTATGATTTACTAGCCACACCATATAATCTATCTATCGGTATTATTTCTATTTATGTTGTTCTTGGTGTCTCATATCGTTTAGCTCAACACTACAATATGACCGCATTTCCTAATTCTTTAGTTGCTTTAATGACCTTCTTTGCAGTCGCTGCTCCACCAACGACCTTTAAAGGAAAATTGATGATTGACACAACACAATTAGGTTCTAATACCATGTTTGCTGCTATTATCATTGGCCTACTCGTTATCGAAATTAACAGAGTACTGATAAAGCACAATATAACTATTAAAATGCCTAAAAGTGTTCCACCGGCAGTTGCTGCCCCATTCCAAGTTTTATTACCTTTATTGATCAATCTAATTATCTTCTTAGGACTTAATAATATAATGATGGCCACACTACATACAGGTTTAGCAGATGCCATTTTCGTGATTTTCCAACCATTGATGAAAGCCGGAGCTTCACTAATTTCCATGACTATTCTTGTCGAGATAGCTTTAATTTTCTGGTTCTTCGGTATTCATGGTGACAATATGATCAGTGCCGTTACAACACCTATCTGGACAGCCGGATTAGTTCAAAACTTACAAGAATATGCTGCACACAAACCATTAACAAATATCTATGTTGGTAATTTTACATTTATCTTTGGAGAAGCAATTGTTTACTTTGCCATCATGGTTAGCATGCTAGTCTTTGCCAAATCACCTCAGCTAAAATCATTATCACATGTTGCTTGGCCTGCCACTTTGTTCAACATCAACGAACCACAAGTTTTCGGTATTCCTACAGTTATGAACCTCTTCACATTTATTCCTAGTTTTATCTGTTTACTAATCGATATGCCAATTGCTTATTATGCAACCACTTTGGGCTTAATGAGTAAAACAGCTATGAGTGTTCCTTGGACATTACCTGCTCCACTTTACGCCATTATTTCTACACTTGATTGGCGTGCCGGAATTGTTTGGCTAGTAATTTTTGCCATTGACTTTGCCATAATTGCTCCATTTATGATTGCCTACGATCGTCAATTGATAAAAGATAATTCAGATGAAACAGCAACCGAAAAATAATAAAAGAAATCCTAGTATAAGATGTGCTTACTCATACTAGGATTTTTTATCGTGTTAAAATTAAAGAAAAAAGAATAGAAGAGAATGACATGAATTTAGAAGAGAGAATCGGAATATACTACACTTCATTAACTAAAAGTGAAAAAGACGTTTATCAGGCTGTTCTTGCTAATCCTAAAGGTATTATCAATAAATCAATTCAAGAGGCCGCTAAAACTTATAATGTATCTGCGGCTTCTATTCAAAGATTTGTTAAAAAGGTTGGTTATCGCGGTTATACTGAATTTCGTCTAGCTGTCGAAGATATCACTAATTCATCCAAGACCGATACTTCATCTGACAAAACGAACCTTTGGAAAATTATGAACGCTTATATTTCAACCTTCCAAACTCTTAAAGATATCAATATGGATAAAATCCTTTTTCAATTGGTAAATGATATTAAAGATTATTCTACTATCAAAGCTTTGGGAATCGGTAATACAGCATTGTCAGCGGAACAATTAGTTTATTCTATGTACTCTGAAGATAAGTTCATTGAGGCCGTTCAGGATAAAATAAAAATTGATTATCTAGAATCATCCATGGACTCTAGCTATTTATTGATTATCTTTTCAGTTACTGGCTCGGTCGACACTTATAAGAAAATAATGATGGCCGCCAAAAAGAAAAATGTCAAAACTTATTTGATAACTATGAACCAAGAATCTCCTTTATTAAAATTAACTCCAAACAAAATTGTTTTGCCTTCTACCAATATTCAAAACAATGACAATACCCTTTATCGTGTCGACAATCGAACAATTCTCTATAGTTTTGCTGAAGTAATCTCCTATTATTACGCTACTGCCCTTAATCGATAATTTTTAAACAAAAAAGATGGAACTTTCCTTAGGAAAATTCCGGTTCTTACTCAAACTTGGTTGTGGCGTAAACCTGCCGTCCTTCACAACAAGAAAATTTGACTAGAACGCCATGGCTGAATCTAGTTTTGTTTATTAATCATTGTAAAATTTAAATACTAAAAAACAGACTCTATTAAGAGATTCAAGCATATTTGCATGTCTTGAAATACTTAATGGGTCTGTTTTTGGTTTAGGATTTAAAAATTTCTATTTTAACCATGTAAGATTAGATGATATCTAATTGCTGTATTTTTTTCGATAATATTAGAAACGAATGTCTAGTCGGTAGTAAAAAATCTGTGGGCCCTAAGTGGTGAAATTCTACTTAGCTTGCGTAGCAAGGTTAGTAGAAGACCGGACTTGGAGATCCATGATTTTTCACGAAGTGGAAAATTATTAGCTTCAAGCCGTGTCCACCACGTTCCAGCGGCCCACAGATTTTTTGCGGACGACGGAATATTTCAACTACATCAGTTAGTATTAACGTTACAACCAAGTTTGAGTAAGAACCAAAATTTCATCTTTTTTTACTCTACAAAATATTACCTAAGGCAAAAATCAATGGTATCGTAACTAACGACAAAATGGTCGACAAACTCATTGCTGAGATGGCTGGTGCTGTATCATCGTGAACTTGTAAAGTGAATAATACTACCAATCCCGCTACCGGACAGGCGGCCATAACAATTGTTGTGTAGAATGCAATTCCGGTAACTCCAACTAAACGTAAAATCACAATACCCAAAATGGGAAATAGTAAATTACGAAATAGAATCGTCAATCCAATTTCTTTATTCAACATTTCTCTGGTGAATTTGATATTAGCCAAACTATTACCAATTACAATCATCGATAGTGGCGTATTTACAGAACCGATATCCTTAATAATTTGATTAGGAATACTTGGAATCTTTATTGAAAAGACAAAGAACAAAGCTCCAACTACAATCGCGATAATGTTAGGGTTCAACAAGACTTGCTTCCAGTTAGTTCTCTCAGTTGTACCACTATCATTATTTTTAAATAACGATACCCCTTGCGTCCAACTAAAAATGTTAAAAGCTGCTAGAGATACAACCGCAAAGAAAACACCTTTTGAGCCGAACAGCGAACTGATCAACGGGATTCCCATAAACCCGGCATTAGAATAAATACTACCGTATTGAGCGATTCTACTTAGATTACGATTCTTCAAGTGACCAAAAACGAGTTTGGCAATCACAATTTCGACTAGATATAAAATAATTACACCCGCAGCGGCCAGCAAAAATTGTTTGATTCGATCATTAGAATAAGGTTGCTCGAATGCATTGATAATTAAACATGGTGAAACAATATACAGTAAAACATTTGTTAAATCATTTGACGTCTGTGCATGCATAAATTTTAATTTGTTAATTAAAACCCCCACGAGCATTAAACAGAACATCAAAATAATTTGATTAATCAGTTGTCCAATATTCATTATTTTCCCTCTAGTAATACTTTAACTAAAGTTTTGTGCCAAAACAACAAACAGTAGCCACCTAAATTTGGTTTTGAGTAATAAACAAGAATAGCCCCTATTAGATACTCAGGTATATATCTTGAATATCTAATAGAGGCTATTTTTTTAATTTAAAATTCTTATTTGCTCACGTAGGACTAAAAATCCCTAAGACAATCACTATGAACCACATTTTTCGAAATGAAATGCAGTGAATTAAACAATCAAAGTAGGATTTAGTCCGGAGCAAAAACTTAAACACACGTCCTTACTTTCTTCGACGGCCAGTAGCTGGATATCCTAACTCTTCACGATACTTAGCCACAGTTCTACGAGCAATCTTCAAATTATCCTCGACTAATAAATTAGAAATCTTCTGATCGCTCAAAGGCTTCTTTTTATCTTCATTATCAATAATATTCTTGATCTTAGCCTTAACTTGATCAACTGACTTATCATCTTCGCCTACGTTTACCTTACTTCTACGTGAGAAGAATCTCTTCAATTCAAAAATACCAAAATCAGTTTGAATGTATTTACCGTTAATAGTTCTACTTACAGTTGATTCACTCAATTGAAGTTTTTGAGCAACATCCCTGATCAATAGTGGTTCCAATGCATTGGTTTCCTGCATAAAGAACTTATATTGTGCTTTCACAATACACTTACCAATAATGGAAATTGTTTCAATTCGACGCTGCAAATTATAATTTAACGACTTATATTGATTATATTTCTCATAAATATACTTTTTAACATCTTCATCAGTAGATTGCGACAAACGATCATAAGTCTCTTCAGCAAAAACAATCTGAGGTTGCCCATATTTAGTCACTGACAAAGTTAATTTGTCTTTATTTTTTTTGATTCTTAATTCAGGGACAACGTATTGTTCATTCTGTGAGGTATATCTTTGACCTGGATTGGCTGTTAATGACTGAATGAAATCAACATTTTTTTGTAACTCTTCATTTGATAATTTCAGTTTACGTTTCAATTGTTTCCATTCATGTTTAGCTAACATTTCAAAATTATCGCTCAACATTGACATTATTACAGGGTCAGCATTATCCGCCTCAGCTTGCAAATACAGACATTCCTGCAAATTTCTAGCACCGATCCCCGGTGGGTCCAATTGATGTAAAAGTGTCTTAGCATCTAATAACATAATTGGCGTGACATCTTTTAATTCTGCCAATATTTCCTTATCTGACATAGTTAAATAGCCATTTGGATCTAATTGCTCAATTAAGTAAACGACTAAATCACGTAAAGGTGTCTTTCGCATCGTCAATTGAACTTGATCCAAAAGATATTCAAATAGTGATTGTTGATCATCTTTAATTTGATATGAAGCTTGATTATTATTTTCAATAAATGGCATATCTAAATCAACATGTACATCAAATAGTGGGTTTTCCAAACTTTGTTCATTTAAGTATTCAGCTAAATCAATTGCATCTGATTGCAATACTAAAATTGATTGTCTCATTCCCTGTGTTAGAGACAAACCTTGAGTTTGCTTTTGGTTTAATTTTTGCTCTAATTCCATTAAATTCACACTCCCTCCGTTATTTTATTCAAAAATTCATAAGAATGTTTTTAGTCAAATATAATAACTAATATAATGATAGCGCTTTTTTAGATATTTGTATTTAGTCTCATCAACTTTATTTTTCCGATTGGCGATTTAAATCAATGAACGAGCTCAAGCCACTAGTATTTAAGCGAATCAAACGATTCCTGAACTCACTCTTATCTAATTGAACTAAACCGCTACTATATAAGCGAAACATCATCATCGTATTACGAATAAAAAAACTGGCGCAGATATATGAATCTAATTGTGATGTTCCATATTGATCTTGAATTGCTTGAGCAAAACCTTCAACTACCTTAGCTTCCACTTTCCGAGATAAAAAGCTGTAGTCCATTGAGGTCATCATAAAAGTATAAAACTCTCGTGATTGTTGGAAAAAGTTGAATACCCGATCAAAAATATAGCCTGGTTTGGCCAGACTATCCTTTAATGGTTGACCTGTAATCAATGTTAATAACTTATCGGCAATTTCATCAACGACAGTATTGGAAAAATCATCGATTGAATCATAGTGTAGATAAAATGTCTTACGATTTATTCCCGCTGTTTCAGTCAATTTCTTGACAGTAATGTCACGATAGCTACTGCCACTTGCAAGTTGTCTAAAAGCCGACTGTAATGCTTGATTAGTTTTCTGTACTCTTCGGTCAATTTTAGCCATTTATTTTCGCCTCTTTTAAGATAATACACACATTGTGTATTTATGTTGTGGAAATGAAATATCAATATGTTTATCATTTAAGCCACAGTTGAGTATTAATTCACGCCAACTATAACATATTTTCTAAAGGAGTAATACAAATGATCAAAGAGGAATGGAAATACCTGTTAAAACATAAGCTAATGGTGATTGTATTTGCAGTTATGATCTTTATTCCATCCATCTATTCTGTAACCTTTCTTAAATCCATGTGGGACCCCTATGGACAATTGAAAAATTTACCAGTTGCTGTCGTTAACAACGATAAGTCGGTGAATTATCAAGGAACAGATTTAAAAGTTGGAAAAGATCTTACAAAAAAGCTAAAGAATTCAAAGGATATGGACTTTCACATCCTCAATTCTCAGCAACAAGCGCAAAAAGGTTTGAGTGATGGCAAATACTATATGGTAATTACTATCCCTAAGAACTTTTCGCAAAACGCTACCACATTATTGAATACGAATCCTAAAAAGATGATCCTGCATTATGAAACCAGTGCCGGCCATAACTTCACAGCTTCTAAGATGACTGCTTCGGCTGCCCAACAAGCTGCTCAAGGTGTTTCTGAGCAAGTAACCAGGACCTATTCAAAAACTATGTTCCAAGCTCTCAAGCAAGTCTCAAAAGGTATGAATAAAGCCGCCACTGGCAGTCAAAAATTAACCACCGGTGGTCAAAAACTAGAGAGTGCTAACTCACAATTAACGACTGGACTCAACACTTTATCTGCCAGCACTTTAACTTTCAGTAACGGTGCTAACACTTTAAATCAAGGTTTAAGCCAATATATTTCAGGCGTTAATCAAGTTGCATCGGGTTCACAAACACTTTCAAACGGCATCCACCAACTGAATGACAAATCTCAAACTTTATCTACTGGAGTTAATCAACTAGCAAATGGCAGTAACACCTTGACTTCCGGCCTACAAAATTACACAAATGGCGTAACCAGTTTAAATACTGCTAGCAATAGTCTGTATTCAGGATCACAAGCCCTAAATAACGGAACTAATACTTTGGCTAATAGTTCGCAAACTTTGAACTCTGGATTAAGTCAATTACATCAATCTAGTCAAGAATTAACCGACAATCTTCAAAAGGTCAGCGATGGATTAAGTAATACCACACAGGTTCAAAGTTCCATTAAAAATCTCAAAGCACAACTTGCTGACAACAATAGTCAACAAGCCAACACTATCAAAAATGATTTGAGTTCTTTACAAAAGGCTATCGAATCTCAAGCTGACTCAAATAATCAAATGACCCAAAGTGTTTCTCAAGTCGCTGATCAGCAAGGATTAACTGCTGCTCAAAAGGCTGCTATCCTTAGTGCTGTCACTACTTCAAATGATAATAGTTTGAGTCAAATCACTGATACTCTGTCTAAAGATTTAACCAATCTTATGACCACCCAAGAAAGTGCAATATCACAATTAGATAGTCTTTCAAATAGTAATAATGATTTGACAACTGTTATTGAACAACTAGCATCTGGTTCTCAACAGTTAACAACACAACTGCAAAATGCATCATCTGGTATGAGTCAATTGAGTAATGGTCTTAATGAATTAAATGCCAATACAACTCAGTTAACTCAGGGTACTGCTCAATTGAATTCTGGTGTCACTCAATTAGTCAATAATAATTCCTCTTTAACTACTGGTGCCAATAATTTGAGTAACGGTATTAACTCACTAAATAATCAAATGCCAGCTTTGACATCTGGCGTTAGTCAATTGGCAACTGGTACTGATTCCCTTAACTCTGGAATCAGTCAATTAGTTACTAACGGAACAACTTTAACAAGCGGTGCTACTCAACTAGCTTCTGGAGCACAACAGATAAACAGTGGCTCCCAAGAACTAGTTTCTGGCTCCGAACAAATGGGTAGCGGAATCCAACAAGTAACTAATGGTAATAACACCTTAAATAAGGAATTAGTCGCTGGTGCTAAAAAATCCAATATCAAAGCGACTGACCTAACCTATGATCAACTAGCTAAACCGACGACTACCAAACATAAGGAAAGAGATACCGCACCAAATAATGGTACAGGAATGGCTCCTTACATGCTTTCCGTTTCACTATTTGTTGGTGCTTTGGCCTTTAACTTAATGTTTGATATCTATACTCCAAGAAAATTCCCACGTACTGGTGTCAGTTGGTGGGCCAGCAAATCAACAATCACTGGTGCTTTCGTATTCTTAGAAGCTATTGCCGTCTTTCTATTGTTAAGTGCCATCGACGGATTAGCCCCAGTTCGTCCTTTCTCAACTTTAGTTATGCTCATTTTAACGGGGCTGACTTTCATGTCGATTGTTTATTGGCTCAACCTAGTACTGGGAAAAGTTGGATCATTTTTAAGTATGATTCTTCTAGTTTTCCAATTAGGTGGCTCGGCCGGAACCTATCCAATTGAGTTATCAAATAAATTCTTTGAGACGATTCACCCTTGGCTACCAATGTCCTACAGTGTCGACGGTTTAAGACAGACACTAATGATTGGTGATTCGGCTGCATCCGATATGTTGACCCTTTTGGCAATCACCTTACTATTTTCACTTCTCAGCATTCTTTTCTTTATCAGAAGGAAAACTCATATTTCAGAAATTGACTACACTAAAGAAGCCGCTGAACACTCAATTGTTTAAAACAGATAGCAAAAAGTCTTCAAATCCATAGATAATATGTCTAAAGATTTGAAGACTTTTTTCTTGTGTTTCAAGAATCGGTCTACTTCAATAATTCCATTATGTAAACAATCACTAATAAGTGGTCTAATTTTTTTACTATTATAAAGCACCGATTTATACTCTAGGCGTAAAAAAGAACATAGCTTTAACCGTTCAAACAATAAGCCTAATAAAAGCGAAAGGATACTGGCTTATTGCTTTTTTACAATAGTTTAATGAGTTTGTGCAGACTGAAAATCTAACATACTCTTTCAATGGAGATGTATAAAATGAAAAAATCGCTGCTTTATATAACTTTAGTCGGATTGGTTTTAACATTTTTGCTGATCTTTGTGCCTAGTGGGCAAACTGTAAGAGCTGCAACAACCTCACAAGCTGATTCATCCTCAACTTTGAAAACTACAGATCCTTCTGTTAGTTCAACAACGACCAAAGCTTCCACTGATCCAGTCATTACGCCCCGTTTTATTGAAGGCCTTACTGGATTAAACGGTGAAGATGCGGTTGTTACTGATATCAATGGTAATCCTGTTGGACCTAACGATAATTTGTATACTTGGTTGAACTTCAACGTTAACTATAATTGGAGTATTCCCGACGGTGTCCAAATCAATGCCGGCGATACATCTGATTTTGAACTCCCTAACGGAATAGTAGCTTCCGGTGATTTATCATTCCCTATCTACGATTCCAATAGCGTTCAAATTGGTACTGGTACCATCAAAAATGGTGAAACTACTGGTACAATCACTTTCAATGATGCTTTATCTAATACTTCAATCAACCGTAAAGGTACATTGACCCTTATTGGTAAAGGTACTAATACTGGTAATGAAAATGAAGGTATGAATTGGATGTTCAATAAAGTTGGCTGGGTTGCTGGTTATGATCAAAACAATGTTCCTAACGAACTAACTTGGAATATTGCCTTTAATCCTAATGAACACAATCTAAGCAACGTTGTTATCCGAGATACTCTTGGACCTAACGAAGAATATATCCCTGGCTCTCTAACCGCTATCGGTGGTTCTTACCAAAATGGTGGTTTCGTAAGCAATGGTCAACAATTGACACCTAATGTCACTGTTAACGGAAATGTTGTTGAAATTAGCTTCCCTGGAAATGTTACAACAGCTGTTGATATTTATTACAGAGTCAAAGTTACACCTAATCCTGATGGCACTAACACTTGGACTAACCACGCTACAATGGGTTCAAGCGAAGGTAATTATTCCGTCGACTCCAGCACATCTTGGGGTGGTAGTGGTACCGGTAATGGTGAAGAAGTCGGAACCATTAAACTTACAAAGACTGATTCCATTTCTGGAAAACTTTTAGCTGGTGCTGAATACGAATTAAAGGATAGCAATGGCAATGTCATCATTTCTAATGCTACAACAGACGAAAATGGTGTAATTAATATTAAAAATTTGCCACTCGGCACATATACTCTCACTGAAGTAAAAGCTCCTGAAGGTTATGAATTGAATACAACACCAATCGTTGTTACAGTTCCTTCAGCCTCTGATGGTTCATTGAATATCGATCTTTCTGAGACTGACGAACCATTCACTGGTAACGTAACATTGACCAAAGTTGATTCAGTAAGTAATAAGCTTTTGCCTGGTGCTGTATATAATTTACTAGACGCAAACAAAAACGTTATCCAAAGCGATTTGACAACTAACGAAAATGGTCAAATCAATGTTACTGGCTTACCTGTCGGAACATATTATTTTGTTGAAACTAAAGCCCCTGAAGGCTATGAATTAAATGAAGAACCAATAGAATTTAGTATTACTGCTAATGCAACAACAGAACTAGGTGCTAGAGATGTTGAAGAAGAAACACCTCCTGTTACAAATCCTGGCGAACCCGGTACTGAAAACCCTGGTACTGAGAATCCTGGCACCACAAATCCTGAAGAACCTGAAAATCCTGGTACTGAGAACCCCGGCACTACAAATCCTCCTGTTAAACCTGAAGAACCTGAGAACCCTGGTACTACAGAACCTCCCGTTAAACCCGAAGAACCTGAAAAACCCGGTACTACAGAACCTCCTGTTAAACCTGAAGAACCTGAAAAACCCGGTACTACAGAACCTCCTGTTAAACCTGAAGAACCTGAAAAACCCGGCACTACAGAACCTCCTGTTAAACCCGAAGTTCCTGAAATACCTGGTACCACAGTTCCTGTTAAACCAGAAATACCTGGAACCTCTACACCATCAACTAAACCTGAAAATCCTAGTGCTATAACTCCTGCACCAAGTCCTGACGAAGTTATCCCACCAATTAATACCAATAACAGTGGTAATAATAGTGGAAGCATAGGTACTATTGGTACTGTTGCTTCTAAAGGATCAAGTTCAGCAACTGGTCAAAGAAGATTCCCTCAAACTGGTAATGACAGTGGTCTATTCATGGCAATTGTGGGATCATTCCTAGCTCTATTCTTAATTCTTAAACATTTAATTAAGAACCTATAACCAAATAAAAAATCTCTGAATTACTTTCAATTAAGCAATCCAGAGGTTTTTTTGTCTATTCATCATCTACAGTATATTCCAAAATATCGCCTGGCTGACATTCCAAAACCTGACAAATTTTTTCTAATGTTGAAAAACGAATCGCTTTAGCACGATTGTTCTTCAGGATAGAAATATTAGCTTGAGTGATTCCCACCTTTTCTGCCAATTCTACGACCGTCATTTTCTTCTTTAACAACATAAAATCCAAATTAACTTTTATCATATCGTCAAATCATTTTCATCCTTCATTTTAATAGAATTATCCAAAATCTGTTCCATCGTATAAACAAAAGTAGCTATGGCTAGAGGTAAGAATACAACTGCACCCACAATAATAATTAGCCCCGGTGCATCTCCATGATCAGCTGTATAGTAGACAAACGGCATAATACCTAACAAGATCACAAATTCAGCGATAAATAAATAACGAATCATCTTAACTGCATGTAAAGCGATTTTACTGAAGAAAGCCCGCTGATCAATTAAAAGGAAGATTCTAAATAAATAATAACTAATACCAAAAATTACTAAACAACCTAAGAACAAAGAACTAGCTGTTAAAATTTGTAATCCAAAAATTGAGCTCTCTTTAATAGACGAAACGATTCCCATTGTTAAAGTAAAAACAAAAAATAAGACAAACAAATCGATAATAGCTGTAACTAATTTTAAAAATATCGTTTTAATCTTCATGCTAAAATCTCCCATCAATTATTAATGGTATTTTAGCATTTTGCATATCGATAAACAATATGTCTATATTGATTATCAATGTAAATTAAATAAAACTTTTAATAAGTTGTGCTACTTTTTCACTATTAGCTTCACAAATAACGTCTGCTTTTTTACCAAAATTCAACAGTGACGGCTTACTATTAATCCAAACACTCTGTTGAGCTTCACCTAACATTTCCAAATCATTGCGATCATTACCAAAGGCTATGAATTTATCAACTTGTAAATAGTCCAAAGTATAGGCTTTGTTAATATTCTGTGATGTAATATCAACTGTTCCCTCACCAGCCAAACCAATAGGATTCAGAGTCGTCTTTTCCTTAATAAGGGTCATTAACTTTTCCTGCAAAGAGTTATCCAAATTAACAAAAATTGTTTTAATCGGTTCAACAATTTCCTCCAGAGCAACCTGTTTAGCTAAATTTTTGGGATCAATCATTTTTTCAATAAAACTTTCTTGAGTAATTCTAGATGAATAATTCCAACTACCATCGACTATATAATCTAACTGAAATTCATTAATCAACTCTTTTAAGAAATCATAGTACTCAAGGTCTATTTTGGAAATTACTCTAACTTTTTGATCTATTGAAATCATGGCACCATTAGCGCCAATTAATTTTTGATTCGTAAAGGTAGGAATCATTGGTAAAAGATCTCTGATTGGTCGTGCCGAAGCAAAAATAACTTCATTCCCTGCCGCAATCAAATCGTCAATAGCGGAATTGATCACTGGAGCAATTGTTTCACCATCAAAACTCAAAGTTCCATCAACGTCAAAGATATATTTCATTAATTTTTCTCCTGATATTTATTCACTATAAAGCCAATTATTAATCCAACTAGAGCTGGAATTACCCAACCCAATCCTAATGAAGCTAGTGGTAAATAACTATTCCAATGTAATACAGTTTGAATAAAACTAACGTTTTTCAAAGTTTCTGGTAAAGCATCCACCCCCGCAAATAACGATGGGATAATTGTAAATAAAGTTGTCATACCAAAGATCCATCTCGATTCACCAATCAATGGTGTTAAAACTGCCACAATAATCAAAACGATGGCTAGAGGATAAAGGAACATCAAAACAGGTGTCGAATAATTGATCAACCTTGTTAAACCGATGTTGGCAATCAAAAATGAAATCACACCAACAACAATTAAAGTAATCTGATATTTAAATTTAGGAAACATCTCTTCAGCAGTTTCGCCAAAAGCAGTTGTCAATCCAATTGAGGTTTTCAAACATGCAATAATGGCAATTAAGGCCAACAACAAACTACCAAAAGAACCGAAGTAATAATTGAAGACTTGTGCCAGAGTTACGCCTCCATTAGAAGCCAATGGCAATTTAGCTACACTCATCGTTCCAATCAAAGCTAAGAATCCATAGATTACACCCATGATCACAACACTGATCAAACCTGATTTGATTGTATCTTTAGCAATTTGTCCAGGATGTGTAATTCCAAGCGACTTGATCGTATCAATTACCACAACTCCAAAAGCTAACGAAGCCAAAGCATCCATCGTATTGTATCCTTCAGTGAATCCTGTCAGAACTGGACTTACTGCGTACTCATTTTGAGGAATCGCATGTAAATTTCCCATCGGTTTTACGAACGCTGTTACGATCAAGATCCCTAATAACACTAGAAAAATTGGTGTTAACCACTTACCGACATAAGTCATCAACTTACTAGGTTTTCGTGCCAACAGCCAAGTTACTCCAAAGAATATTGCTGAAAAGATCAACAACACTAAACTCTGATGATCCTTATCAACAAATGGTGCAATTCCTAATTGAAATGAAATCGTCGCCAACCGTGGAATCGCAAATAACGGTCCCATAGTTATATAAAGTAAAATTGTAAAAATATAAGCAAACGGCCGATTAACTTTACCTGCTAAATCAAAGACACTGTTACTGGCTGTAATCCCCATACTAGCAACACCTAAAAGCGGTAACCCCACTCCTGTGATCAAAAGGCCAATAATAGCCCAGCCAACATTGCTCCCGGCTTGCTGGCCTAGAAAAACTGGAAAAATCAGATTTCCAGCTCCAAAGAACAGTCCAAATAACATTGAACCAATGAAGAATAAATTTCTCCAAGTTAATTTTGTTTTCATCAAATCACTCTCTTAATTAAACTCATCTAAATATCATAATAAAATCGGCCTTTTGGCACAATAAATAATATCAATTTTGGCAAAAAAAATCACTTCACAATTGTTGGGACAACCTCCCACAATCATGAAGTGATTAAATTTTGACTAACTAAACTCTGGTTTTAATAATATTTCTCTTAAATCAGCAAATGGCATTTTCAAACTGTCGGCAACCGCTGCTTCAGTTAATGAACCATGATAAGTATTAACTCCTGTAGCAATTGTCTTGTTAGCACAGGCGTTTACGATTCCTTCATTAGCAATCTTGACTGCGTACGGCATCGTTTGACTGGATAACGCTTCAGTAGCTGTTCGTGGTACTGCACCGGGAATATTAGCAACCGTGTAGTGAACCACGCCATAAGATAGATATACCGGATCATCATGGGTCGTTGCTTTAATACTAGTTTCAAACAATCCACCCTGATCAATCGGAATATCAACAACAACCGATCCCGGTTCCATCGATTTTATCATGTCCTCAGTAACCAATTTAGGAGTGACCGCACCAGGAATAAGTACCGCTCCCACCACTAAATCAGCTTCCTTAACACTTTTAGCAATATTCTGTTGGTTCGACATCAAGGTATGAATCTTACCATTAAAAATTCTTTCTAACTCAGCTAAACGATTGGCATTAATATCTAAAATCGTAACGTCAGCGCCCATACCGATAGCAATCTGTGCGGCGTTCATACCTACCGTACCACCACCGATAATAGTGACCTTACCCTTTCTAACACCCGGAACACCACTTAAAAGTAATCCCTTACCCTGATGTGGTTCTTCCAAAAAGTGAGCTCCCACTTGTACTGCCATTCGACCAGCAATTTCACTCATTGGAAATAGTAATGGCAAATCACCTTTGGGTCCAACCATAGTCTCGTAGGCAACTCCAGTAACATTTTTCTTTAATAATTCAGCTGTTAATCTCTCATTTGCGGCTAAATGTAAATACGTATAAATTATTTGATCCGGTTTAAAGTATTGATATTCAGATTCAATCGGTTCCTTAACTTTAATGATCATTTCTGAATTCCAAACGTCTCCAACTGCACCAATTTGTGCCCCTGCATTAATATACTGCTGATTGGTGTAACCCGAGCCCAGTCCCGCGTCCTCTTCAACAATAACCGTGTGACCGGAATTAACTAATTCAGAAACTCCATTGGGATCAGCACCCACACGTTCCTCTCGATTCTTTAGTTCTCTAGGTATACCAATTTGCATAAAAATAGCCTCCTTTTTGTGAAATAATTATCAATATAATATACCATATCATATAAACAACTTTTCCACAAAGAAAGCTGGGATAGTGTAAAATTGCCGTCCTCCACAAAAACTGGGAATGCTGTTGGAACGCTATGGGCGCGATTTTGAACTAATTATTTTACACTTCGTGCAAAATAATGGATTTCAAAAGTCGGCCTTATTGTAATCGGCAAAGCCGATAACAATAATTTCATAGCTGAACGCATTCCCAGTTTTTGCTCCGGACTAAAGAGTTCTTCTGTTGTATGACTTGAAAAGTATTTAATCCAGTATCTTTTCTGTTTAAAAATTACTTTTGAATCAAAAAGGAATGTCGACATAACCAATATTATATTGATGAGTATGGATGCTTCTCTTTATCACTGATAATTTTGAAAGATGGAAAAATATTTATTGGTCTGAAATAAATGGACATTGACGATATTACAACCATTTTCAAATGGAAAGATAATGAATCAAACATTTTTCTCAAACTAAAAAACAAAGCTGGATTTAGTCCGGAGCAACAAGAAAATTGGCCCAGCCATGAAATTTACCTTGGCAATTTATTGCCTAGGTAAAGGCCGAACTCTAAGATCCATGATTTTGCACCAAGTGCAAAATTATTAGCTTAAAGTCGTGCCCATGGCGTTCCGGCCAAATTTTCTTGTTGTGGAGGACGGCACCTTAAGCACATCCATCACCCACCATCCATCCAATAAAAAAGACACCCTCATAAAAGGATGTCCGAAATTATAAAATAAAAATCTATTTAACAACGTATGTGTCTTGTACCCATTCGTTAGTAGCAACACGATAATATGTGTGACCATTAAGAACTTTAGTTTGATCTGTTTGCCATGGTGTGTTGTTACCCAAAGCACGATTAGTAATTAGTGAGAATGTACCATCACTTTGTAAAGCAAGTAATCTTACATAAGGACTGGCACTATTCTTAACAGTAATAACACCCTTTTGATCACTTTGTGAACCACTGTTTGTTTCAGCAGAACCATCATACTTAGTCAAGTTGTAAGTTGCAATGATGTTATTCAATGAAGATGCATAGTTAGGAGCTGTTGCATATCTACCTTGTAGCCATGCAGTAGCATCTTTGTATGAACTTGTATTTTCTTTCCATGTACCCTTGTAATAACTTGAGTTCCATGAAACACCATTACGAAGTTTGTCACCATTGTCTAAGAATGATTCATAGTAACTAGGATATTTTCTGAAGTTAGCATAGATTGTATACCAACCCTTTGAAACACTGTATTCAGATGTAGGCATTGTTACATAAGCGCCGTTATAGTCACCCTTAATACCAAACAAGTTATGACCTTGAGTAGCTAATGTTGAAGCTCCCCAACCACTTTCTAGAATAGCTTGTGCCAACATTACTGATGTATAAAGGTTATACTTTGCAGCAGCTTTTTGAGCCATTGGAACAGCTTCATTTAAGAAAGCTTGTTGTTGTGAAGATGATAAACCTGAAGCAGCTTGTACAATTGCAGTTGCTCGTGCTGCTGCATATGGTGATTCACTAGCAGCTTGCACAATTGATGAGTTAGCAACAGTTGTATCAGCTTTTTTTACGTCAGCGCCAGCAATGACGTTTTCTTTATTATCTTGTGATTTGTTATTTACTTGTTCTGTATTTGTGTCAGATGCTGTAGAATCCGCATCGGTTGTAGCAGCTGAAACTACAGAAGGTGTAGCGGTTGCAGCCAATGTTCCAAGTACCAAGGCACTTGTAATTAGATTTTTTTTAGACATAGAATGTTTCCCCTTAATAAATAATCTAGTTATAGACTACTATTTACAAAAATTAGTTTCAATAAAACCCGGATTTTGTAACAAGAATTAAACATTCGAAAATAAATTGTAATTTTTTGTCACTTGACATTAAGAAAATCTTAAGAAATTTAAGACTTCTTTATGCCAAATAAACCAATTACATCTTTTCCAAAAGAAATTGGATAACAAATTCCATAAAAATGAAATGTTCAATTGAATAAACTCATTGGTAGCCAAATTAATTTTTAAAAAAATAACGAGAGTAATCCCCTGTTTGTACGCTATCCAGGCTTTGTCACCGGCCTCCTTTATATGTGATTTTTTACACTACCATAAAAATTTTACAATAAAAAAAACCGCCATTCAGCGATTTCTTATAATTTTGAAGTTAACTTAACATTTGGATACTTATTAGCAAACCAATTTTCAGCAAACTTATTTTCAAAGAGGAATAGTGGTTGATCATCCATGTCTCTCACTAACATATTTCTAGTTGATGACATTGATGGATCTAATTGTTCTGGATCGACCCATCTAGCAATTCTAGAACCAATTGGCTTCATTACTACGTCACTATTATACTCGTTCTTCATTCTAAATTGGAAAACTTCAAATTGAAGTTGACCAACGGCACCTAAGATATAATCGTTAGTCGTATATTTCTTATACAACTGAACAGCACCTTCTTGAACTAGTTGTTGCATCCCTTTATGGAATGACTTCTGTTTCATAACGTTCTTAGCTTGAACTTCCATGAACATTTCTGGTGTAAATTGTGGTAAATCTTCAAATTGAATTGCTTTCTTACCAGTGTAAATTGTATCGCCAATTTGGAAATTACCGGTATCGTACAAACCAACGATATCACCAGCAACGGCAGTCTTAACTGTTTCTCTTTGATCTGACATGAATTCAGTAGCATTGTTCAAACGCATAACTTTGCCAGTTCTTTGTAATTTAACATCCATTCCACGAACGAATTCGCCAGAACAAATTCTCACGAAAGCAATTCTATCACGGTGATTAGGATTCATATTAGCTTGGATCTTGAAGACAAAGCCAGAAAACTCTGGGTCATCTGGTTTAACGACTTCATCACTGTCATTTTCTTTGTGAACACTTGGAGCTGGAGCTAGATCTAAGAATGTGTTCAAAAATGTTTCAACACCGAAATTAGTCAACGCTGAACCAAAGAAGACAGGAGTTTGATCACCGGCAAGAATCTTATCAAGATCGAATGTATTACCGGCTTCCTTGATCAAATCAACTTCACCAAGAGCTTGTTCATACACGCCCTCTTCTTCAATTGGGTTATGCTCAGCCAATTTACCTTCTTCATTCAATGGCAAGAAACGATCATCGCCGTCTTTTCTGTAGAGTTCCAAACGGCTGTTACGCATATCGTAAAGTCCCTTGAGTTCCTTACCCATACCGATAGGCCAGTTCATAGCGACCCCTTCAATATTCAAAAGATCTTCTAGTTCAGCAATCAGATCAAGTGGATCACGACCATCACGGTCCAACTTGTTCATAAATGTGAAGATAGGAATACCACGTTTTTTAACAACCTTAAACAATTTCTTAGTTTGAGGTTCGATACCTTTGGCAGAGTCAATTACCATGACAGCAGCATCAACAGCCATCAAAGTACGATAAGTATCTTCAGAGAAATCCTCATGTCCTGGTGTATCCAGAATATTAATATCCTTATCGTGATAATGAAATTGCATTACGGAACTGGTAACAGAGATTCCACGTTTCTTTTCAATTTCCATCCAGTCACTAGTTGCAAATTGACCAGACTTCTTAGCTTTAACAGTACCTGCTGAACGGATAACCCCACCAAAATAAAGCATTTGTTCAGTAATAGTTGTCTTACCAGCATCCGGGTGAGAGATGATAGCAAAGGTTCTACGTTTATTTACTTCTTGTTCTAATTGTTTTTGATCCATATTTTATCAACACACAAAACAATCTGCCTTGTGTACCTTTTCCTCCATACATACTTATAATTATAATTTTTCATCGAAAAAAAAGAAATACAGTTAGTATTTCTTTTTGAACATGTTTGTAGTAACGGCTTTCAACTTACTGTCTGGCACAGTTACAATAACATTTTCAATTCTTGAACCACTTAGTTCGCCAGATGTAATAACTGTTCCATCTTTTAACTCAAATGATTTGGGATGTTTAGGATCAGGAATCTCACCAATATTCATGATTAGATAACCTGCAATCGTATCAACATCTTCTACTTGAATTTCTTCTTCAAATAATTCGTCAAAATCCTCAATTGTCATTAAACCAATAACAGAGAACTTATTGGCACCTAGACGTTGGAAATTCTTTGTTACGGGATCATATTCATCATCAATTTCACCAACGATCTCTTCCAAGATATCTTCAATCGTAGCTAAACCAACAATTCCTCCATATTCATCAACTACCATAGCAATCTGAGTCTGTGTACTACGCATCTTTAACAGTAAAGCATCAATATTAGTTGCTTCAGGAACAAACAGTGGTTCTTTCATAAGTGATTTCAAATTAATATTCTCAAAACCAACTTCACGCGACCTTTTCAAAAGATCCTTGATGTGAACGATTCCGATAACATTATCCTTGTCGCCACCGTATAGTGGAATTCGGGAATAAGGTTGATTTAAAATTGCGTCAATATTTTCATCGACCGGATTATTGATATCAATCATGAATGTATCTGTTCTTGGCGTCATGATTTCACGCGCCGTCTTATCGCCAAAACGAATGATTCCTTGTAACATCTGATACTCATCAGAATTAATCGTTCCACTATTACGTGACTTACGTAAGGTCGCAATCATTTCATTTCTAGTGATAGGATCGTCTTTTTGACTGAAATCTATCGGAGTAATTTTCGTCAACATATTGATGGTTTTATCTAGTAACCATACGAATGGACGTAAAATTTTTCCAACAAATCTTATAAAAGGTTCAGTAAAACTGGCTACCTCGTAAGGCTTTTGTAACGCTACTCGTTTCGGATACAATTCTCCGAAAACTAAAGTAATAAAAGATAAAATTATCGTTATAATGATAATTGAAATCTCGTGACTGCCTGGAAATGTACCAATCAAAGATTCTACCCTTGTACTTAAAGTAGTTGCCGCACTAGCTGATGACAAGAAGCCTGCTAAAGTAATAGCTACTTGGATCGTAGATAGGAACTTATTGGGATTATTAATCGCCTGTAATATTTTCTGAGCTCGTTTATTATCGCTCTTTGCTTTTTCCTCAACAGAGGTCTTATTAACAGAAACTATCGCCATTTCGCCTGCTGCAAAAAAAGCATTTAATAATGTCAAAACTATTATTAAAATCAGCTGCCCGGAAAGCGACGCTCCAGAAGAGTCACCACTCATTTAACTCGCACTCACTTTCATTTCTAAACTTGAACATAAACAAAACAATTATAACAGGTGTTTATGTATTCAACAATAAAGCTTTTTCATGTTAGAATAAGAACATCATTATATAGGGAGAAATCAAAAATGTCTAATAAAAAAATTTCCATCATCTATCTATTCTTTTTCATCATCCCTTATATCCTTTGCTTATCGATTATTGGCGTATCGTATAACTCATTGGTACTACATGCTTTGACTTGGAGAATCGTTGTTGGTGGAGTCGTGGGAGCTTTTGGTATGTTTGCTGTTAAGGTCATTGCTCAACGTCCTGTTTTGATCATGTACCGTAGCTCAACTCGAAAAATCCTAAAGGATCTGCTTCGTTTCTTTGTTCTCGAGCGTAACAAATTAGTAATCGGTGCTAATCTTTTTGTTGATTTTTGGTTATCAATGTTAAGCATTTATCTCATTGCACGCTTCCTACCCTTGAATTTAATTCTTGGTCGTACGCTTGGCTGGTTAGTCTTCTTATTGATGATATCATTGACTTTAGCGTCATATTTGGAATTCGAATCACTTTCGATTTATACAGAAAAAAAGAAATAAAGCTTGACTAATTATTTTTTTAATTGTAAATTTGAGACATCTTAATTGCAGGAGGAATTTGACATGTTGAATTTTAATTTAGAAAACACTAAATCATGTTGTTGTGTAGTAATTGACAAAAATTACTATACTTTTTCGACATGTCTAATACCACTCAATTGATAAACAAGTAGTGTAAACTGTAAATATCAAGAGGAGTTGACATTAGTCAGCCCCTCTTTTTTGTTTGCCTGACTTAGAAAGGAGATACTTGTGGAACCTATTAAAATTGGGATTTTAAATTTAATGCAGAATAAACTTGAAACAATGTATAACTTCCAAAGGGCCTTAAAGCTCGACAGCGTTGAACTAATCTTCTATTATTCAGCTACACGTTATGTTGATCGTACTTTATCCCCAGAGATAACCGACAATATGAGACCGTTAGATCTAGACGAAATTAAAAATCTGGATGGCTTCATCATTAGCGGCAGTCCCGTTGAAAAATTAGATTTTCCTCAAGTTTCCTACTTTGACGAAATCAATGATTTAATTGACCAATTGAATCATATCAACATGCCACAATTATATGTCTGTTGGGGCGCCATGGCTGCCCTTAATCGTATATATGACATTCAAAAAAAGCTTTTACCACACAAAGTATTTGGAATTTTCCAAAACCAAATTTTGAAAGACTCGAAATATCTGGATAACATCAGTGATAATTTTCCTGCACCTCATGCTCGTTATGCAGAAATGGATCATGAAGAAATTCAGAATAACCCACATTTAACAATCAAAGCTATCAGTGAAAATGGCTTGTTAACCCTAGTTGAATCGGTAGACAGAAATCAAACCTTTGTTTTTTCACATTTAGAATATCAAAAAGATAGTCTGGATAATGAATACCGTCGCGAACTTGCTAGTCCTAAAGTAAAACAACCTTTTCCAGCTTTGAATTACTATTCACCACTAGATAGGAAACCAACTTTTGCTTGGAAACAAACACAACTGAATTTCTATCACAATTGGCTTCAATCAGTTTCAGAATACAAACTAACAACTTGCTAAGGAGAATATTATTATGACAAAAATTGCTCAAAATATTACAGAACTTATTGGAAACACACCTTTGGTTAAATTAAATAACGTTGTACCCGAAGACGCTGCCGACGTTTACGTAAAGTTGGAATTCTTTAATCCTGGTAGTTCCATCAAGGATAGAATTGCTCTTTCAATGATCGAAGCTGCCGAAAAAGCTGGCAAGATCAAACCTGGCGATACATTAGTTGAACCAACCTCTGGTAACACTGGTATCGGTTTGTCACTAGTTGCTGCTGCTAAGGGTTATCACTTAATCATCACAATGCCTGAAACTATGAGTATCGAGCGTCGTAAATTGATGCAAGGTTACGGAACGGAATTAATTTTGACACCTGGTAAAGATGGTATGGGTGGTGCAATCAAAAAAGCTACTGACTTATCCAAGGAAAATGGTTATTTCATGCCAATGCAATTCCAAAATCCTGCTAACCCTGCTATTCACGAAGCTACTACTGGTAAAGAAATTGTTGATGCCTTTGGCGATACTCCGGTCGATGGCTTCGTTGCTGATGTTGGTACTGGTGGTACCCTTTCTGGTGTCAGTCATGCTCTAACTAAGAAATATCCTAACGTTAAAGTTTGGGCTCTTGAAGCAGCCGAATCTCCTCTATTAAAGGAAGGAAAAACTGGAGCTCACAAAATCCAAGGTATCAGTGCTGGATTCATTCCTGATACGCTCGATAAAGATGCGTACTCAGATATAATAGAAGTAACTAGTGATCAAGCTATTAAAATGGCTCAAGAAGTAAGTCATAAGGAAGGCTTTTTACCAGGAATTTCTGCAGGCGCTAACATCTATGGTGCTATTGAAATCGCTAAGAAACTCGGTAAAGGCAAGACTGTCGTAACCGTTGCACCTGATAATGGCGAAAGATATCTTTCAACTGACTTATTTAAATTTTAGGAGTCAAATCTTTTTTAAGAATTTTTATTTTATGAGAGAATAGAAAATAGTGATTTTCTATATTAGGGGGATTTTTTAATAATGAAAAAGCGTATAGCTTTAATTTTAACAATGATTGCAGCCTTTGTTTTAGTATTAACTGGTTGCTCAAATAAAAGTGCTAACAGTGACACTAAGACTGATGGTACTTTAACAATCGGTTTGGAAGGTACTTATGCACCTTACTCATACCGTGACGATGGCAAGCTTAAGGGATTTGAGGTTGACCTAGGTAAAGCCGTTGCTAAGAAACTTGATCTAAAGGCTAAGTTTGTTCCAACAAAATGGGATTCATTGATTGCTGGTTTAAATTCAAATACTTTCGATGTTGTTTTGAACAACGTGGCTGAAAATCCATCACGTGAAAAACATTACATCTTCTCAACACCTTATATTTACTCAAAATCAGTTATCATCACTAAAGATGGTACAGGCATCAACTCAGTAGATGATATTAAAGGTAAGAGAATTTCAGCTGGTACTGGTACTGATAACTACAACCACGCTGAAAAGTTTGGCGCTAAAGTAGTTCCTGCTGCTGATTTCCAAACTGACATGTCAATGATCGACCAAGGACGTGTTGCTGGTGCTATTAACTCTAAGGAAGCCTTCTTATACTGGAAACAAAGTCATAAGAACACTGACTTGAAGTACATCACCATTCCTGATAACAAACTTGAACCATCAAAAATTGCTCCAATTTACAACAAGAAATCAACTCACCTACGTAACCGTGTAAACAAGGCTATCAAAGACCTATACAAAGACGGTACAATGAAGAAACTTTCAAACAAGTACTTCGGTGAAGATATTACTAAGAAATAAACTCAAAACTCATTAAGGGGGTTATCACTTCATGTGGCACACTATCGTTACTTCATTACCGGAAATGATTTCTGCAATGTTGCAGTACACCATTCCCTTGGCCATCATTTCCTTTATCTTTGGCCTAATTTTAGCTGTTTTAACAGCTCTGATTAAGTTTATCCAACCGAGTGAAAACAAAATGATCAAATATCCTTGGCTCGTACTTCGTGCGATTGCTGATTTCTACGTTTGGTTATTCCGTTCCACTCCTCTGTTAGTTCAATTATTTATCATCTTCTTTGGTCTTCCAAGTGCTGGCGTTCAACTATCACCATTCATTGCTGCCGTAATTGGTTTCTCATTGAATACTGGAGCCTATGCTTCAGAAACGATTCGTTCAGCCTTGTTATCAGTTCCTCAAGATCAATGGGATGCAGCTTTTACATTGAACTTTACGACTAGACAAACACTAATGAAGATCGTGTTGCCACAAGCTGTTAGAATTGCCCTACCACCACTATCCAATTCATTTATTGGCTTAGTGAAAGATACATCTTTGGCTAGTTCGATTACAATTCTGGAAATGTTCCAAGTCAGTCAACAAATTACGGCTAAGAACTTCCAACCATTGTTAATGTACTCATTAGCTGCTTTCTTGTATGCTGTTGTCTGCACGTTGCTTACTCTATTGCAACATTATCTCGAACGTAGAACTTCAAAATACGTTAAAGGAAGTGAAGCTTAATGATTTCATTAAAGAATATTGTCAAAACTTATGGTGGCAAACAAGTTCTTAAGAATCTCAATGTTGATTTTCCTGATGGTAAAACCACCGTTATCTTAGGACCTTCTGGTTCTGGTAAGTCAACACTTCTAAGATCGCTTGATCTTCTAGTTAGACCAGAGAGTGGAACCTTAAACTTCTCTGATTTACAACTTGATTATGCCAAACCTGTTTCTAAGAAACTTAGTTTCGATGTTCGTAAAAAAACTAGTATGGTCTTTCAAAATTGGAATCTCTTTCCTAATTTGACTGTTCTCCAAAATATCACCACTGCTCCGGAGACGGTCTTAGGTAGACCCAAGAAAGAAACTGAAGAACGTGCCCACAAATTGCTTGAACAAGTCGGTTTGTCTGAGTACGCTGATCGTTACCCTAGCCAACTATCTGGTGGTCAACAACAACGTATTTCCATCTGCCGTGCTTTAGCGATGGACCCTGAATACATCCTGTTAGACGAACCAACCAGTGCCCTTGATCCAGAGTTAGAGACACAAGTTCTTTTGATTCTGGAAGAATTAAGTAAGATGGGCCAGGCAATGATTATTGTGACTCACAATATGGATTTTGCCCGTTCAGTTGCTGATAAGATTGTCTTCGTTGAAGATGGAGATATCCTCTTTGATGGATCTCCAGATGAGTTCTTCAATCATCCAACAACTAGAATTAAAGATTTTCTATCTGGTATCACATTTAGTGAAGAAAAATAATAACCCTTAAAAAAATTGGGCCCGTTTGGGTCCAATTTTTTTTGTTCTTTTCACGGTGACATTGCTTGGTAATAAGTCATTTTTTCAAAAGATGAAAGCGGTGTTATAATATTCTTAGAACTTAAATGGATGTTTGAATTGTTCCTAGACTTCTTCCTACCAGAGATAAACGTACAGCTACCAGGATTTTACGGAATCTGCCTGTTCCCATCCGCTACACTTGGTCAACTTGCTACCTCTCGGAGGTATCCCTAATTTCGTAAACAATTAAGTATAGTTCCATGAACCTATGCGCTTAATTGTCACAAGGCTTCGATAAAGCCGCGATTAGAAGAAAAAAGGCTACCTAAAAATTCTACATACACAATCAAGTCCTGGTTGAGATTATTCAATATTTATCAAATAATGAAAGAAGTGACATCTGATGATGATGTATCCATATTTGAAATTAGGTCCTAGAGATGGAATCTTGTTGATTGCAGCTATTATTATGTTAGTTTTAACACTAGTTTTTAAATGGTCAGTATGGGAATTCTTGTTCTCTCTTATTGCAGTTATAATTTCATTCGTAGCAGGAAGAATGAAACCAGATAAGAAAAACGTACTTGCTTTCTTGAAAAAATAGTTTGAATTGAGACAGGATAACTTGAATTCTTGTAGATTCCAGAAAATAAGATTGAGTTACAAACATTACAAAAAGCAGCCACTATATTATAATCTGGCTGCTTTTTTGTATTCTTATTTGAGTTTAGCTAGGACAGAAATCACCATATTAATCTACTATCATTCATTTTAAAAATTAATTCTAATTCCACCAATATATGTTGGTTATACGGATATTTTTTTGTTTTAAAAGCCATTCTTAAAATAGAAAAAATACAAGATTAAATATTTTATCTCAAAACAAACAACAGAAGTACTCTTTAGTCCGGAACAAAAACTGGGAATACATTCAGCTATGAAATCATTGTTACTGGCTTTGCCAGTTACAATGAGACCGACTTTGAAGATCCATTATTTTGCACAAAGTGTAAAATAATTAGCTTCAAATCGTGTCCATAGCGTTCCAATGCATTCCCAGTTTTTGCGGAGGACGGCAATTTCACACCACACCCGAATTGACAGCAGTTATTTCACTTGTTCGATAAACTCAAACTTATCGTCATCAAACGTTAATTTCAAAACGGCACAGTTATGAAAACTGATTTCTTTAGCAATTTCTTCCATTGATAAAAGTGACTGCATGAACATCAACATCACTGCTCCATGACAAACAACCAAAGTATTTTGATCATCTAAAAGTTGTGACATTATTTCTTTCAGAGTTTTAATGACACGTTTTTGAAATTCTGTCGCTGACTCGCCACCAAATTCCACGAAATAATCTCCATAAGAGCCATCAGTATAATAAGTCTTTGGCAAAAGCATTTCACTCTCACCTTCGAAAATACCGAAGTCCCATTCTTTGATGCCCTTCATTCGTTGATAAGGTTGATCGGTTACCAACTCCAAAGTATCGGAAGCACGTTCTTGTGTTGATGAAAAGTACCTATCAAAGTATAAACCTTGTTCTTTAAAGAATTGACCTGTAGCTTTGGCATCAGCAATTCCCGCATCAGTTAGTGGTGAATCGCATGCTCCTTGAGTTTTTTCTAATTTGTTAAATAAAGTTTGACCATGACGCATTAAATACAATGTCTTCATTCTTAAATTTTCTCCCTAAATCTGATATACGCCTAGGATACGTGATTTTCAATTTTGGGACTACAAATTTAGGTCGAAAGTTTGAAAAATTTATTCTACAACATTAATCGTTTTAAGATATTTGAATTTATTATCCGCAAATTCAAATTTCAAAACTGAACAGTTCTTCATCTCAACATGCTTAACAATTTCTTCTAACGGAATCCAATTTTTCAAGAATAGATAAATTGAAGCCCCATGTCCTACAACTAAAACTTGTTGATTATCTTCACGACTCATAATATCAGTCAAAGTCTTTACCATTCGTGCTTGAACGTCATCAGCTGAATCGCCACCATATGGAACAAAGGCATCTCCAACTGAACCAATTTTAGGGTCGTATTTAGGATTGAGGCGTTGATTCTCACCTTCAAACAATCCAAAATTCCATTCTTTTAATCCTTTTAGTCGTTGATATGGTTGATCAGTTACTAATTCCAAAGTATCAGAGGCCCGCTCTTGTGTTGACGAATAGGCGTGATCGAACTCTATTTGATTATCTTTAAAATACTGCCCTACCTTTTTAGCATCGGCAATTCCCTTTTGCGTTAACGGTGAGTCACAAACACCTTGGATTTTGCCTAGAGCATTGAATTGTGTCTGTCCGTGACGCATTAAATATAAAGTTTTAACCATTCTAATTCACTTCAATCGTTTTTTGATATTTAAAAATACCTTGATCATATTCAAATTCAATTACTGAACAATTGGTGATATGTGGCAGTCTTTCTGTGATCCACTTCAAAGCAAACATGTGAATTGCGCCACCATGACTGACAGCTAAGACTTTTTCATTATCCTTTGCTTGCCTCATGATCTCGGTTAGAGTCTGATTAATTCTTTCTTGAACTTCGCTAGCAGCTTCACCTTCGTAAGGTACAAAGAAATCGCCATATGATCCCGCCTTAACGTCAGGTTTAGGATTAAGATTTTCACTTTCGCCCTCAAAAACACCAAAGTTCCATTCCTTTAAACCTTTCAGACGTTGATATGGCTGATCAGTTACCAATTCCAACGTATCAGAAGCCCGTTCCTGAGTCGATGAATAGGCATGATCAAATATTAATTGATGTTCTTTAAAATACTGTCCAACCTTTTTGGCATCATCAATTCCCTTTTGCGTCAACGGTGAATCACAAGCTCCTTGAATCTTATGCAATTTATTGAACTGAGTCTGTCCATGGCGCATTAAATAAAGTTTTTTAGTCATCTTATTTCTCCTTCAATAAATTAATAAAATTATTGTGATAAATAGCGTTTCTTTGAGTATCAGAAATATCCATTTCATCAATTGCTTGAGTGATTTCCTTAGTGGCTCCGTTAGGCATCACTGCAAAGGGTGCATCTGTCCCGAAAACTAAATGATCTGTACCATAGAAATCCATCGTTAATTCCAGTGCTTTGGGATTACCTAGAATCGCTGTATCAACGTAAAACTTCTTAAAGTCCTCATAATACTTAGGTAAGGTGTATTTGATACGACCGGCAAAAAATGGCACCATTGCTCCAGCATGATGGACGATTATCTTTAAATCTGGATACTTTTCAAAATAATCGGCTGTCACAATTTGATACATTACCTGAGTCAACTCATATTCCCAACTAAAAGTTAAATTATTATCTGGTTTCCTTTCGTCAAACACTGGATGTAACCAAATTGGTACTTTCGACTCCGCGGCTGTTTTAAATACTTCTTCAAATTCTGGATCAGCAATCGACTTTCCTAAAGCTCTCGTGAAAACCTGAATTCCTATTAAAGACGGATTTTGAGATACTTCACGAATAATTTTAATCGACTCATCCAAGTTATTCATAGGTATCATCGCTACAACTGATTCAAAAATATCAGCATTATCTTTTTGGAGCTGTAACATCTCTTCATTAGCATCCCAACACATTTGAGCAGATTTTTCGGCATCAAAATGGTCTTCTGGATTCAAGTTAACATTTGAAATAATTTGTTTAACATCCTGTGGAAAGTTTTGATGACGTAACTCTAAATCAGTTAAAGAAGGAATTTGTAAAAAAAGATTGTCCTCAATAATACTGGGGACATCTTGCTTAATATTTTTTAACAGATTGATTGGCAAAACGTGTGCAAAAACATCTAATTTTTGATTCATTATTTCCTCCATCTATTACTAACGAGTAAAGTCATTCTCTTCCTTAGTAAAAGCACCGACTAACTTATGTGGCAAGTATGGTTCTTCCATATATTTCACATCTTCATTATCTAGCTTCACTTTCAAAGCATCAACAGAACTTGCCAAGTGATCTGGATTAGTTGCCCCAATGATTGGAGCAACGACTTGCTTCTTTTGCAATAACCAAGCAATCGCAACTTGTGCCATTGTGACGTGATGTTTGGCAGCCACTTCTGAAACTCGTTTAACAATTTCCATATCATTTTGTTCAGCATTGTCGTATTTGCTTTCGGCCACCTTATCCGTTTGGGCACGTTTGGTCTCGCCATTCCAAGTTGGACGTGTTAAATGTCCTGAAGCTAGTGGACTATAAGGAGTTACCGCAATATTTTCATCTTCACAGAGTGGCAACATTTCTCGTTCTTCCTCACGGTACAAAAGATTCAAATGATCTTGCATCGAAACGAATTCGGTCCAATTGTGTTCTCTAGCAATAGCTTGAGCACGTTCAAATTGCCAAGAGTACATCGCTGAAGCCCCAATATATCTAGCTTTGCCTGATTTAACTACGTCATGCAAGGCTTCCATCGTTTCTTCAATTGGTGTGTTGTAGTCCCAACGATGAATGATATATAGATCGACATAATCCATATCTAAACGTTTCAAACTCTTATCGATCTGAGTCATGATAGCTTTGCGTGATAATCCATGTTGATTTGGTTTATCGGATTGACTGAAGAAAACCTTCGTTGCGACTACCACTTCATCACGGTTGGCATACTTTTTCAGTGCTTTCCCTAAGAACTCCTCACTGTCACCATAAGAATAAATATTGGCTGTATCAAAGAAATTAATGCCTAAATCTAAAGCCCTTTTAACCACTTGTTCACTTTTATCATAGTCGACAGCCCAAGGGAAAACCCCTGTTTCTGGACGTCCAAAGCCCATAGTTCCTAAACATATTCGTGAAACATCTAATCCTGTGTTACCCAATTTACGATAATCCATTATTGTCTCCTTTACTCAATTTCCTTTAGTGATCTCTTATTTCATAGGTTTTTCCCATTCTCTAATGGTACTTACAGCAGTCTTATCTCCCAGTTCTTCTAATTGAGCTAGCTCTTCTGTATTCAACACTACGCTTGCCGCTTTAGCTGCGTCTTCAATATGTTTAACTTTCGTAGCACCAATAATTGGAACTGTTCCTTTATTAACGGCCCAAGCAGTTGCAATTTGAGCAACATCAATACTATGTTTTTTAGCAATTTTACTCATCCCATTAATCAAATCCTCTAGTTCATCAAGTTTGGAGTTATATGATTTAGCACGATCACTACCTGCTGGGAAAGGATGCTCACTGTTATATTTACCCGAAAGTGCACCTTGTTCTAAAACCATATATGCAAAGAATGTAATATTATTTTTATCACAATAGTCAATAATTCCCGAAGTTTCAGAAGTTCGATTTAATAAACTATAGTGATTTTGAACGGCTGAAATCTTTAATCCCTCCTTATTCAAAATTTCATTGGCCTGTTTGATTTCAGCTAGACTATGGTTAGAAACACCAATATTCTTGATCTTTCCACTCTTTGCTAACGGAATAATTTTTTTCGTCCATTTCGAAACATCAGCTGGATTATGTATCCAATAAATATCAATATAATCAGTATTCAATCGTTTAATGCTACTATTGAACATATTTTCAACTGGTTGATCAGTATCATCAGCCAATTGAGGTGTAAATTTAGTAGACAAAATCACTTTATCACGGTCAACCATTTTCAAAAATTGACCTAGAACTTCTTCTGAGGCTCCCATTCCATAAACTGCCGCTGTATCCCAAAGATTTAACCCTAAATTCATAGCTGTTTCAAATACTGGTTTCAAGTCTTTCTCAGTTAAGCTGTTTCCAAATACTTTATTACCTTCTGATTTATCTTCACCCCAAGCCCAAGTTCCTAATGCAATTTTAGGTAAATTATTCATTACTCATTCTCCTTAGATTTTCTCATCTTAAATTTTAAATAATCGATTCTTTCCAGTTGTTTCTCTTGTAAATGAATCTGTTGTAACTTTTTTTCACGTCTATTATTTAATAAATCTATAATTCTCTTTTTGGAATCATTAGTTTCCAATAAAAGACGCATGTACTGTTCAACTTCTTTATTGCTGAAACCGACATCATGCAAAGCCATGATTGTACTTAGACGCTCCAGATCCTGATTATCATATTGCCACTCACCCATCACGTATTTGACAACATTACATAGTCCCCAGGATTCATATTCATCAAGAACCTCAACCGGAATTCGATATTTTTGACTGACTTCTTTTTTATTCATAATTATCTTTCCTATAAAAAAATAGACATCCCGTAACGGAACATCTATATTATCGAGCCATTTATATGAAATGTATAATGCTTATTCTTCATCATCTGAAATGTTTTCTAAGTATTTCTTAACAAAATCGATAAACACCGACACATTTCGTGCAGAAATCTGATCAGCCTTCCAAGCTAAAACAGAATTATAAGTTAGTGCCGGTTTCAAGGGAATAAACTTCATTCCATCATAATTAGCATCTAATTTTAGACACAAAACATTGCCTAAACCAGATCTGGCCATGATAACGGCATTGTAAAGGAGATTATAGTTGGCAGCAATGTGAATTTTTTTCAAATCGGCTCCAAACCAATAATTCAACTCACTCTCCATTGGTCGACTACTGGACAAAATCAAAGTCTGATTTCTCAAGTCCTTTGACTCCACGTAATCCAATTGAGCTAGCGGTGAATCGACGGAAACCATCACGCCCCACTGTTCAATGGGATGCATTCTGGCAAAGTCATATTTTTCAGTGCTGACTGGTTCGATCAACAAGCCTAAATCTAACAGTCCCTGCTCAATTCCCCACTTAGTATCTTTAGAATTACCGCTTTGAATTTTAAATGTTACTAAAGGATACTTTTGGCGAAAAGCTGTCATGATCGAGGCCAACTCGTTCATACTCTGAAGTTCGCCACCGCCGATTGAGATTTCACCAGCTATCTCGCCTTTATCCTCAGACATTTCTTCTTTGATTTTATCGCTTAATTGACGCATCTCTTCGGCTCGACGTCTCAGTAACAATCCATCTTCGGTCAAAGTTATTTTGTGGCTTTGGCGAATGAACAACTTTGTTCCCAGTTCCTCTTCTAAGGACGCAATTTGACGTGACAATGTTGGTTGACTGACATGTAACAAATTGGCTGCTCTAGTAATGTTTTCTTCACGTGCAACCATCAAGAAATAATTCAAAACCCGCAATTCCATATTTTTCTCCCCCAATACTAAAAAAAGACCACCAACAGGTGATCTTACTAGGATATAGCAATCCTAATGGTGTGACAGTTCTTCATATCTTTGCATCCAAAGATCAACGTAGGCCTGTGAAAATGGGCCCTTTTTCTTATCGATCCAATCAATTAAAACGTCGACATTATAATGTAAAATTGTATCTATTTCGGGTGGATAATTCCACATCTTACTGTGTGCTGCATATTCGTCCACATCAAGCAGTCTTTTTTCTCCATCCGGAAAAACCTTAACATCTAAATCATAATCAATATATTTAATGGCTTCTTTATCTAAAGCAAACGGTGTTGCCAGATTGCAATAATAGGATACTCCACTATTCCGAATCATAGTAACGATATTGAACCAGTACTTTCTATGAAAATAGACTAATGCTGGTTCTCTAGTTACCCAACGACGTCCATCTGCCTCTGTGACAAGAGTATTCTCATTACAACCGATAATCTCATTTTCACTTGTCTTTAGCACCATTGTTTCACGCCAAGTACGATGTAAATGACCATCATGCTTATAACTCTGGATTGCTACGTAATCCCCTTCTTTAGGAACTTGCATAACTTACCCAGCTTTCTAAAAACCTAATTCTTATCCAAAAAAAGTATAACAGAGCTGTGAAACGATTGAAAGATAAAGAGTTAATTGTTAGTGTCTAAAACTCGTTTGATCTCGTCGTAATGGTAGCCTTTAGTCATTAAATAATTAATCAATTTAGCTTGTGTATCATAGCGATGTTGAACCTTATCAATCATCTTCTTTAATTTCGTAAGTTCCTCATCTTCATCTACTTCTAAATCTAATTTTTTAATAGCTTCATTAGTAATTTCACCGTTAAAGCCTTTTTGATATAAACTCTGACGAATTTTCGTCAACATCTGTTGAAATGAGGCTCTCTTCTGTTTTCGAGCTTGCTTCCCCGCAAATTCAACGGCATTCTCCAATAAAATATCCTGATCGATCTCAGCAATTTTATCTTGAATAATATTATTAGGGACACCCTTTTGAACTAATTTCTGCTCAATGATCTTGGGACCATTAGCTGTCGTCCGCAATTGCGTATTGATGAAACTCTTTGCATAATTATCGTCATCTAAATAATGCAGTTCACGTAATTTTTTCAAAGAAAATTCCACGGCATCTTTGTGGTATTCCTTCTTATATAGATATTCTTTGATTTCTTTTTCTGTCCGTAACTGGTAGCTCAGATAATTTACTGCATCACCATAAGCCTTATTGACGTTTTCGCTATGTTGGATTTTCGCAACCTCTTGATCGGTCAATTCCACATCTTTCATTAAGCGAAATTCGATCAAAGTTGCTTCTGCCACTGGAAAAGCGTATTTACCGTCAAGATAAATATTGTAACGCCCTTTACGTTTCTGGGCCTGAATTTTCGTAACTTTTGCCAAAATATCATTACCTCACATGTTATACTCAAGTGTAAGTTTATCGCAAAAACATTCAAAGGAAAAATTATGGATACAAATATAACTCAAGAACTAAAAGTTGGCGACAAGTTTCCGCTAACTATCAAAAGAATCGGCATCAACGGCGAAGGCATCGGCTTTTTCAAGCATGTCATCGTCTTCGTACCAAAAGCCGTTCCCGAAGATGTCATTGTCTGTGAAGTCACTGACGTACATCCTCGCTTTCTAAACGGTCGCATTCACAAGATCAGACAAGCTAGTCGTTTCAGAAATCCTGACACACCGGCTTTAGCTGATAAAGTTGGTGGTTTAGACTTTGCCCACATCAATTACAAAGACCAACTAAAATTCAAGGCTGACATTCTCCGCGAATCCCTTGAAAAATATAAGCCTTACGCTTATGAGAAGTACAATATCCGTCCAACTATGGCTTCAGTTCAACAGGAAAAATATCGTAACAAAGCTCAATTTCCAATCCAAGAAATCGACGGCGAAATCCGCTGTGGACTTTACAAGACTGGTACCCAAGAATTAGTTGATCTAACTGAAATGCCAACACAAATGGACTTAACGATGTCGGCTATGAGAAAAATCGTTGAGATCATCAAAGACTTAGAAATCCCTGTTTTCAATCCTAAACAAAAATCAGGAATCTTGAGTATGATCGTCATTCGTGAATCAGTCGAATTCAATCAATTACAAGTTACCTTTATCACCCGTTCACCTAAGTTCATTAAAGAACATCAGTTGATCGAAAGAATTCAAAAAGAAATTCCCGAAGTTAGCTCAATTTCTCAAAATATCAATAAAGAAGATCAAGGTGCCGTTTGGGGCGACGAAACTAAATTGCTCTGGGGTGACGAATATCTCCAAGAAGACATCAATGGCTACATCTTCAATTTCTCACCACGTGCTTTCCTACAGTTGAATTCTCTTCAAACCGACAAGTTATATGACCTAGTCAATCAAGCACTAGAACCAACACAAAGAGATATTCTCTTAGACGCTTATTGTGGAGTTGGAACAATCGGTATCACCATGTCCGAAACCGTTAAGCACATTTACGGAATTGAAATCATTCCCGAAGCCATCGAAGATGCCAAAGCAAACGCCAAACTAAACGAAGTCGAAAATGCTGACTATTACGTTGGATCAACAGATAAGATCTATCCAGAACTATTAAAAGATGGCATCAACGTCAATTCAATCGTCGTAGATCCACCAAGAACTGGACTAGAAGGCAGCATGATCACAACCCTAAATCACAACCCAGTTGATAAGTTAGTTTACGTTTCATGTAACCCATCAACCTTAGCTAAGGATTTAGTAAGATTAGCCGAACGTTATAAAGTAGTTTATTTACAACCAGTCGATATGTTCCCACAAACACCACATGTTGAAACAGTTGTTAAACTTGTTAAGAGATAAAAATCAGAGAGCGGAGTAGGCCCGCTTAGATTCTGAGCATTTGCCTAAGTACTGGAATCGCACGCGTTTTTTGCGGGCAATTTCAGTACTGTAGCAAAGCACAGGAATCTGGCCTACGAAGCTCGTTTCCACTATTTCGCATAGAAGAATGGTTTTAAAACTAAAGAACCACCTCAACAAAACATAGAACCATGGTTCTTTAACTGCCAAACAAAAAAAGAGATGAATTCCAATGGAAGAAAACGAATACGACGACAAAAGCTTTTTCGAAGCTTACAGCAAATTCCCTCGTTCCGTTGAAGGATTAAAAGCAGCCGGAGAATGGCCAACATTTCAAAAGATGCTACCAGATTTTCAAAACAAACGAGTTTTAGATATCGGTTGTGGTTTCGGTTGGCACGACATTTATGCTGCTCAGCATGGAGCTAAGTCAGTCTTAGGAATCGATCTATCCGAAAACATGCTCAAAGTAGCTCAAGAGAAAAATCATTATGACAACGTCCACTATCAAAAAATGGCAATGGAAAATATTGATTTTCCAAAGAATAGTTTCGATATCGTCATCAGTTCCCTAGCCCTACATTACACACCCGATTTCAACCTCATCTGTCAAAAAGTTAAACACAGCTTATCCCCAAACGGGGCTTTCGTATTTTCAGTCGAACACCCAATCTTCACAGCCTATGGCAATCAAGAATGGATTTACGATGAAAACGGCAAAATAAAGTGTTGGCCCGTTGATCACTATTTTGAAGAAGGCAAACGTGAAGCGGATTTCTTGAATCATAAAGTTATTAAATATCATAAGACCTTAACGACATACGTAAATACCCTATTGGAAAATGGATTTACATTAAAAGGATTAGAAGAACCCACACCACCTGAACACTTGTTAGACGTTCCGGGAATGAAGGACGAGTTTAGAAGACCAATGATGCTGATCATATCAGCAGAGAGCTGAACAGGGGCGCTTAACCCACGAGGATTTGCCTAAGTATCAGAATTGCACGCGCATTTGGCGGGCGATTTTGATACTGTAGCAAACCGGAATGGGTTCCCCTGTGAAGCTCGTTTCCACTATTCTGCATAGAACCATGGTTATCAAAAATAACCCATACAAACAAAATACGTTAAACCGAGTAAAAATATTCAACGATTTAACATATTTTTTATACTAAACAATCCCACCATGAGACAAAAAAAGTCGTAGACCTCACATCTACGACTTTTTTATATGGTCGTTTCACCAGTAATTAATTTAACCGGCAAAACATAATTATTTTCTAACTGACAATCATGATCATCAACCCGCTTTAGCAACAAGTCGATCATCATCGTCACAATATCAGAAATTGGCTGCATGACTGTTGTCAATTCCGGATGATAAGACTGAATAAAATTCGTCCCATCATATCCAACTAATTTCACATCCTCAGGGACCCTCATCCCCAAAGATTTAGCTTGCTGCATGACTAACAGTGCCGTCAAATCATCCGTACAGAAGATTCCGTCAACATCTCGTTTAGATAATAATTCTCTGATTTTCAACCCTTTGATATTAGGCGTGGAAGAAAAACTAATTTCCATTAGATTAAAATCCAAATCACTCTTTGACAATACATCTTTAAATCCCGTCAATCTAGCATTGGTAGGACTATTAGGACGATTAGCTCCTGTAATGATTTGTAACTTCTTACTCCCTGACCTTATCAGTGCCTGGGCAGCAAGTCGTCCACCACGATAATTATCAGAACTCACTATCGGAATATTATCTGATAAGTAGCGGTCAAATGAAATAATTGGCAAGCCCACTTTTTGGTATTCCTCAATCCCCAAATTGTGAGAACCAGCAATGATTCCATCAACTCGATTAGCTATCAACATTCTCAGATAGTCACGTTCTTTTTCGGCATCGCTACCGGCATTACAAAGGATCATCCGAAAACCTTTTTTAAACAATTGGTCTTCAATCTCTTGAACCATCTGTCCAAAGAATGGATTACTGACACCAGGCAAGATGACACCAATAAGCTGAGTCTTCTTACCCTTCAATGATCTTGCTAAACTATTAGGTTGGTAATTAAGCTCTTTCATTGCATCAAAAACCTTAGTTTTAGTTTTTTCCGACAGCGAGCCATAGTTATTGATAACTCGTGAAACTGTCGTCGCTGAAACTCCCGCTAATTTTGCAATATCATCTAACGTTGCCATAATCTACCTCATTAATAAATCTTGTTCAAACTAACTTTTTTTACTGCAATATTTTCTGACTCCACAAAGAATCGTTTACCCTGTGGAAAAATTCGACCAGTGATAACTTCTTGACCGCCGTTAACGTATAGTTCAAAAACGGTATTATCTAAATACAAATCGGCTTGAATTGTTTTGCCACTGTCGACTTTGATACTTCTCGTCGTTCCAAAGTCCGTCGCAAAACTAACCCCAGCATTAGTTCGATCAACTAATATCTTACCATTAGTTGTATCCAGAATAATTTGTAATTCTTCCTCAAGTTCAGTCTTGATAGTTAATGATCCGGCTAAATTTGCCCCCATGTTAAATGAAATTTTTGTTTGTGGCGTAATTTCTTTTGAGTTAAGTGTTTGCTTAACTAACTTGTTATTTTCGACTACTGGTATTTGATACAAATGATTATTTTTAATTTGTAATTCTTTGACTAAGCTAAAACAGTTGGCCCATCCTTCTTCATCTGAAGGATAGGAAGTATCAGGAAGCCCGATCCAACTAACTGTCAAAGCTCGTCCATCTGGCGCATTGAATCCTTGTGTTGCATAAACATCAAAACCCTCATCTAAGTTTGTGATTGCACTTGGATTAATAAAACTAAATGTCTCCCAGTCAAAGTCCTCACCGATGACCACAGCGTTTGGAAAGACATTCGAGTATTGTAACACATCTTGACCAATTCCTTGAGGACAAAAGATTAAAACGGGACGATTATTTACAAATAGTATATTAGGACATTCAATCATGTAGCCACAATTCTCATCTGTGAACTTCAATTCCGTTTTGTACGACCATGGTCCAGTTACTTCTGGTGCTTGATAAACTAGGACATGCCCCGTATCATCTTTTCGACGTCCACCAATCAAACAATAGTAAGTATCTTCATGCTTAATAATTTGGGGATCACGAAAATGATCGGTATATCCGTTCTTAGGTTCGGCAATCAAAGGTGTCGAAATTTTTTGAATATGATTATCCTTATCCATCCAAGCACCATCTTGCATAGGATGGCGAATCCAGTTTTCATCCCTGACATTTCCGGTATACATTAAAAATAATTTGTCATCGACCGGAATGGCAGAACCAGAATAAGCTCCGTGGCTATCCTGAGTGTTGCCGGGCAATAAGGCTGGACCATGATCTTGCCAATGAACCAAATCATCTGAAGTCAAGTGAGCCCAGCTTTTTAATCCGTGTGCGGCACCATAAGGAAATGATTGGTAGAACAAATACCACTGATTATTAAAGTAAGAAAAACCATTTGGATCATTCAAAAGTCCAGTTGACGGTTGAATATGATATCCCAAACGCCAATGCGACTGAGCAATTTTATTCTTGATCTCAATTAATTCTTGATCTGACCACTCTTGATATGGTTTGTATCTTAATTCAGTTGTCCATTTTGTAATCATAACTTCGACTCATACTTTCTTTGATTGGCTACATTGTAACTTGTTCTATCTATAATTGTCAAACGTATGACATTTTTATAAATCTATATTTAACAACATGTTAATCGTTTGCAATAAATATTTCAAAATAAAATTGTTAAACGTTTGACAATTTTAAAAATGCATGTATTATTAAGTTATCGAAACGCTTACATTCGTTATAGGAGGAAATAACTATGAATCATGAACAAGTTGCGGGTCGAGTGCTTAATTATGTGGGACGTGACAATTTAATTGCGGCCGCCCACTGTGCAACTCGATTAAGATTAGTTGTTAAAGATGAAAAGAAAATCGATCAAAAAGGATTAGATAACGACGATGATGTTAAAGGTACTTTTAGCATGAATGGTCAGTATCAAATCATCATTGGACCTGGAGATGTCGATAAAGTCTATGATTTCTTGATCCAAAAGACTGGTCTCAAAACAGTTACCCCAGATGATCTTAAAAATCTAGCCGCTGACGGTAAAAAAACCAATCCCATCATGGCCTTTGTAAAACTTCTTTCTGATATTTTTGTTCCTTTAATTCCGGCCTTAGTTGCTGGTGGTCTATTGATGGCTTTGAACAACGTTTTAACTTCACCAAATCTTTTCGGTGCTCAATCAGTTGTTCAAATGTACCCTGGTATGAAAGGTGTCGCTGAACTGATTAATCTTTTGGCTTCAGCACCTTTCACTTTCATGCCCGTATTAATTGGTTTCTCAGCTACCAAACGTTTTGGCGGTAATCCTTATCTAGGTGCCGCAATTGGTATGGCAATGGTTATGCCAGCCTTGGTCAATGGTTACGATGTAGCCAACGTCATGGCCGCTGGAAAAATGACTTATTGGAACGTCTTTGGATTAAAGGTTGCTCAAGCCGGATATCAAGGCCAAGTTTTGCCAGTGCTTGCTGTTGCCTGGATCTTAGCTACTATTGAAAAATGGCTCCACAAACACATGCCAGCAACCCTCGATTTTATTTTTACCCCATTACTAGCCGTAATCGTTACTGGACTTCTAACTTTTATCGGTGTTGGACCTATCATGAGAGTTGTTTCCGACGGACTAACTAACGGTATCGTTTGGATGTACAACACAACAGGCTTCATTGGAACAGCCATCTTCGGTACTTTCTACTCACCTATCGTTATTACCGGATTGCATCAAAGTTTCCCTGCCATCGAAACACAATTACTAACTAATATTGCTAAAACCGGTGGCGATTTCTTCTTCCCAATCGCATCAATGGCCAACGCTGCTCAAGGTGCCGCCTGTCTTGCAATCTTCTTCATCTCTAAAGACAAGAAACAAAAAGGTTTAGCTTCATCAGCTGGACTATCAGCCCTATTAGGAATCACTGAACCAGCTATTTTCGGTGTTAACTTAAAATTACGTTACCCATTCATCTGTGCCATGATTGCTTCAGGAATTGCCTGTATCTTCATCGGCATCTTCCACGTACTATCTAGTGCCCTAGGAGCTGCCGGTATCATTGGATTCATTTCCTTCCCACCTAAGTATTACCTACCATTCTTCATCAGTATTTTAATCAGTATTGCTTTAGGATTCACTTTGACATACGTTTACGGTATGAAATTCGACAAAGTAACAACTGCCAAACCAGTTGAAAACAAAGACAGTGACGAAGACAGTTCAGAAGTTGCTGACGAATTAATCGCTGCCCCCGTATCTGGTGAACTAATTAGCTTAAAAGATGTTAACGACCAAGTTTTCTCCGCAGAAATTATGGGCAAAGGCGCTGCCATCAAACCCACAGACAACAACGTTTACGCCGTAGCCGACGGAACTGTTACAGTTGCCTACGCTACTAAACATGCTTATGGAATCAAAACCAATGACGGTGCCGAAGTACTAATTCACTTAGGAATCGACACCGTAGACCTCAAAGGACAACATTTCACATCTAACGTCAAACAAGGCGACACAGTTAAAAAAGGCGATCTACTAGGCACCTTCGATATTGAAAAAATTCAAGCTGCCGGTTATGACCCAACCGTAATGATCGTTGTAACCAACACAACCGCTTATGGCGATGTAGATAAGTTGAATAAAACAGACGTTAAATCTGGCGATGACATCGTAGCTTTAACAGAGTTGACCCAAGGCTACGCAGCAGTTGCCAATGTTTAGAGAGCGAAGCAGGCCCGCTTAGACTCTGAGCATTTGCCTAAGCCCTGGAATCGTACGCGTACTATGCGTACAATTTCAGGACTGTAGCAAAGCATAGGAGTTTGGCCTGTGCAACTCGTTTTCACTATTAAACATAGAACATTGGTTATTAAAAAACAGAATTCCCCCTATTCTGAATACAAAAAGAACCTTATTAGAACCATACGCCCTAAACGTATGAATTCTAATAAGGTTCTTTTTAACCATGTAAGATTAGATGATATCTAATTGCTGTATTTTTTTCGATAATATTAGAAACGAATGTCTAGTCGGTAGTAAAAAATCTGTGGGCTCTCAGTGGTGCCATTCTACTTAGCTTGCGTAGCAAGGTTAGTAGAAGACCGGACTTGGAGATCCATGATTTTTCACAAAGTGAAAAATTATTAGCTTCAAGCCGTGTCCACCACGTTCCAGTGGCCCACAGATTTTTTGCGGACGACGGAATATTTCAACTACATCAGTTAGTATTAACGTTACAACCAAGTTTGAGTAAGAACCGAGATCATTGTCCACTCCAACAGCATTCCCAATTTTTGCGGAGGACGGCAATCAATCACTATTCCCCCTGAGCAACAACAAAATAGTTACCCTCAGGATCCTGAAAGTTAAAGGTCAAAACACCATTAACCTCAGAAACCTCACCAGCACTCAAAAAATCATCATGTAACTCATTAAAACGATTTGAGAAGAACATCAATGAAGGCACATTCTCATCCACCTCGGGAGAATAAATTCTGATATAATCCTTAGGAAAAATCGATAACTCAGTTTCCGCAGAAATTCCCAAGATAACATTTTGGTAACCACCATTTAAAGTTTGACGAGCAACAACTTTTGCTCCAAACTCTTCCACCCAAAATTCAACGTTCATATCAACGTCATCAACGTAAAGCATAATTCTAGTCTTCATTTAATAAGTCCCTATCCCAAACGACACCCATAGTCTTTTCACCAGTATGAACACTGATGGCTGGGCCTAAATGACTCGTTGAAATGCGAGCATTAGGGAAATTAGTTTGGAAATCATTACTCCACTTTTCCAACATTTCACGATTATTAGAATCAACAATCGTAATATGTAACTTCCAGTCTGGATGTGCGTCTGCATATTTTTGTATTTCTAAAGCAATCACGCGAAAGGCACGGTGCATCGTTCTTTCTTTACCAATTGCAAAAATCTTACCATCTTTAAAAGTCAATAATGGCTTCACATCTAATAAACTACCAATAATAGCTGAATGATTACTTAAACGTCCTGTACGACTCAAATGTTTCAAGTCATTAACGGCAAAATAAATATCGGTTGAGTCACGTAACTCTTCCATCTTCACAACAATTTTTTCAGGATCTTCGCCCTTTTGTGCCATTGAACCAGCCAACATAACTAAGTCAGCTTCGGCAGCACTAGCGGCCATTGAATCGAATGGATAAACTTTAGCTTTGTCATAGTCTTTGACAAACATTCTTAAATTATCCATGAATGAAGTAATTCCTAATGATAAGTGAATCGAAATAATTGTGTCATAACCTTCCGCTACTAAACGATCGTAAGCTTCTTGGATTTGCCCCATTGAAACTTGAGCGGTCGTTGGTAATTCAGGTTCATTACGTAAATAGTCATAAAATTTTTGATCTGTTAATTCTTCTGTTTCTTTGTATTGCTTGTCCCCCAAAATAACCGTGATCGGTAAGACGGTAATGTTGTATTGCTTGATTTGCTCAGGTGTTAAGTACGATGCTGTGTCAGTTACAACTGCCGTTTTCATATTTTTCCTCTTTCTAACGTGACATTGTATTCATGCATATAATAATAACATTTTATTATATTTTTTAAATTGATAGGCTTGTTTTAGTTATCGGAAAGCGCTATCATTTTTGTTAAGTAAACATTTACTAAATGGAGGATTAATTATGAATACCAATACACTTTTAGAAGGATTTGCTGACAAATTCAATCAGACTGCTGAAAAGCTCTTCTTTTCACCAGGCCGCATCAATCTGATCGGTGAACATACCGATTATAATGGCGGCAATGTTTTCCCTTGTGCTATCAGTCTTGGAACTTATGCTGCTTATGGAAAGCGTGATGACAATACCGTTCAAATGTTCTCTGAAAATTTACCCGATAAGGGAATTGTTTCATTCTCACTTGATGACCTCAAATTTAACAAAGATGATGATTGGGCCAATTATCCTAAAGGGATGATCTATTTTATTACTAAAGCTGGTTACAAGTTAGACCACGGTTTTAATCTTTATATCCATGGTAATTTACCTGACGGAGCCGGATTATCTTCTTCCGCTTCAATTGAATTATTAATGGGAACAATTCTCAAAGACGTCTTTTCTCTCGACATTGATCAACTTGACCTAGTTAAGATGGGACAAAAAGACGAAAATGACTTCATCGGCGTTAACTCTGGAATTATGGACCAGTTTGCTGTTGGTATGGGTAAGGAAAATCAAGCTATTCTACTTGATACCAATACTATGGAATATCACTACGCTCCTGTTGAATTGGGTAACAACGTGATTGTTATCATGAACACTAATAAACATCGTACTTTGGCTGATTCCAAATATAACGAACGTCGCAGTCAATGTGAGCAAGCTTTGAAACTGCTTCAAACTAAATTAGCTATCAATTCACTTGGTGAGTTATCAATTGATGATTTCGACCGTAATTCATACTTAATCAATGATGATATTTTGATTCGTCGTGCCCGTCACGCTGTCTTTGAAAATCAAAGAACCCTTAAGGCTATCAACTACCTTAAAGAAAACAACTTGGAAGAGTTTGGTAAGTTAGTCAATGCTTCTCACATTTCATTGCACTACGACTACGAAGTAACCGGTAAAGAACTCGATACTTTAGTCGCCGCAGCTTGGGAACAAGATGGTGTCCTCGGTGCCCGTATGGTTGGTGCTGGTTTTGGTGGCTGTGCTATTGCCATTGTCGATAAGGATAAAGTTGACGCCTTCAAGAAAAATGTTGGCCAAATTTATCAAAAAGAAATTGGTTACGCCGCTGACTTTTACATTGCTGAAATTGCTGACGGACCTAGAGAAATTGCTATTACAGAGGTGGAAAAATAATGTCTTGTGTCGATAAATTTGTCGATCAAATAATCAATGCTGATAATGACTATCAAGAAATGGATCGGGTCTATCTTTACAACCGTATCTGTGCCTTAGTTGGGGATGACAATCATCTTGATGGCAACGATACTAAAGAAGCTTTGATTCAAACAGCCGTTCAAAATAAAAAAATTGAGGACAGTCAAACTGCCAAAGAAATTCTCAATGATCAACTGATGGATTTTATTACACCATTGCCTTCAAAAGTTAATCATACATTCTGGAATCTCTATCAAAAGAATCCTAGTGACGCTATCAACTATTTCTACCAAATGAGCCAGGATAATGACTATATTAAGGTCAAAGCGATTGCCAAGAACATTTCTTATCAAGTGGCAACCGATTATGGCAACTTGGAAATCACTATTAACCTCTCGAAACCTGAAAAAGACCCTAAAGCCATTGCAGCCGCTGGTAAAGCTAAACAAACAGGTTATCCTAAATGCCAACTTTGTCTAGAAAATGAAGGTTACTTAGGCCGTTTAGGTTATCCTGCTCGTAGCAATCATCGAGTTATTCGTTTTACTCTTGGTGGCGAAACTTGGGGCTTCCAATATTCACCTTATGACTACTTCAAAGAACATGCGATTTTCCTAAATACAGTTCACAAACCAATGATTATTAACCAACATACTTTCAATAATCTAATCGAGATCATCAAGATTTTTCCAAATTACTTTGTTGGTAGTAACGCTGATTTACCAATTGTTGGTGGTTCAATGCTTAGTCATGATCACTATCAAGGTGGACATCACACTTTCCCAATGATGAAGGCTCCTATCGACCGTCAGATTGAGATCGATGTTGATAATGTTAGTGCTGGTATCGTCAAGTGGCCTCTTTCTACGATTCGTTTAACAAGTAAAAATCCTGACGAATTGGTTAAAGCAGCTACTTTGATCCACGAGAATTGGATGAACTATTCTGATGAATCCGTTGATGTCAGATCACATAGCGGCGAGATTCGTCATCACACTGTTACTCCTATCGCTTATCGTAAGGATGACAACTATGTAATGGACATCGTCTTGCGTGATAACCAAACTTCAGCTAAATACCCCGATGGTATTTTCCACCCCCACCAAGATGTTCAACATATTAAGAAAGAAAATATCGGCCTGATCGAAGTCATGGGGCGTGCTATTTTGCCAGCTCGTTTAAAAGCCGAGTTAAAAGAAGTCGAACGTTACCTACTAGATCAACCTAATCAAATGGCTCAATATCACAAGACTTGGGCCGATCAATTGAAACAAAAATATGAATTTACTAATGACAATGTGCAAAAGATTGTTGATAAAGAAACTGGTCTGGTATTTGCCAGAGTTCTTGAAGATGCTGGTGTCTTCAAATGGAACCAACAAGGACAAGCTGCATTTGATAAATTCATTCGGAGTTTAAAATAATGGCTACTCTACGTGATATTGCTAAAAAAGCCAACGTCTCACCAGCGACGGTTTCTCGAGTTTTAAACAACGATTTGACTTTGTCTGTTACTGATGACACTCGTGCCAACATTTTAAAAATTGCGACAGAACTTAACTACAAAAAAGCTAATCATCCCAACAGTCATTATCAAAAACATCTGGCTTTGGTCCAATGGTATTCCGAATCTAAGGAACAAGATGATCTCTATTACATGACTGTTCGTGAAGGAATTGAACAGCAAGCACCTAAATATGGTTTTCAAATTAGTCGTATCTTCCACAATGACATTGAAGAAATTCCTAACGATACTGACGGTATCATTGCTGTAGGTAAATTCAGTCAGGAACAAGTTCAAACGATGACTTTAATCTGCCCTAATATTGTTTTTATCGACGACGACCAATTCGGTAAGGGATTTGATTCCGTTCTAACTGATTTCAAATACGGAATTCAAAAAGTTGTTAACTACTTCATCGATCAAAATATTGAGGATGTCGGTTTGATCTATGGTGAGGAAACCTCAACTGACAATCAACGGGTAATTCCCGATTTACGTTTTGACAACTTCAAAACTGCCATGGACGAACACAATCTATTTAATCCACAGAATTGTTTCAAAGGCGATTTCACTAAGAATTCTGGTTACGAACAGATGACCAAAGCCGTTGCCAAAGAAGATTTTCCACATGCCTTCTTTATCACGAATGATTTGATGGCTGCCGGAGCTTTGAAGGCTTTGCAAGAGAACAATATAAACGTTCCCAAGCGAGTTCAACTTTTCAGTTTTGACAACACAGCACTTTCTCGTTACGTTAATCCAGAGTTAAGTTCAGTCGACGTTGCTACAACGCAAATGGGCGCCGCTTCAGTCGATTTGATGCAGGATTTATTAACCAATCAACAACATGTTGCTAAACGTTTAGAGTTAGCTACTAAGTTAATTTTCAGACAATCTACTTATACGACTGTTGAAGATATATAGTCTTCTTATGTGCAAGCAATTAAATTGTTAGTCCCCTCATCCCTATCTATAATTAAGGTAAATCCATTTAAAGGAGATGCCTTATTATGATGGGATTATCTGGTTGCCACTTTTTTGGTGGTATGGGCTTCATGGGTGGAGGATTTCTCTTCTACGGAATCATCATCCTATTGATCATCATCGCAGCCGTTTACCTTTTCAGCAGACAAAATGGTCATAAACAAAACAGTGCTTTAGAGGTACTGGATCGTGAGTATGCTCAGGGTAAAGTTTCCGATGCGGATTATGAAAAGCGAAAAGAAAATTTGACTAAATAACTTATTAGAAATTCTTATTGGAGTTTGGTCGGGATAGGGATAGATTTAAATTCCCGTCCTCCACAAAAATTGGGAATGCTGTTGGAACGCTATGGGCGCGATTTTGAACTAATTATTTTTCACTTCGTGCAAAATAATGGATTTCAAAAGTCGGCCTTATTGTAATCGGCAAAGCCGATAACAATAATCTCATAGCTGAACGCATTCCCAATTTTTGCTCCGGACTAAAGAGTACTTCTATTGTTTAATTACAATGAATTATTTAATCCAGTATCCTTTCTATTCTAAAAATCACTTTTAAATCGAAAGAAGCATCCATATAACCGGATACATTGGTTGATATGGATGCTTCTTCTTTTATTGTTAACAATTCTAAACAGTGAAAAACCACGAATCTAGTCGGTAGTAAAAAAACTGTGAGCCCTCAGTGGTGCCATTATACTTAGCTTGCGAAGCAAGGTTAGTATAAGACCGGACTTGGAGATCCATGATTTTGTACGCAGTACAAAATTATTAGCTTCAAGCCGTGTCCACCACGTTCCAGCGGCTCACAGATTTTTTACTACCGACGGCATATTTTAACCACATCGGTTGGTACAAATTCTTATTAAATACTATTTTTTCCACAGGAAGTTAATTAAAATTTTATCAACTTGCTTGTTCTCGTGTAACTTGCTGTGTTGTGCCATTTTACCGACAATCTTCTTTTCACGGTAAGATTTAGCACGACCTGAAACTAGGTATCTCAGAGATTGTGATGAGGCATTAGAGACAGCCCCATCTGAATGGGTTCCATCGTTTTTATCACCAAAGATATTGAGCACTCGTGTATTAGTTGGATAAACTTCTCTCAACTTCAATAATTCTCGATAAAACTGATTCATCGGTGTTGGTTTACCATTTTTAGCTAGAGTAATATCTCCTGGTTCATCATCTACATCAATAATACCGTCAAAATGTCCGGCAATATCGACTACTTTATTGACCTTTGGCAATTTCTTATTGTTGTAATTGTCCAAAATGTAATAATTGATGGCCATATTTCCCATTGAGTGACCAACAAAATTAACTTTTTTAAACTTGTAATCTTTTTGCAAAGCTTCAATAACGTTCTTAGCCCACAATCCGGCTGTATGATAATTAGTCATCTTACTATTATCGTAATTGACTTCTACAATTGGGTTCTTGGCTTTTTTGGGAATTGAACCAATTATCTTAGCGTAGCCGTTAGGACTGACATTAACTCTGACGATTGTCTTTGTTACACCAGCTTTTTTAGAAGCTCCTGTCATTTGAGTCTCTGCTCGAAAACTACTACCGTAGCCATGAAAAAAGAGTGTTGGTATCGATTCCTGAACATACTTTTTGGACTTAGCTGCTTGCACATGAGAGCTGTAGGTAAATACTCCTAAAATTACTAGGACTATCGCTACTGCAGTTGAAAGAGTAATTTTTTTCTTATTCATGAGTTTTCTCCTCTCACCTCCCCTATATTGTAGTCATTCTTATCCATAATGCGAAATAAATGTCTTAACTTGATTGACACTTCTTGAATCATTAATTATGATAAATTTAATCTATTTAATATTATTTTAATTTGAGTAAGGAGATTTTAATTATGGCAAAAGCAGATCCAAAAACAATTGATTGGAATAATCTGGGATTTGATTATATGGACTTACCTTATCGTTTCATCGCCCACTTTAAGGATGGTGCCTGGCAAGATGCTGGTTTAACTGAGGACAGCACTCTTCATATTAGTGAAGCTTCTACTGTTTTACATTACGGCCAAGCAGCCTTTGAGGGAATGAAAGCCTATCGTACTCCAGATGGCAGCATCCAACTATTCAGACCTGATCGTAACGCTAGTCGAATGAAGGAATCTTGTGAAAGATTACTAATGCCTGTCTTTCCTGAAGATAAATTTGTTGAAGCGGTTAAAGAAGTAGTTAAGGCTAATGCTGACTTTGTCCCTCCTTATGGAACTGGTGCTACTCTTTATCTACGTCCATTGATCATCGGTACAGGGGCTCAAATTGGCGTTCATCCCGCACCTGAGTACGTCTTTACTATCTTTGCCATGCCTGTTGGTAACTACTTTAAAGGTGGACTTACACCCGTTAACTTTACAACTTCACAATATGACCGTGCTGCTCATAAAGGTACTGGTCAAAGTAAAGTCGGTGGAAACTATGCTGCCAGTCTTTATCCTGGTGACGAAGCTCATAAGAATGGATTTGCTGACTGTGTCTATCTAGACCCTATCAACCATGAAAAAATTGAAGAAGTGGGATCAGCCAATTTCTTTGGTATCACTAAGGATAACGTCTTCGTAACTCCTAAATCACCATCAATTTTGCCAAGTATTACAAAGTACTCCCTACTCTGGTTAGCAAAGAACCGTCTTGGTCTTGGTGCTGAAGAAGGCGATGTTTATATTGATCAGTTAGACAAATTTAAGGAAGCCGGAGCTTGTGGTACAGCCGCTGTTATTTCACCAATTGGTGGTTTGGAACACAAAGGCAACTTACATGTCTTCTATAGTGAAACAGAGGTTGGCCCCGTTACAAAGAAACTTTATGATACTTTAACAGGAATTCAATTCGGAACTGTTGAGGCCCCTGAAGGTTGGGTACAAACCGTAGAATAGCAAAAAAAGTCGTGATTGATGAGGTCACGGCTTTTTTCAATGGAATATTGTATGTTTGAGAATCTCTATATTAAAGCGCAGTATCGAAGGGTGAACTGTAACATTAATATTAGAGTATATCAGTACACTACTGGTAATTAGGGAAAACAGTGTTTTGATAGTACACATGTTATTCAGTCAAATTATCCGAGGGTGATAATAAGTCAGAAGTTAGAACAATTATTTTGTTCTTTCGCATGTATCTATATTGTATAGTTATGCTGTTCATATGGTGTTCATAAATTTATAAAATAATTTTTCTATTATTGAATTAAAAAGCAAACTAAATAATGGTATATTTTTGGTTTATGATTCTCTGCTTATTATTTGTGGGGTTGGGATGTGCTTAAATTCCCGTCCTCCACAAAAATTGGGAATGCTGTTGGAACGCTATGGGCGCGATTTTGAACTAATTATTTTTCACTTCGTGCAAAATAATGGATCTCCGAAGTCGGCCTTATTGTAATCGGCAAAGCCGATAACAATAATCTCATAGCTGAACGCATTCCCAATTTTTGCTCCGGACTAAAGAGTACTTTGATTGTTTAGTTTGAGATAAATTATTTAATCCGGTGTACTTTCTATTTCAAATATTACCTTTAAATCAAAAGGACATCCATATCAACTGATATATGCTAATTGATACGGATGTCTTTTCTTTTATTATTAGTAATTCTGAATAGCAAGGAGTCAAAAATATCTATCCGCTCTGAAACTAATTAAGTTTGTTATTCCGAACTAAAATCGTGCTCTGATTGAAAACTATCTAAATGCTGCAATTTTAATAAATAATAATAGAAACAGAAATATAGTCGGCAGTAGAAAATCTGTGGGCCCTCAGTGGTGAAGTTCTGGTTAGCTTGCGAAGCAAGGTTACCAGAAGACCGGACTTGGAGATCCATAATTTTGCACGAAGTGTAAAATTATTAGCTTCAAGCCGTGTCCACCGCATTCCAAGCACACAGATTTTCTACTGCCGACGGAATACTTATACTGCATTAGTTGATATTAGTTACAATTCTTCAATTGAATTCCCTAACATTTAATTTCAGTTTCCTTCTATCTTAAACCGACATAATGATAAGATATTACAGAACGTATAATAATAGAAAGAAGGATTTTTTAATGAAAATATATTTTGCCAATGGTCTCTTCGCTTTAGCCGATCGCATGTTTAACGAATTTGTCGTTGATAAGATCAGAAAGATGGACTCTAATATTGAGGTTTACCTTCCTCAAGAAAATGGTGACATTAATGACAAGATGAATTATGCCGATTCTATCAAGATTGCACAAGAAGATAACAAAGAACTTCTTTCATCTGACTTAATTGTTGCAATTCTTGATGGTGACACAATGGACGACGGTGTGGCCTCTGAAATCGGTCTTGCCTACGGAAAAGAAATTCCTATTGTTGGTGTCTATACTGACTTACGTCAACATGGTGTCGAAAACCCTGAAAAGCTTAAAGCTGTGGGCTCTATTGGTGAAAATCCTTTTGCCTATATCAACAATTACACTATTGGTTTAATCAAAATGAATGGTGTCGTGGTTAACAATGTCGACAGTATGTTAGATGAGATATGCAAATATCTCTAATTTTTTTAGATAAAAATGACATATAATTATTTCAGTTTAGTTACATTAACTTTACAGTCAAATTATAACTAATTTACAGTTAAGTTATATTCAACATTTGATGGTCTAGACGTTATATTATTAATTCCGTTGAGAAAATAGTACACATTTAAACACACAAGTTTCATTCGGGGGAAATATTATATAATGAAGATCAAAAAATTCGTAGCATCTGTATTCACAGTTACAACACTTGCATTAATCGGTATCAGTACACAAACACAAAACGTTAGTGCCGCAACAACAACTACTAGCACTAGTGGAACTATCTATGTAACAAATGCCAGTGGCGCTAGTCTTTATGCTCAAACACAAGATGGCGTTGCTAGAATTGCTTCAGCACTTGGTAGCAAAACTGCTTGGAGAATTGATAAGACTATGAACTTCAATGGAGCTATTTATTACGAAGTTGGTTCTAATGAATGGGTATCAGCTAGTGATATCTCTACAGAAGCTCCAGCAGTCTCTCTAGACAAAGATATGTATATCAATGTTGCAGGAGGCGTTAACCTTTACGATGCTCCTAATGGTAATTTTACAGGCAACGTAGCTTCTGGACATACAATGGTTCATGTTTATGCAAGTAAGACAGATGCAACTGGTAATACATGGTACGATGTTGGTCGTAGCCAATGGATCAACGGAAAATACATGTCAACTGACAACGTTAAACAAACACTAACAATGTCAGCTACAGCATATGATCCCGTTGTACTAGGCTCAAATATGGGATACAGCGGTGTCGCTGCTAACCTATCAAAATTCCCACGTGGAACACATTTAAGAATTACAGCTAATGGCAAGACTTACGATCGTGTAGTTAACGATACAGGTCTCTTCGCCTACAGCAACCCTAACCAACTTGATATTGCAATGCCTAATTCACAAGCATTACAATTCGGACGTCAAAACGTTACCGTTCAAGTATTAGGCTAGGCTAGAGAGCGAAGCAAGGGTGTTCAGCTCCCGAGGATTAAGACTACTATCTCAGTCGGCAACGAAGTGCCGGCAGAGATAGTTGACTTAACCGGAAGGAGTTACCCTTGCGAAGCTCGTTTCCACTATAATGCATAGAACAATGGTTAAGTACATGTAAAAAGTGGTTAACAAATTTAAACAAAAACACAAAAGAAGCCTAAAGCAAAAACTATCCCAGATAGTCAGAGCTTTAGGCTTCTTTTTATATTTCAACTTTATTTTTTATCATGATGAATTTTCTCGTCAAATACAAATTCTTTACGCACCAACAAAACAATCCCAACGACAAAGGCCAAAATAGCATAAATCAACGAAGCTGTGGCGACAACATAAATATCAACGCCTAAGAAAAGATTGAAGATAATATTATGTAAATTTCTTAGCATGATCCTAGCCTCTTCTCAAGAGCCCAAAACTCGACTGAAAAGAATTATTATTCCAAATACAAAAGCAATAATTGAACTGACAATTCTATTTTTTTATTGTTTATGGCAATTTTATTATCTTAAATATATTTAACAAGAAATTAGACTACAGGAAAAAAGTTAGATTCCCATTAATTCAGCTTTTGTCATCACGCGATCACCAATTTGTCTATTCAAAACAAAAAGAGGCGGCAGCAATCAATTAAGATTACTGCCGCTTCCCCGTACTTATGAACATGTTCTACGTTTTTAAGCTAAGATAAAATTCTCTTCGTATCCTCAAGTATACTTGATTCAACTACCTAAAAATATATCTTTACTCTGGGATATATTTTGTTAAATCATTGGACCCTAGCGAACCATATCTGTAAGTGTCAACACAACTAATAGTTAGGTTGTTATTATATAAACTCTTGCCTCTAGTCCCAAAAATGTCTTAAAATACATCGACGTTAACTTTACCCTGTCCTTTATGAAACCATATCTAGAGTATGGCTTCTGCCGGATCAAAATATTTTAACCGTTGTACTTACTGACAATTTATCTTAACTATGGACATAATATAATTCATTCCAGTCAATGATACAAACATTAGCTCCACTTTTCGATAGACGCTTTGACAAAACCGTAAAAAAAGAGCTCTCACTTGTGGAGAGCCCTCTAGTTAGATATAAGTGGTAAGATGAAATTTACTGCAGTTTCATCAACTTTAACATTGTACTTATCAATGAGAATGAATCTTACTACTTAAAACATATCTTACTATAAATATATTTTGTTCAACTAATGGATCCTAGCGAACCATGTCTTGAGCTTGCGCGACTAACTAATTAGGTCGATCTTATGTTAACCTTTGTCACTAGTTCCAAGAATGTCGTTGAACTGCACTGACTCTAACTTTATCTTTTGTTCTTTACTGATCCTATCTTGTAACAGATAAAACTTTCTAAATCAAAATCTTTTAGGGCTGCAGTTCCTGACACTTCATCTTTACCACATCTATAGTATAAATCATTCAGTAAGCGGTTACAATAAATAACTCTGACTTTTTATAGACGCTGCGTCTTTTAATTTTTGCCAAACAAAAAGGACTCTCACCTGTGGAGAGTCCCTCTAGTTAGATATAAGTGGTAAGATGAAATTTACTGCAGTTTCATCAACTTTTATATTGAATCTATTAAAATAAATGAATCTTACTACCTGAAACATATCTTACTATAAATATATTTTGTTCAACTGATGGATCCTAGCGAACCACGTATTGAGCTTGCGCGACTACTTAGAAAGGTCGATCTTATGTTAACTATTGTCGCTAGTTCCAAAAATGCCGTTGAACTGTACTACTCTAATTTTCCTTTGTTTTTGACTAATCCTACCATCTCCTAGAAACGATAAAACTTTCTCAATCAAAATCTTTTAGGGCTACAGTTCCTGACACTTCATCTTTACCACGTCTTTAATATAACATCTTAAGTAAGCGCTTGCAAGACTTTACTTTAACTTTTTATAGAGGCGTTCATTCTCTTTAATTTCACTTAAATAGAACTTGCTGTTAACCGTTTGCGGATCAACAATCGTACCATCTTGATACTCAATTTGATACATTTTTTCATAATCTGCGATACTCATTTTTTGACGATCAGCAAGCATCTTTAAGATACCTGTTTGATCAATAACTTGGTCAAAACCAGTTTGAATTTCGCCACTGTACAATTCACCAACAGCCCCTGATCCATAACTGAATAATAATAATTCTTCATCAGCTTTAGCTGCATTGATCAAATACGATAATAATCCTAGATATAGTGAACCTGTATAAAGATTTCCCACTTCTCGACTGAATTTGATACTAGCCTGATAGTGGTCAGTCAATTCAGCATATTTGTCATCGGCGATTTTACCTTCTAAAGTTCTCAAAGCCTTTGTTCCCATCTTGGTATAAGGAATATGGAACAACAAAGTTGAAAAATCATCGATCGTAGCTGAATATTTTTCCTGATATTTTTTCCACAAGGTATCGAAGAAATCGACATAGACTTGATTAGAAAATTTTCCACGAGCAAAAGCAGTCTTGGAGAATGTTGGACGCCAGAAATCACCCACATTACGTGTCATGTAAACTGACTTTTGAGTCAATTTCAATACTCGTGGATCTTGACCGACAAGCATTGCCACTGAACCAGCTCCCTGAGTGACTTCACCAGGGGTCTTAATACCGTAGCGAGCAATATCACTAGCGATAACTAAAGCTTTTTTGCCAGGATGTTGACTAACAAAATCAACTGCTGTCTGCAATCCAGCTGTAGCTCCATAACAAGCTTGTTTAATTTCAAAGGCACGAATGTCTTCAGGCAAATCTAATAGATCCATCAAAAAAGCCGCTGATGACTTGGATTCATCGATACTACTTTCTGTACCCACAATTAGTAACCCTAAAGATTGTTTATCTTCAGCACTCAAAATACTGTCGGCAGCATTAGCAGCCATAGTTACAGCATCTTCATAAGGTTGTGGCACAGCCTGCTTATCCTGACCAATACCAATTGTAAATTTGTTAGGATCAACATCTCGAGCCTGAGCTAGTTCCACAATGTCGATATAATTTTTAGGGACGTAAACGCCTATCTTATCAATACCTATATCCATTATTTACCTCTTAATTTCATTAAAATACTTTTTGCATTTTCAATTGTATAATTTTTTGTCTGATTAAGTTGCTTTGAAACTTCAGAAATCTCAATACCACTAGCCCCAGCGGAAACAGCCAATGACTTACTCTGTAATCCCATGTGCCCCGCTTGAATACCAGTCGTTACTAAAGCTCTTAAAGCTGACAAATTGTTGGCCAAACCAACCGCAGCAACTACGGACTGTAATTGTTTGCTATTGGTGATCTTCATAATTGCTAAACTCATTTGAGCCATTGGTAAAGCACTGATAGCTCCACCGACACTTCCTAATTCGATCGGCATTTTCAAAGTTCCTAATAACTTGTCATCTTTAATTTGCCATTCACTAAATGGTTGATACTGACCCGACTCAAAAGCAAAACTGTGTGCAGCTGCTTCTTGAGCCCGAAAGTCATTACCCGTGGCTAAATAAACTGCATCAATACCATTCATGATACCTTTATTGTGAGTCACAGCTCGTTTAACAGATTGTTTCGCAAAATTAGCTAATTTAACAATTCTATTGGCCACTTCAGATCCGGACATGGATTTTGTCTGCAACTGTTCAAAATCAATTTCCGCCTCAGCTGTAATCACTTGCCCTTGACCACTATTGGATAAAATACTGCACAAAACATCACCAGAGATTAACTCTGAAACCTTATGAGCCGTTTTTTCCAAAATGGAATTGACCATATTGGCCCCCATCGCATCAACTGTATCGATACCTAGTTCAATTTCAAAAAAATCGTCATATCGATTAAATTTTAAAGAAACCACGCCACCGCCACGTTTAATTAGACTGGGGTGAGCTCGTTGAGCAAATTCAAAAATTTCTGAATCTTTTGCTTCCAAAATTTCAATATCTTTAGTCTTAATATTCTCTAAAACAATCTGACCATAAACTACTCGAGAACTAGGAAAAGTTCTGAAACCACCGCTATTTTTAACACGTTTTGCCGCATTAGAAGCAGCTGCAATCACTGAAGGCTCCTCAATAACCATTGGTACGAGGTAATCTTGACCGTCAACCACAAAATCAGTAGCAAAGCCATATGGCAAACTAAAACTACCGATTTGATTTTCACTCAAACTGTTAGCTAAATCTACCGAAATTGTCTGACGACTCTGTAACAATTCAGCTTGTTCAGATGTCAGATAACCCTCTTGAACTAATAGCTTAATTCTTTCTTCATTCGTCATTTCATAGATTTTCATATTAACTTTATACCCATTGCCATACCCATACCGCCACCAATACATAGTGAGGCTAGGCCTGTTTGTTTTTTCTCTTGTTGTAAGGAATTTATCAATGTTGCAATCATACGTGCTCCTGTAGCTCCTAATGGATGTCCTAAGGCAATTGCACCACCATAAATGTTCAAACGATCCATTGGCAAGTTCAAATCACGACTAACAGCAACTGCCTGAGAAGCAAAAGCTTCATTGACTTCATATAGATCAAAATCTTCTAAACCAGTCTTGTAACGGTCAAAATACTTATTTACAGCATAATATGGAGCATAGCCCATATAGTTAGGATCGATTCCGACTTCTGTATAACCAGTAATCTCGGCTACCGGCGTCAAACCTAATTCATCAGCGCGGCTTTGCTTCATCAAAATAACTGCCGCAGCACCATCATTGATTGGAGAAGAATTTCCCGCTGTTACAGTCCCCTGCTTGTCAAAAACAGTTCTTAATTGTCCCATTTGTTCGAGAGTCGTTGTAGGACGAATTGATTGGTCAGTTGTTATTTCTTCACCATCAACTTCGATAGGAATAATCTCTTTAGCTAATTTACTTTCTGCTTGATGAGCTTTTTGATGAGAATTGTAAGCAAATTCATCTTGTTGCTCACGACTAATATGGAATTTTTTGGCCACGTTTTCTGCGGTAATACCCATTGGTAAATTATTGAAGGCATCATTTAAACCATCATTGAATAGAGTATCGGAAAGCTTTGGACTAACTTCCATCTTGCCCGTTCGTGGAGCATAGAAAGGTGCATTAGACATACTTTCTACGCCACCAGCAACAACGATTTCAGCATTGCCCATTGTGATTGCAGCAATGCCCTCATAGATAGCTTTCATTCCGGAACCACAAACTTGATTGACAGTCATGGCCGTTGAATCTACTCGACCACCGACGTTCAAACCAATCTGTCTAGCAGTATTTTGACCCATACCAGCTTGATATACATTTCCAAAAATGAATTGATCGATTTTTTTAGGGTCAACTTGATTCCTATCCAATAATTTTTTAACTAATTGTGTTCCTAATTGAACTGCAGTCATCTTGGCGTATTGACCACGAAACTTGCCAATAGCAGTTCTCTTTGCGTCTATAATTACAATTGGATCCATATTTTATTTCCCTTCAAACTTGGTAAGATATCGGTTCTTGTTTAAGATGCCGTCCTCCACAACAAGCTCGATTGGTCTGGAACGCTGTGGACACTGATTTGAGCCAATTGAAAACCACAATTGTCTCAAATACAGGTCTTATACTAAGCGATAAATCGCTAAGTATAATTTCACGGCTGAGACCAATCGAGCTTGCTGCTCCGGACTAGTGTGTTGTTCTATCATTTATATACTTTTAAAATTTTAGATAGTAAAATTGGTATTCACTGAGAGCGTCATATATTCTCATATATCTGACAGTTCGTCTCTTAGAATAAAGTTCATAATCTTTTTCCCATTACACTAAATTAAAAACTGTCTAAATACTGCAGTTTTAACCAATATCAGTAGAAACAGAAATACAGTCGGTAGTAGAAAATCCGTGGGCCCTAAGTGGTGAAATTCTACTTAGCTTGCGAAGCAAGGTTAGTAGAAGACCGGACTTGGAGATCCATGATTTTTCACGAAGTGGAAAATTATTAGCTTCAAGCCGTGTCCACCACGTTCCAGAGGCCCACAGATTTTCTACTACCGACGGGCATCCTCAACCAATTCAGTTGATATCAGCTACAATCAAACTAAGCAAGAACCAAAATATCCTTAAGCTTACATAATAATTTAATTGAACAATAAAAACAATTATTTAGTGGAGAATTCTTATGCGTACTATTGATTTAATCTTATTATTAAATGATTTTAAAAAGAACAATCGTATTTTCGTTGAAGATGGTGATCAGCGTTTAGCCGTTGTTGATATTGAAATAATTGATGATTCAATTGTTTTGAAAACATCCAACAAATTACATGGACTTAAAAACTGGGAGTTTCTAGTCTTACTTAATAAAAAAGATTATTATGAATTCCCAATTTTTTACCATAACAAAAACAGCCACAAACAACTCTTTGGTTTCAGAGTCGCTAATGACTGTCTATTACTTGGTTAATTTATTTGCTTGATTTCTTGCTAGGTTTGTCTTCTGCTTGAAGCTTCTTAGCAAGTTCCAAAATATATGGCTTCAATTCGCCCTCAACTTCGGGGTGAGTCAAACCGTATTCAATATTTGTCTTAACATAGCCAAACTTGTTACCAACATCATATCTTTGACCCTTGAATTCATGAGCAAATACACGTTGTGTCTTATTCATACGATCAATTGCATCAGTCAATTGAATTTCGTTACCGGCACCTGGTGTTTGTGTTGCTAATAGATCAAAAATTTCTGGTGTTAATAAATAACGTCCAATAATAGCTAAATTACTTGGGGCATCTTCAACTTTTGGCTTTTCAACGAATTTCTTAACATTGTATAGTCCTGGGGCTGTTTCGCCTTCAGGATCAATAACACCATACTTAGAAACGTCTTTTTCTGGCACTCTCATGACAGCTAGAGTTGAAGCATGTGTCTTGTCATAGTCGTTGATCAATTGCTTTGTCAAAGGAACCTTGTCCTTCATCAAATCGTCACCTAGCATAACAACGAATGGTTCGTCACCAATAAATGAGCGTGCTTGAGCAACAGCGTCACCTAACCCATTTGGATGTGCTTGACGGCTATAGTACAAGTTAACACCTAAGTTAGTAGTGTCTTGAACAACTTTCAATAGTTCTGTCTTGTTCTTTGCCTCAAGGTTTTGTTCCAATTCTGGTACAGCATCAAAGTGGTCTTCAATAGAACGCTTATTCTTACCAGTAATAATTAAAATATCCTCAATACCTGAAGCCTTAGCTTCCTCAACGATAAATTGAATTGTTGGCTTATCAACAATTGGTAGCATTTCCTTAGCTAAAGCCTTTGTTGCTGGTAAAAATCTTGTTCCCAATCCTGCTGCTGGTATAATTGCTTTTCTTACTTTCATCAATTATTCTCCTTTTCGTGCGATTTCAGATAACTAGTTAACTTACCAGTGTTTCTCCTCAAAAATGGACCGCCATATCCTTCGGCAAAACCAACGTTAACGGCATTCCCAAATAAAAAGATTGTCACTGACATATTCACCCACAACAAAAACACAATAATGGCACCAATCGTTCCATAGTTATCCCAGGCTGATCCAAAATATTTCAAATAGTACGAGAATAACTGCGACAAGCCTAGCAAACCAATACTGGTAATAATCGATCCCGTTATTATGTAATAAAATTTAAGATGAATATTAGGTAAAAAATAATACAAAGCAAAAACGATCATCAACATTATAACAATAGCAAAGGGCCATTTCCAACGCATAAAGACATCTAAAAGTGTTGACTTTATACGTAGCAATGGAATCAGCCAATTTAAAAATATTTGTCCAAATGTAAACGTTACAATTGCCATCACACCAATCATCAATAACATCAATGTCATTAAAAACGCTAAGGCACGACGGATTACGTAATTTACAAAGGTTTGTTCCGCAAACAAATTGTTCACATCTAGTCCGTAGGCCTCATTCATAGTCATTTGAACAATATTCAAGCCACGCGAAATCGCCCATAAGGCTACGACAATACCAACAGACAAGACACCCTTATTGGAACTGGACAAAACTTTAACTATCGTTGGTAAAAAGTAATGATGCAGATCATCTGGCAAAATAAACTCGATATAACTAATAACTGTCGGTTTATCCAAATGTAATAATGGGATCAAATTTCCCACAACAATTACCGCTGGAAACAACGACAACAAAATATAATATGTGATGGCTTTTGAAGCCATGGGGACATTCGAGTCACTCACGGCTTGAGCAACATATTTAGCAAAGCCAAGAAACTTTTGTTTTTTAGTTATCGACTGCTTAAACAGCGGTATCTGTTGCTTTTCTTCTTCCATTATTTTTCCTCACTATTTTAAAGTAAGTATTTGGCATCATATTCTGGATCTTGAGAAGTCAAGATCTTAGGACCATCTTTAGTGATGGCAATGGTATGTTCATATTGCGCTGAATCCGTGCCGTCGGCAGAAACAAAATATTCCCAACCATCAGCTTTAACAAACTTGTCTTTAATTTCCCATGTTCCTAGGTTGACCATTGGTTCAATTGTGATAGTCATCCCTTCACGCAAACGTAAACCTTGTCCTGGTTCACCATAGTGAGGGACATTGGGAGCTTCGTGCATAGTTGGTTGAATACCATGACCAATCAAATCACGAACGTCACCCATGTGATTCTCATCTTCAACGTAATGTTGAATGGCATAACCAATATCGCCTAAACGATTACCAACTACGGCTTGGTCGATTCCTAGGTAAAGTGCCTTATGAGTTACATCCATTAATTTTTGATCCTCAGCTGACAAATCTCCAACTGCATAAGTCCAGCAAGAATCACTTTCATAACCATTAAGGTTAACTGTCATATCTACTTTTAGAACGTCGCCACTCTTTAAAATTAGGTTTTTACGAGGAATACCATGAGCAACTTCATCATTAACACAGACACAAGTTGCATACTTGTAGCCTTCAAAGCCCTTTTCTGATGGACGACCACCGTGTGAAACGATATAATCGTTAGCAAAATTTTCAATTTCCATTGAAGAAATTCCTTGTTTAATAATGTCACGTAAACCAATATGTGTATTAGCAAGCAATTCTCCAGACTTTCTCATTCCTTCGATTTCTCTTGCAGATTTTAATGTAATCACTTTATAACATGTCCCTTCAAAAATATGTTAGTTTCATTATAACATTAGAGCGTTTCGGAATTAGATAGCCCGGAATATTAATTTTTGCTATAATGTCTAAAGATTAATTAATGAGGCGACAATTATGACAAAAGTAAAAATTGTTTTTGCTAGTATTACTGGTAACGATGAAGATATCGCTTATGTTCTAACGGAGAAGTTTGAGGATTTAGGCTGCGATGTTGATATGAGCGAAGTTTCTCAAACAGATGTGTCTGACTTTGAAGACTCTGATATCTGTGTTATCGCTAGTTATACTTATGATCAAGGCGTTGTGCCTGACGAAGCTTTGGATTTCTATGACGACATGCAAGACCTTGATTTAGCTGGAAAAGTATATGGTGTTTGTGGTTCTGGTGACACTTTCTATGAAGATTACTGCCGTGCTGTTGAGGAATTTGACAAAGCCTTTGCCCAAACTGGTGCCACTCGTGGAGCTGAATCAGTCAAAGTAGAATTGGGACCTCAACAAGAGGATATCGACAATCTCGATAACTTTGCTGAACAAATTTATAAAAAGGCACAAGAAATGGATCTCTAAAAAATGAACTTTTTAAAAAAATATCGTAATTTTGGAGTCTATTGCCTGTTTGGTTTCTTAGCGTCCTTATTGAATATCGGCATCTTCGATTTATCGCATAACTATTTCCATATTACTTTATGGATTGCTAACACAATCGCATGGTTTATCTCCAATTTCTTTTCATTCTTTGTAACGAAATTATATGTTTTCAAATCTGAAATGGAAAGTTTAAAGAAACTATTTAAAGAGGGGATGTTCTTCCTCGTTTCACGTATCTTCTCGTTGATCTTTGATGACATTTTCATGGTCGTAGCTGTTTTCATTTTTCCTTGGAATAACTTGATTATCAAAGCTATTGATCAATTGATTGTTGGACTGTTCAATTATTTTTCATCGAAATTGATCTTCAACTATCAAAATCGACGTTTAATCGATCGTATTAAAAACTTAAAAGAACGTAGAAAAAGTCGTAATGAAATTTAATTCATTACGACTTTTTTGGTTGGATAGATATGCTGTTGTCCGCAAAACTTGGGAATGCTCTTTAAAACAACTACAGCCTATTTAAATTCATCTGGCTTTTCAGTTGTTTGTTTGAAGTAATAACTCATTGCGTCCAAGATACGTTCGGAAGCTTTACCGTCACCATAGGGATTCTTAGCGTTAGCCATACGACTGTATTCAGCGTTGTCAGTAATTAAACGTGTCATTTCTCTTTCAACTACTTCAGCATCAGTACCAACTAACTTCAAAGTACCGGCTTTAACACCTTCGGGACGTTCTGTGGTATCACGTAATACTAGAACTGGTTTTCCTAGTGATGGGGCTTCTTCTTGAACACCACCAGAATCAGTCATGATGAAGTAACTTCTTGATGCAAGGTTATGGAAGTCTACCACATCTAATGGTTCGATCAAGTGAATTCTATCTACTCCACCTAAGATTTCCTTAGCTGTTTGTTGAACAACTGGATTCAAGTGAACTGGATAAACTAATTCAATGTCATCATGTTTTGCAACTACTTTACGCATTGCTCTGAAGACTTGTTTCATTGGCTCACCTTGATTTTCACGACGATGCATTGTGATCAAGATCATCTTCTTATCAGGGTCGATGACATCTAGAATATCATGATGGTAATCTTTATGAACAGTACTCTTTAAGGCATCGATGGCAGTATTACCAGTTACAAAGATATTTTCGCCATGATGATTTTCCTTCAACAAGTTAGCTTTACTTTCATCAGTTGGAGCAAAGTATAGATCAGTCAAATCATCAGTCATTTGACGATTCATTTCTTCTGGCCATGGTGAATACTTGTTCCAAGTTCTCAAACCAGCTTCAACATGTCCAATACGTGTTTGATGATAAAAGGCTGATAGAGCGGCACTGAAAGTTGTTGTTGTATCACCGTGAACTAAAACAATATCAGGCTTTTCTTTTTCAATGATACTATCTAGTTCTTTTAAAACTAACCCAGTGATACCACTAAGAGTTTGGCGCTCCTTCATGATATTCAAATCGTAGTCGGGCTTGATATCAAAAATCTCAAGCACTGAATCCAACATTTCACGATGTTGAGCTGTAACTACAGTCACAGTATCAAATCGATCACTATTCTGCTTTAATTTTAAAACTAGTGGTGCCATTTTAATTGCTTCGGGTCTGGTACCAAAGACCGTCATAACTTTAATTTTGTCCAAAATTATCACCTCAGTAAAATTACTTACAGTATACCAAAGATAAATTGATTAATATAGGAAGATACGCCTGCTTTATTAGATGTCGTTTTCTGAAAGTTTTTGCGTATAATATAGGTATTATGATTAATCTTCCAATATTAGTAATACTCAGTATTTTAACTACTTTAATTGCTTTCTTCGCTGTCATGGCAATTTATAATACTTTTATCAAATCCACGAGCAAAAAATACTGGTGGTTTATTTTAATTGGATTGGTAATCCTTTATTTGATGGCGTTTTACATCTATTTTCACGTCCATTAGGAGGTTTACAGAAATAGTTTGTTAAAAAAAGTATTAATTTTTGGAGTTTTGAGTTAGAATTATCAATGTATTCGAAAATGAATTTTATGGAGGTTTATCGATGGTTTTAACAAACGGTAACGAAATTTTCAATAACGCCCGTAAAGGCAAGTATGCTGTTGGTGCTTTTAACATCAACGACTTGGAATGGACACGCTCAATTTTGGCTGCTGCCCAAGAAACACAAACACCTATCTTGGTTCAAACATCAATGGGTGCTGCTAAGTACATGGGTGGTTACGAATTATGTCTACACCTTGTACAAGACACAATCAAATCAATGGGTATCACAGTTCCAGTTGTAATGCACTTGGATCATGGTAACTACGAAGCTGCTAAGGAATGTATCGAAGTTGGATATAACTCAGTTATGTTCGATGGTCATGACCTTCCATTCGCAGAAAACCTTGAAAAGACAAAGGAAATTGTTAAATTAGCTCATGCTAAGAACATGTCTGTTGAAGCTGAAGTTGGTTCAATCGGTGGTACTGAAGATGGTATCGTTGGTTTAGGTGAATTAGCTGACGTTGAAGAAGCTAAGACTCTTGCTGCTACTGGTGTTGATTACCTAGCTGTTGGTATTGGTAACATCCACGGTGTTTACCCTGACAACTGGAAAGGCCTAAGCTTTGACCGTCTTAAGGAATTAGCTGACGTTATCAAGACACCACTTGTTCTTCATGGTGGTTCAGGTATTCCTAAGGAACAAATCATCAAGGCTGTTTCAATGGGTATCTCAAAGGTTAACGTTAATACTGAATTACAACTTTCATTCGCTAAAGCAACACGTGAATATATCGAAGCTAAGAAAGACTTGGATATTGATGAAAAGGGTTATGACCCACGTAAATTGCTTGCACCTGGTGCTAAAGCTATTACTGAAACTACTAAGGAACGTATCAAGTGGTTCGGTACACCTTCAATCAAATAATTATTTGATAAATAAAAAATACAGAGACTTCGGTCCCTGTATTTTTTTCTCCTAAAATTTAATTAGTTAAGACAATGCAAAAAGCTGATTGGTTCAATAGACGTATTTTACTACGCTATGACCAAATCAGCTTTTTTATTTGTTATCTACCCTGCTTATAATAAGAAACTTTTATCAAATCTAGTAAGAAAAACATTACAAAACAAATCAAGAATACCATCAATACATTCAACACAGCCGTATGCAACCACAGAATACTTATTAAACTAGATAAAACCAGATTGATAAATATAACTATACCAACGGACTTACTCGTTTTAATTGACCAGAAATGATCTCTTGTTCTCGTTGAAAGAATCATTCCCATTGCTGAGTAAATCAAGTAGACAAACAGCAATCCGCTGATCTGTGCATGCGTAAAACTTGTGAAGCTCACACTGTACCATAACATCAGAAACCCTAGAATCAACCAGCCAATCGTATAAATGGCAGAGATTCTCGTTAGGTTCCTTAAATTCCACGCTTCTGGTAAATGATTGATTTTTACTCGATCTGTTCCTAAAGTCAAAGTAACACAATCGTTAAAAATAACGATGAAAACAATGATATTCAACGAGATTGGGAAGAAATTAGTAAACAGATAACCAATTGATAATAGCAGAGCCAATTGGGCTGTTCTTGCTAATTTGGTAATTAACCAAGTCATCATTCTTTGATAAACCCGATGACCAGCATTGACCAATTCAATAATTCCCTTTAACGAAGGTTCAGTCAAAATAATTCTCGCTGCTAATTTAGAAATATCCGTTGCTGTATCAATAGCAATTCCGACATCAGCTTTCTTTAAAGCTGGAGCATCGTTGATACCATCACCTGTCATACCAACTACATAACCTTTATCTTGCAATGATTTGACAATCTTAAACTTATCTTCTGGATAAACATTAGCAAAACCGCCAAAAGACATAGGATCAGATAGAGCTTGATCAACGGAACCAATTTGATCATTCAGACCGACCTTTTGAGCAATTGCCTTAGCTGTTGGAGCTGTATCACCAGTCAACATTAGAATAGTAATACCCTGTTTCTTCAATGCGGCAATTGTTTCGGGCATATCTTCTTTGATTTGATCCCTAAAAGTCAACAAACCAATGGCATTTTGATTAATGGTCAGGACCATCACTTGTAGTCCTTGCTGTGATAATTCGTCAACTTTTGATTTAACGGTATTTTCCAAATCACTTGTTGCAGGTGATCCCAAGAATATTTCGTCTCCATTATCTAAGATAGCTCGGGCACCCTTCATTTTAGGATCAAAGGATACTTGTTCTTTAACTCCTGTTGCCGTTACATTATCCAACTTTGCTTTTTGCAAAATCGCTAAATCAAGCGGACTAACACTGCTAGGTTTGACTGTTGCCAAAGCATATTCAAATAATTTTGTCTCGTCTACACCATTTAAACTTATTATCTGACTAACTTGGGGTTCATTTTTAGTAATCGTTCCGGTCTTATCCATCAACAGAACGTTCATAGATCCGGCTTCCTGAATACCAGTCAATCCACCAACTAGAATTCCCTTTTTAGACAGATTCCCTGCTTCCAAAGAATTTGCTACAGCAAAACTTGATGGCATTGAGATAGGAATTGTGGCAACAAACAGAATTACCAAGAATGGTAATAACGAAAGAAATGGTGTGTGTCTGAACAGTGCGGCAATTGTCAGGATAACTGCTAAAACAACATCAAGATAAGCCAGATATTTAACTACTGTGAAAAGTAAATTTTCCAATCTACCTGGAGCTTCGTTAGTTCTGACCAATTCCGTTGTTTTCCCAAGACTACTGTGAACACCCGTCTTTTCGACCAGCACATCCGCAGTACCTTCAATTACCGTTGATCCAGAATACAATTCATCGTCTTCTGCTTTGGTAACGGCTTTAGTTTCACCAGTAACAACCGACTGATTAACCAAAATTGCACCCTTAACTACTTTACAATCGGCTGGTATCACTGATCCTACCGATAAATGAATCAAATCACTTGGGACTAACTCTCGACTGGATAATTTTTGCCATTTGCCATCACGCAATACACTAGCATAAGCAATTAATTTCGTATCCAATTCACCAATCGATTCTGATGCTCGATTCTCTTGAATAGCTCCATCAATTGCTGAAAATAGTAGCAAAGCAAAGATAAAAGCTACTTGAATATAATTTCCTAGTATCAGTTCAATCACTAAGGCTAACTCAATTACATACGGAATTGGACCGATCAAACGTTTCAAAATTAAGCTGATAAATGACTTTTGAATCTTTGGAGTTTCATTATATCCGTACTCTTGTCTAGCTTTTTCGGCTTCTTGTGTAGTAAGACCGTATTTTTCTGCCATGATTTATTAATTAGTCAAAGTCAACGTCATTAGGGAAATGAGCTAAGTTGGCTTCTTCGCCTAATTCCTCTTCAATTCTTAATAATTGATTGTATTTAGCTAGACGTTCACCACGGGCTGGAGCACCTGACTTCAATTGCTCAGCGTGCATTGCAACTGTAAAGTCAGCCAAGAATGAATCTTCAGTTTCACCAGAACGATGTGACATCATTGTTGTATAGCCATTCTTTCTAGCAACACGGATAGCTTCTATGGTTTCAGATACAGTACCGATCTGATTCAATTTGATCAAGAAACTATTAGCCATGCCTTTCTTAATAGCTTTTCTGAAGAGAGCAGGATTTGTACATACGTTATCATCAGTAATAATTTGAACACGATTGCCATTCTTTTGAGTGAATTTAGCAAAATTATCCCAATCATTTTCACCAAATGGATCTTCCATTGATACGATTGCTGGATACTTGTCTAATAATCCTTCATAGTATGAACCCATTTCATCAGCACTGCGTTTCTTGCCTTCAAACATGTATGAACCATCATCTTGAGCAAAACTTGAAGCAGCAGCATCAAAGGCGATACCAATTTCTTCACCAGGAACATAACCAGCATCTTTAATAGCCCGATTTAATTCATCAATTGCGGCTTCACTTGATGGAAGATCGGGAGCAAATCCACCTTCATCACCTAAACCTGTTTGATAACCTTCTTTTTCAAGGTTCTTCTTCAATTGATGGTAAACATTAACAATCTTTTCAAAACCATCACGGAAGGTTGTACGTTTGATAGGTGTAATTAGAAATTCTTGCATATCGATTCCGTTGTCAGCATGCTCACCACCATTGATTACATTGTGGAATGTTTGTGGCAATTCAAGGTCAACACCACCAAGGTAACGGTAAACAGGAACACCTTCTGCATTAGCGGCAGCACGAACTGTGGCAATTGAAACACCTAAAATAGCATTGGCACCTAACTTAGCCTTATTAGGTGTACCATCAAGATCGATCATCATTTGGTCGATATGTGCTTGATTGAAAGGATCCGCACCTTTTAATTTATCATTGATCAAAGTATTAACATTGTTGACGGCTTTCAAAACACCTTTGCCATCTAATCTGTCGCCACCATCACGCAATTCAACGGCTTCATTGTCACCAGTTGATTTACCAGATGGAACACTAGCACGACCTAAAACGCCGTTTGAAAGAACAACATCTGCTTCAACGGTTGGGTTACCACGTGAATCAAATACTTCCCTAGCTTTAACATTCTCAATAGTTACTCTTGACATAATAAATTCTCCCTTTCTTAATCATAAAAAAAGACGACTACTCCACTTTAAAAAACCCTCAATAATTTTCCTCAATTATTACTGGTTATTTAAATAGAGTAGACGTCATCAATTACGATTAAGTAATATTTTTCGGCGAACGTCATCGCCTCTTCGAACAAGCTCATAGTATAATACTTCGTTTATTTAAACAAGTATATTCATCCACTTTTAGCGGCATTTTCTGCTTGTGAAAATTTCTGTTTAAACAGAATATAAATAAATTAATTAATCAATCCATACGGCCCCTTACACTTGGCATGATATTATTTTTCGAATTATGAGCTTACAAATTGTGAAATTCACAAAAACTTGCTATACTTCAGATGTACCATAAAGAAAGCGTTAACATAGAAAGGAGGGACACTAATAGCAACTTTGTTTACAACTAGAATAGGTAGTTTTCAAAGTCCTATCTTGTGCCTCCCATGTAGAAAATCTGTTTCTATGATAAACACTTATTCTAGTAATTGATTTGTCAGGTAGGAGCTCACTCAATTCTTCGATTTGCCTAGAATTTAACTCCCAGACCAATATTGATCTCCTGTTAATTGAATACCCCATCATTCAATGACATATTAATTTTTTGCTCCTACAGCAAATCAATATTATATAAAAAACGGCTTAGTTCCCCGCTAAGCTGTTTTTTATGCTTCTTTTTTTGGTGAAGAGAGAAATATGCCGTCCTCCATAAACCTGGGGAATGCATTGGAACGCTATGGGCGCGATTTGAAACTAATTATTTTACACTTCGTGCAAAATAATGGATTTCCAAAGTCGGCCTTATTGTAACCGGCAAAGCCGGTAACAATAATTTCATAGCTGAACGCATTCCCCAGGTTTACTCCGGACTAGTAAACCGTTCATCCAATATTTACTTTTCTAAATATTTAAAATCAAAATAATAGCACCCATTCATTAGTTTCAATTCTGGCTTCTAAACAAATAACCATGAAACTATGAATAGGTGCTAATTTAATTTCTAAAATAATTGTGATAATGATAAAACATGCTCTGTTTGATCAGTAGTAAGTCTTCTATATTTTAACCACATTAGTTTTCTCATATTGGAAGATCTTGCCCTCAATTGTCATCTCGTCACGTCCATTATTCTTCGATAGATAAAGATAATTGTCTACTCTCTTAAAGGTATCATCAAAGGATTTATCCGTTCTTCGTAACATCGTTACACCAAAACATAACGTCACATCTAAACGTGTTTCCTGTATGAACAATGGCATTGCTGTTAAGGTTTGATTGATTCTATTGACGATTTCTCTGGCTCTTTGTGTATCGTTATTTCTTAATAAAATAACAAATTCCTCACCGCCATAACGGAATAACTGTCCCTTGCTATCATCAATATGTAACTCACGTTCAACGATATGGGAAACGTGTCTTAAGACTTCATCCCCTACATCATGCCCATAGTGATCGTTGAATTCTTTAAAATGGTCGATATCAAATAGCATTACGGTTAAAGGAACATTGCTTTGATTATATTTCTCAAATACTTCTTTTGAAATTTTATTCAAATTAGCTCTATTACGAACTCCGGTTAATGCATCATAATTGACTTTATTTTCTAAATCGTTATAAGCATGCATATACATACTCATCTTTAGTTCAATCACACGAACGATGAACATATAAACTTCGAATAGAATCAACATTCCAATAATATCGACTAATGGAAATTTATAATCAATCCAAAGAAAAATCCACCAACAAACGCCAAACAATACTTGTGACGATAAATATCGGTAATTAGAAATTGCTAGAACATCTTTATGACTGTAAAGATAATCTATAACAATTATTAAAATTAAATAAGCAACGACAAATAACCATGCATACGGCCCTTGAATTCTCGAGATGTCGGATGATGGATGATATAAGAAAGGTAGAAACACATTTAATAAAACAATCAAACGATTGTTAAATATAAACAGGCAATAGAATAATATTGTTAACTCGGCATTTGCTAACAAGCCACCTAATTCTACTTCTGTTCCTCCCGTGAAACTCTTAAAAACTATTGTAATAATAAAGAGCATCAGTATTAACAGTAGCATCTCGGCAACGTTTATCGAAACTTTTTTGAAAAACGACGATGCTACACTAACTTTTCGTTCTAGAACAAAAGATATATATGTAATAATCGAAATTAATCCGATTGTGACTATTCCTGTGACTAAGGCATTTGCACTGAAACAGACTCTTAAAATTTCCGTTAAATTACCCAAAAGGAACCCCTCACACATTCATTTATATATCCAAGTCTAGCATTAATAAGTTACCTATTAAATTGAAAGTGACAGATTAACCGGATTCTTATATGATTTTCATAAAAAAAGAACAAAACTAAAAATAGTTTTGTCCTTAATGATTTTTAATTATTATTATCTTCTTTATCAATTGCTTGTTGTGCAACTAAATTAAGATAATTAAATGGATTATCGTAATTTGGTTGGAATAACATATCAACAAAAGCTAAATCATCAATTGTATTCCCATTTTGAATACAGATTGACAATGCATTAGCTGACTGAGCAACTTCATGTTTACTGAACAATTGTGCACCTAAGACTTTTCTAGTGTCCTTATCATAAATCAGATAAATCGTTAGCATATCTGTCGTTGGCATATAATCTGGACGATAATTGTCGTGGTAAGTAACACAATCAGCATTTAATCCGTTTGCCAAAGCTTTCTTTAAAGTCAATCCTGTTTCAGCTAAAGTGTAACCGAATAATGCCATGGCTGTGGTAGCCTGTGTTCCCATATACTTACGAACATTGCCAAAGACATTCAATCCGGCCAAAGTTCCCTGACGAACAGCACTAGAAGCTAATGGGATATACTTCATCTCACCAGTTGGATTGAATTTAACTGCACAAGAATCACCGGCAGCAAAAATATCAGGATCTGAAGTTTGCATGTAATCATTAACTAAAATGGCTCCATAACCGTCCATTTGAACTTGACCACGTAGCAAATCAGTATTAGCGAAAAAGCCAGTACATACAATAACCAAATCAGCCTTATAAGCGTGACCAGCTTTAGTTTTAATAGTTAACTGATCGCCATCTTCAATTTCCGCAACACGTTCACCAAGTGCAACTTTTACATCGTGTTCTTTAAGCTTTTCAATGATAGTCTGTGATAGTGGCTCATCAACATAATTATTGAGAATTTGTTCTCTTGATTGAATCAAGGTTACTTCGTGAACGGTATTAGCATAACTTTCGGCCAATTCTACTCCCACATATCCAGCACCAACAATGGCAATGCTAGGATAGTTTAAAGCAGACTCATAAATCTTTTTGGCTTGGTCATAACTCTTACATAATAAAACACGTGGGTTGTCCATTCCGCCAATTGGTGGAACGCCAACTTCTGAACCAGTTGTCATGATCAATTTATCATAACTGTCTTCAAAAATTTCTTCTGTGTTTAAGTCCTGAACAATAATTTTCTTATTCTTTGAATCAATCTTAATAACGTTATGTTTCATATGAACCTTAGCGCCATAACCTTCAAGCGTGGTTGGATCAGCATAAAACATGTCTTCTAGTCGATTGACGATTCTTCCTAAATACAATGCTATCCCACATGATAGGAATGCAATATTATCATCACGTTCATATACGGTAACTTCCGTATCTGGATGTTTTTTTAATATTTGTTCCACTGCAGCTGTTCCAGCATGTGTACATCCGACAACGATTACTTTCAACAGTCGGTTCCTCCTCTACAGTACCCAATAAATTATTCTCTCTGCTCATTAAAGCTTATACAAACACCTAGTTACATTATATCAATCTATTTAAATTTTCATATGTTATAAATGGACTTTTTAAATTTCAAATATCGACAATGCACAGTTGATTATTTGTAATATAATAACAAGTGTATTGACTTTTTTAAAAGCGGTGGTAAATAATGAACAAAATCAAATCTTCCAATGATATAAATTCTGATATCTATCAAGACAGTGTCAACATTCGAACCAAAGTATTCGTAGATGAACAGAATGTTCCAGCTGAAATCGAAATAGATGCTGATGAAGACAAATGTACTTATTTTGTTCTTTACAGTAACAACAAAGCCGCAGCTACTGCCAGATTCCAAGTCACTTCAGATAATGGAATCCACATTCAAAGAGTCGCCGTACTTAAAAGTTTTCGTCACCAACATTTAGGGTCAGATCTCTTAGAATACATTTTTAACTATGCTAAACAACACAATTTTAATTACATTATTTTAGGTGCCCAAGATCACGCTCAAGCTTTTTATACACAATTAGGATTTAAGGTTGTCGGTGAACAATACGAAGAAGCCGGGATCCTTCATCATGACATGAGATTAAGCTTGTAGTATTATTGGTTCGGTGCATTTATTCCAAGTTAAGAAATAATAAATCAAGAATCGATTAGAACTAACAAAGGAGTTTGTTATGTACAGATATTTTATTCAACCCCAACTTGATAAGGTGAATAACTCATTAATTGGTTATGAGTTATTAATGAAGGAAAAAAAGCCCGAAGGATGGCGTCCACCAGCAAACTTTTCCGATGTCCCTTCTCACCTTATGGCTCAAGTCTTAGTTGAAACAACGAAATTACTATCATTAAAGATTGGTTCCGTTTCAGTAAATATTAACCGTAACCAACTAATGGACGAAGAAGTACGAGATGCCATCATTGAAGCACAAAGAATCCTCCGTCCCTTAAGATTAGTAGTAGAACTAACCGAAGATACGCCTAATCAAAATTGGAGCAACGAAGAATACATTTCCTTAATTAAAGAATTTATCGACTATGGCATGGACTTCAGCCTTGATGACTGTGGTACCGGAACAAACCAAATGGATCAGATCAAAGACATGATCCCACTAGCCGCCGAAATCAAATTTGCCATTCAAAATTTTGGAGAGAAATTACGCGATCCTGACATTGAGAGTAAAGTGATTTATTGGCGCGATATCTGCAAAAAACAAAATATCCGTTTTATCCTTGAAGGAATAGAAGACGACAAAGACGATGCCCTAGCAGACAAATTAGGAATCGACCTACGTCAAGGATACTATTACGGAAAGCCAAGATTGTTAAAATTAAAAGCAGACGATGACGTATTTTAGAGAGCGAAACAGGCCCGGGAATTTCCGAGGATTTGCCTAAGTGTCAGAATTGCACGCGCACTTGGCGGGCGATTTTGACACTGTAGCAAACCGGAAGAAATTGGCCTGTGGAGCTCGTTTCCACTATTCCGCATAGAACCATGGTTATTAAAAAAATAAAATCCAAACAAAAAAAGGAGATGCTAAAACTCAAAGCATCCCCTTTTTACTTTATACAAAATTTTATTTTTCTTGACGTTCTTTAGCGACAGCCATTTGAGCAACCAAATTCAAGTAGTTAAATGGATTATCGTAATTTGGTTGGAACAACATATCCATGAAAGCCAAATCATCAATCGTATTCTTATTTTGAATACATACTGACAAAGTATCAGCTGACTGAGCAACTTCATGTTTACTGAACAATTGTCCACCAAGAATCAAACGTGTGTCCTTATCATAAACTAGTCTGATCGTTAACATCGCTGTCGTTGGCATATAAGCTGGACGATAGTAGTCGTGGTATTCAACAACATCCGCGTTCATTCCATGTTCTAACGCATGTCCTAATGTCAATCCGGTTGAAGCAACTGTGTATCCAAATAATTCCATAGCCGAAGTAGCTTGTGTACCCATATACTTTTGAATATTTCCAAAAACATTAATACCAGCCAAAGCACCTTGTCTGATTGCATTAGTTGCTAGTGGCATATAAGCATGTTCATGTGTTGGATTAAAGTAAACTGTACATGCATCCCCTGCAGCATAAATATCAGGATTTGAAGTTTGGGTATATTCATTAATAATAATGGCACCACGACGATCCATATCCACTTGTCCACGCAATAAACCTGTATTAGCGACAAAACCTGTGCAGACGATAACTAAATCAGCCTTGTGATCTTCTTTAGTTGTTTCAATAACAACATTGTCATCGTCATCACGATTAAAGCCGTTAACATTTTCATTCAAATAAACGTCAACACCATGTTCTCTTAACAAATCAACAACTTTTTCAGACATGTCAGGATCAATGTAGTGGTTCAAGACTTGATCTCTTGATTGAATCAAAGTTACTTGATGGTTTGTATTAGCGTAACTTTCAGCCAACTCTACCCCAATATAACCACCACCAACAATGGCGATATGTTTGTAGTCTTTTGCAGTATCATGAATTGCTTGTGCATAACTCTTACACATCAAAATTCTTGAATCCGAAATTCCCATAATAGGTGGCACTACTACAGTTGAGCCAGTTGTCATAATTAATTTGTCATAAGTATCATTAATTATTTCGTGAGTCTCCATATTTTCGCACATCAAAGTCTTGTTTTCAGAATCAATCTTCAAGACATCATGCTTCATTTTGATTGTAGCACCTAATTTTTCTAGATCCTTGGGGCTAGCGTAAAACATATCTTCCAAACGTTTTACTTTACCGCCTAGGTACAAGGCAATTCCACAAGATAAAAATGAGATATTATCGTCACGTTCATAAACTGTAACTTCTGTATCTGGATGTTCCTGAAGAATTTGTTCTACGGCCGCAGTCCCTGCGTGAGTACATCCTACAACTACTACTTTCATTTGATTTTCCCCTCTCAAAATTTGAGTAAAATTTATATTAGAAAACGAATAATGAAGCATAACTTTAAAAAATATCTATCGTTTCACCCATCATTATAAACCTATAAAATTATAAATAAATACGTGTATACTGATACATAACATTACTCAAAAGTAATCAATCATTAAATACTTTATATTACTACAACATAATCCCATAGGCACCAATTTTATGAATCACCGAATGGAGGAGGTAATTTTGAATATCCTAAACGAGATCACCACTAAATACGTGAATCTCACTTCAACCATTATCACCTTAGTTACTATCGGTCTAATTACCGTTATTACTATTATTGCTTATGGTTTGGAAAGAAGAATTGACGATAAGTCCCCTATTTATTTTAAACTGCCAGTTCATTTAGCTGAAGGTGCTGTTTTGGCAGGTAGCATGATCATCCTTCAAAAGACTTTCCTAGTATTAAACAATGGATCGGTCAACAACGGTTGGTTATACGCCAACGCTCAACTAACTATCCTGTTATATGCTATGTATCTTCTACGAAATAAAATAATTTTGCTTATTAATTTACTAATGCCTTTTGCATATCACCAATCCGCAAATATTCAACGCTTAGGTAGCAGTAGATGGCCCTATTTTCTTATCTCATACATTTTCTTGGTAGCTATCATCATTTATATCTATTGGCAAACTGACAGTCTAAAAGATAGTACAATCAAATATCTCACCTTACAAATCCTATACGGAGCTGCATGGTGGATATTACTCTGGGTCGATCACAGTTTTCCATTTTATAATATTTTCAATATGTTAATAGTCTTCGTTATTTACATGGCCATTATCAGGTATTGTGAACATAAGATGCAATTAACTTTGAATGGGTATGATACTTTAAAGAAAGTCGTTAATTATGACGAATTAACTGGAATAAGAAATCGTTCCAGTTTAGATAAGAATTCCAAAGAGATCTATAAACAGTATTCACATGAAGATGATGTTCCTCTAAGCATGGCCATGTTTGATATCGACCATTTTAAACTTTTTAATGATAAATACGGCCACTCAACTGGTGATGAAGTTTTACGTCACGTTGCCCATACAATGGATCGTGAATTATACTTGAAGAAAACACACGGACAAATTTTTCGTTTTGGTGGTGAGGAGTTTATCATCGTCTTTCGTGGTAAAACCGCCGAAGAATGCAAACCCATTATTACCGATTTAAGAAACACCTTACTTCATTCACCATTATTCTTTAATGGCATGCGACTAAATGTCAGTGTATCTTTTGGTATTTCAGAATTAAAGCCAACTGATAGTGGCTTCGCTGATTTGTTCAACCGAGTTGACAGTTATCTTTACAAGTCTAAAAATGCCGGTCGTAATAAAATGACCATTGAAAATGTCACATATGATTTTGATAAAACTGAATAATTAAAAATAGCATCCATTCAGATTTCCTCCGATTCTGGGGAAAATTTGAATGGGTGCTATTTATTTTTTATAGTGGAGATTGCCGTCCTCCACAAGAATTGGGAACGCGGTTGGAACGCTATGGGCGCGATTCGGAGCTAATTATTTTACACTTCGTGCAAAATAATGGATCTTCGAACTCGGCCTCATTGTAAATGGCAAAGCCATTAACAATGATCTCACAGCTGAACGCATTCCCAATTCTTGCTCCGGACTAAAGAGTACTTCTATTGTTTGTATGTTTTTAAATATTAGATAGCAAGACAGTGAACTACAGTTACTTCGTTAATATGTATTTTAACCAAACTTTTTAAGAACCAATAAATTTCATTACTGAGCCAATTTCCCTATTTTCAAGACAAAAAAATAGTGAGAAATTAATCTCACCGTCGGGAAGGAATCAGTTGTTTTTAAATCTGGTAGTCCCTATATGTCATAGTAAACCATGTTCGGCCTGACCGCAATAGTATAAATTGAGAATCTTAACTCTTTTTTTAATAATTAATATAATTTCTTAAATACCAGTTAAAAAGAATAGTGATGTTTCAGCGATGGGACAACGATTTTATCCGAAATACCAATAATAATTCCTTGGCAGAACATTGCCAAAATGGTTCCGATTCCAACAGACAAAATGTGACCGGTTACCGCGAAACAAATTATCATGATGATCACTGGTGGTGTATAGCTGACCAACTGGCCCCAACCAGCCGAACCATGTAAATATTTGAATCGCAAAAGATAAGCCATTTCATCATTAGGATGTTGAATTAGATTACATCTTTGATAAATTGAAGTTCCCATTGAAACGAAAATTAATCCTAATAGATCAACTAAAAAGCGTGAATAGATTGGCAAATAATTTAAATTGAGTGGATTTAAAATATCACTGAAAAATCCCACTAAATAACTAAATGGTAATGAGAATAATAAATTGGAAATAAAGATATGACTATCAAACTTTCCTATTAATAATTGATTAACAATCGTGACGATTACGGCATAGATAAACAATGTCGTTCCGTAACTAGTATGCAGCAGAGTAGAAATATTGACCGCTGAAGCCGTCCACACCGCACTTCCCATATTACTGTCAATCATCAATGCATTCGCGAAAGCATCCAGTACAATCGCAAAAATTAAATAACCTAAACGTTTTTTGAAACTATTATCTTCCAATCTTTTATCCCCCAAAATAAAAAGCAATACCAACTTTGTAATTGGTATTGCTTTCTTAACAGCCTGATTACTAAGAATTAGTTTAAATTAGACTGAAAACGTTGTCAATAAAACTTATTTAAGTTTGGTTGTAGTCGTTAATACTAACTGATGTAGTTGAAATATGCCGCCGTCCGCAAAAAATCTGTGGGCCACTGGAACGTGGTGGACACGGCTTGAAGCTAATAATTTTTCACTCTGTGAAAAATCATGGATCTCCAAGTCCGGTCTTCTACTAACCTTGCTACGCAAGCTAAGTAGAATGGCACCACTGAGGGCCCACAGATTTTTTACTACCGACTAGATTCATGGTTTTAATATTATTAGACAAATTTGAAAGGTGTTTTTGGTTTTTCACAATTTAGAATTGTTAATAATAAAAGAAGAAGCATCCATATCAACCAATGTACCTGGTTATATGGATGCTTCTTTCGATTTAAAAGTGATTTTTAGAAATAGAAAGGATACTGGATTAAGTAATTCATTGTAATTGCACAATAGAAGTACTCTTTAGTCCGGAGCAAAAATTGGGAATGCGTTCAGCTATGAGATCATTGTTAATGGCTTTGCCATTTACAATGAGGCCGACTTTGGAAATCCATTATTTTGCACGAAGTGGAAAATAATTAGTTTCAAATCGCGCCCATAGCGTTCCAACAGCATTCCCATTTTTTGCGGAGGACGGGAATTTAAATATATTCTCCAATCTAACCAAACTTTAGCAAGTATCCTTATTTATTCATTGGGTGATTCATTTCATCCATACTTAATAGATGATACTTATGTTCATGATCTGGATCATAAGCCTCAATTTGAGCCATCATCCCTGTATCCTCGTGTTCAAGGATATGACAGTGATACATGTAGACACCAAATTTAGTGAACTGTACAGCAATTCTAACTGTTTCACCAGCATTGACACCAACAGTATCCTTCCAACCATGTTCATTAGGATATGGTGCCTTACCATTACGACTGATAACTAAGAATTGACAGCCATGCATGTGGAACGGATGAATCATACCAGCATCCATATCGTTAGTATTAACAACATCCCATAGGACGGTGTCACCAATTTTTTGACGACGGTCGATTCTTTGCATATCAAAGAGTTTGCCATCAAGTCTAACTTGATCATCCATACCTGACATAACGGTACGAGTGATAGGTAAACCAGGTGTTACTTCTGGAGCATTGATTGTTGTGAGATGTTCGGGAAGTTTGGTATCATCTGGAGCATATTGGCCAATCTTAAATTTCATAATTGGCATGTCATCACTCATCAAAGTAACCACATCACCAGGATTCTTGTCACCAAAGTTAACAATAACTTCAGCACGTTCAGCACAAGTTAACATCAACTTAGTTAACTCAACTGGCTCTGGCAAAGTACCACCATCAGAAGCAATTTGAGTAAATTCATGATTATCGTCAAAATGAAGACGCCATTCACGACGATCGGAACCATTTAAAATTCTTAAACGAACTCTTTGAGTTGTAACATCAAAGACACCATTGATTGTGCCGTTAACTAAAGCATATTTACCTAAAGTACCATCGATATCGTAATCTTTCTTATAATCCAATTGATTATCATGATAACTTCTATCTTGTAAAATAATTGGAATATCATCCACACCATAATTGCGTGGGAATGGTAATTTGGCTTCCTGGGCATCTGTTACAACAACAGCTGCAGCTAATCCATTCCAAACCTGACGAGCTGTGTTAGGACATGGATGTGGGTGAATCCAATCAGTTTGTGCAGGTTGATCTAGTGTAAAGTCAATATCACGACTGCCACCTGGATAAACTGGAGCATGGGGACCACCATCAACGATAGGTCCTGTAACATTTAGTCCATGCCAATGGAAAGTAGTAACTTCTGGTAATTTATTAACAAGATGCACATGGTAGTGAACTCCTTGCTTCAAAACAATCGTTTGGCCCAATAATGAAGTGTTGTAACCCCATGTCTTAGTCTTAGCACCAGGCAAAATTTGAGTTTCACCCTCTTGTGCTGTGATTGTGTAATAAACATCGTTACCCTCTACCTTGTCTGGTTTCAAAGCAGCTGGGATATTCAATGGATGATCAGGCATATCCACTTTTTCTAGTGGTACATAACCTCCATCGTGCAAATCAAATACTGGTTCATCAAAGAAATAATCATTGTAAACTTTTGTTTCTGACATTCATAATCGCCACCCTATTTAGTTTTTGATCGAAACGTACAAACGCAATTTACTAAAGCCTCAACAAACATACCGATAGCCATCATATACATAGCTATCATATTTTTATCAGCGAAGACAAAATACAATAAAATTGCATAAAAAATTAGCATGATTAGTGCGAAAACCCTAGAACCACCTGCCATATTATTATCACCACCAAAAGTTATTACAATTTCATTCTAATACAGTTGAGGCTTTATGAAAATGGATTTTTGGCTAACCTAAAAAATTAATATTTATAAATAACTAACTCACCGTTGATGTAATTAGCCATATATACTTCAGAAATTTCGAGTTGACGCTTCTTTAATTCCTCTTCGACCCAAGCTTCATCTTTACCTGATGTTGATAATTCATCCATATCAAGCTTGCCATCCAAAATCAGAGGATATTTGAAACTATCTTCATCCTTCAAAATAATCGTTAACTGACCGTTACGTTCAAATACAGCTCGTTTAACATTTCTGACATCTAAAACGCCCGCTTGGCGCAATTTAAAAGATAGATCATTAGCCGACAAACCATTCTTCAAAGCCAAATTAACATCAATATGTCCATTCTTAACAATTATCTGTGGCGTTCCTTCGATAACCTTTTTGAAAAAGTTATTGTGATTAGTTAGAAATTTAGCGATAAAGACAACTAAAGTCCATATCAATAAAACCAAAGTGAATTGTAGAATCGTAATACTAGCGTTGTAGATCATCCCACCAACGATACCACCAAGAACATAGTTTTGAAGTTGATCGATTGCACTAGTAGGCGCAATGTTACCTCGTCCAAACAGATTGATCTGCAAGACCATGAATAAGAAACCTATAATAAATTTTAAAGTTAAATCACCGTATTGTAATACCATTATGTCACCTATTTTTTAACCAATTGTATTTTTTGTGAGCTGATTATATTAGCCTTCGAAAGCGTATAACTGCTCAAATTATTATCAAAACTGACCCGATAAATATCTTTGCCCGCCTTGATCAACATTCCTTCAGTCAAACTAGAACTGTTCGAGTACAGTTTATTCTTGGAAACCTTCTTATCCTTAGCAACCGATTCCATCAAACTTAAAGTCTGATTAGTCTTATTATTGATATCCAACTGTTGTTCATAATTGTTGTAATTGATACCGATAAATAAAAAGATTCCAAGTCCAAAAATAATCAACAGATCTCGATATTTATTGTCAGATCGATTTTTAAAATACAAGTAACTAGTTACAAAAATAGCCGTCGCTAGTACTAGAATTCCTATAATAAACAAGAAATTCGGTTCATTATTGTGTTCCACCAAATACTGATACGAATAAAAACTCATTTATATCCCCTCAACTATTTTTTTATTTACGATTAGTATAGCAAAAAGTCATCATCAAGGATTTATCAAACAATTCATTAATAAAAATATTTTCTTGCGCAAACAATTGATTTGTTTCATAATACATAAACGTTGATTCTTAAATTCAGGTATAGATAATATCAACTTATATACGTTAAAGATGCCGTTGGTAGTAGAAAATCTGTCGGCCACTGGAACGTGGTGGACACGGCTTGAAGCTAATAATTTTCTACTACCAACTATATTTCTGATTCTATTATTACAACATTGCGTTATTCGAATATTCTCTAACTTCATATGGTCAGATAAGGATTATGAGGTCTGGATTAAGTGAAAAAGATGTTTATTAGTGAAATACATGGATGTATCTCATTTTTAGTGAATACCATTCTTACCATCTGATATCTTAAAGTCCCCCAAAAATAGAACCGGATACTAGTCCGGAGCAAAAATTGGAAATGCGTTCAGCTATGAAATCATTGTTAATGGCTTCGCCATTTACAATGAGGCCGACTTTGGAAATCCATTATTTTGCACGAAGTGGAAAATAATTAGTTTCAAATCGCGCCCATAACGTTCCAACAGCATTCCCAATTTTTGTGGAGGACGGCAATTAAACACTACAACTGCAATTACGCAACAATCTAAAATAGGAGGTGGTAAATATGAATCATACTTCAAACCTTTGTACTTGGTTGAATATGAAACACTTTGAAAATGATGTTCAAGTAAACCTTGAAAAAGTATTAATTAAATATGACTTATCTCCTGCTGAATTTAGTTTCTTACACTATCTTTATGACCAATATGAATCCAAAGCTAGCTTGCTAGAAATTAAAGACTCACTAAAATTGAGTTCTGCCGCCGTTTCGCGGATGGCTGTTCGTCTAGAAAACAAGGACTGCAAACCTATCATTCGTTATCATAGCGATAAAAATCAAAAAGAAGTTTGCCTAAAAATTACTGAATCTGGTATCAAACATTTTAAAGAAGCCTCTGAAGTAGTTGATCAATCCTTAAATGAATCATTCTCAAGTAAAGAGTTTCAAAACTTGAGAGAAGCAATCTTAACTACGGAGACTGAGTAAAGAATCCTCGTGATTCTTTTTTCTTTGTCTAAAAGAGGAGCAAATTATGCACAATTATAAGTTTCAAACTACCATTTTAGTATTACTGTCATTCGTTCTCGGTAATAACGAATTTTTAGTCATGGGCGTTCTTTCCAATATTTCCAAAACTTATCATGTTTCCATTGCAAATGTTGGTTTATTAATCACAGCTTACGGTCTAATCTATGCCATCAGTACACCGATTATCACATCTTTACTCGGTAACTTTAATCGTTACTATACTCTGATAGGTTTGACAGTTGTCTTTATTCTGGGTAATACCCTGAGTGGGTTTGCCAGTAATTATACTGTCTTAATTATTTCCCGTGTCATTGCGGCCTCGGTAGCTGGTGCAATTATTTCACTGTCAATGACCTTTTCTAATGTTATCGCTCCAAGGTCGAAACAAGGAACCGTCGTTTCCTGGATCTTTTCTGGTTTCAGTATTGCTTCTGTCTTCGGGGTTCCATTTAGTACCGCTATCAGTACTGTTTTTGACTGGCGCATGACTTTTTTCATCATATCTCTAGTCAGCGTTATAACGCTTGTTCTGTTGATGTTATCTTTGCCAAGAGAATTTGAACAAATCAATAGCCCACTGAAGAGTCAATTCAAATTGATCAAAGATCCTCGTATTTATACAGGGTTCTTTCTGCCATTCTTCGCCATTGCGGCTATCTATGTCATTTACACTTATCTTCAACCACTTTATGGCACACTGGGATTTTCCAAAACCAGTCTAAGCATCTTTTTAGCCGTCTTTGGATTTGCCTCACTAGTAAGCAATCAACTATCAGGACGAATTTCTGAACACGGTGGTCTCAAATTCATGCCTAAAGTTTACACGGTTGAAATCTTCATCCTTTTAGCTGTACCGTTTTTGATTCACAACAAATATTTGGGGTTAATCAATCTACTTATTGTCGGTGTTGTTATGTACCTAATTAATGCACCCATTCAAATACACTTCTTAAATATTGCTGAAGAATCATATCCCCAAGCAGTTGCTCTAGCCTCATCTTTAAATCCTATTGCCTCCAATTTGGGAATATCGTTAGGGTCAGCCGTCGGATCATTGATCGTTGGTAACTTTGGTCTTACACAAGTTGGCTTCGGTGGTGCTATCTTTGCTTTAGGTGCTTTACTGATAAATTTAAAACTAAACCAAATCGTTTCCAGAGCATGAAAAAAGACGTAGATATTATTCTGCGTCTTTTTTGATTTGCCATGGGAATTGCAAACTGATATTTTTATTGAATTTTTCTTGTTCCAATAACTTCTTTAAACGTTCATCTTGACGTTGATGATAACCATTACAAACATACTTAGCTTCATCATTGTCTGGAACAATCTGTGGTAGAACAATATCCTTGTCTGTTACAACGAAAGTTGAAAAACAAGTTAATCCTAAGAAACGTTTTCCTGTCTTCAAATGCTCACCAATAATTTTAGTAAAAACTTCAATTGATCGACTGCCTACTCCCGTAACATAGGATTCCGTACACATTGAGTCTTGAAGCTTGAACGGTAAAATAAAATTAACTTGATCAATCGAAGCAGTCACTGTTTCAATTCGAGCAACTCGCGAAGCTGAAATCGAAGAATTATCGTCAATTGTCGTTAACGTTCTTCCACCAAATACTGTCTCATGTTCATTCAAATCTGATGAAAAAACTCGATGATTACTGATGGATAAAGTATCGCTACATTTAATTTCTCTCATAAATTACTCCTAGAAAATAAAAATTCTAGTGCTTTTTAACATTTTTTCTAATGATCCCTCCCGGAATCGAACCGGGGACCTACTGCTTAGGAGGCAGTTGCTCTATCCAACTGGGCCAAGGGACCAAGATCTTATAGCCAATAAAAAACAGCTATAAGAAAATTATATCTCATATACGCAATTATTCAACACTGGAAAAATTGAAACAAAAAGCTGATTGGCCATGTTTTAGCCAAATCAGCTTTTTTGTTTCTTTATTTACTACTACGACGCTTACCCTTATTCTTTTGATCACGTAAACGTTTCTTAGCCTTAGGCTTGTCTTTATGACTAACTGGTTTCTTACGAGTAACAGGCTTATTCGAAAGTGTTCCATCACTCTTAAGATAAGCTTTGTTTATCTCAATATCAGTGAAATCACGCATATTCTTCAAATCATGACTGTTACCAAAGGTAAGCACGATACCGCTCTTACCCATTCTTCCAGTTCTTCCAGCACGATGAACGTACTCGCTCTCATCCCTTGGAACCATGTAGTTAACAATTGTCGTGATATTATCAATATCCATCCCACGAGCGGCCACATCAGTTGTTAACAACAAATTAACTTTCTTAGTTGAAAAGAGTTGAATCGCTGACTTACGTTGTTGTGACGACATCTTACTGTCCAAAGCCACAAAGTTAGTCTTATTATGATTCAAATCACTGATTGCTTTGTGTAGTGAACGAGAATTATTGAAAAAGACGATTCCCAAAAACTTCTTATTGTGTGCCAACTCACGCACTAAAGCATTCTTGATAAATTCACTATTAGCATCAATAAAGTAATGCTTAATTCCAGCGGTGTAACTAGTATCGTGGCGTTGATCAATAATCTCAAAGTCCTGTCCAAACCACTTATGCATATCTTTGAAGGTCTCATTACCAGTGGCTGAGAAGAAAGTCATCTGAACATCGGCTGGCATCTGAGCAATTGTCTCACGAACCGTTTCCAACTTCGATTCATTCAACATCTCATCGGCTTCATCAACAATAACAGTGTTGATCTTACCCAATTTCACCTTACGGGCCTGAGTCAATTCATTTAAACGCCCTAACGTAGCCACAATAATTTCAGGTTTTTCCTTCAATTTCTTCAATTGACGTTGGGGATTAGCACCACCAGTGACTGCTTGAACTTTGCAATCAACTAATTTAGCTAAAGGTTGAATGACATCCCTAACTTGCATAGCCAATTCCTGTGAAGGTTCTAAGATCAATACTTGTAAGCCATCCTTGGGTACTAAGGTTTCCAACATTGGCATCACAAACCCTAAAGTCTTACCGGAACCAGTTGGTGCCATAGCGACAAAATCTCTGCCCTCTTTAAAAGGTAAATAGACTGCTTCTTGAATCTTTGTTAAAGCACTAAATTGATTTTGCTTAAAATAATCTTGATATAATTTTGGTATTTCCACTTTACTTATCCTCATCTGCTCCAAAAACAAGTCCTGCACTTGTTCTAGCTTGTTCTAGAATTCTATTTACAATTCTAGCGTACTTCAAGAGATTTTCATAAGTTTCTTGATCATTTTCAGTCATAATTCGTGCAAATTCTTTTGCTTCAGAGTCCATGGGATTTTCACTCTTAACAGTTGGAATAGTTGTAATATTCTTATTGTCGTCGGCAAGTTGAACGTGTGTGATGTCGCCACCACTGTCCATCAACAAAGTTTTTCTGTCGAAATAAATTTCTGAATTTGCATATGAATTCTTAGTCTTACCAACTAAAATATTGACGTCAAATTCAGGATACTTCAAAGTCAAACTACCACTACCATCAATTCCAGATGAAAGTATTTCAGCCACATAACTGACAGACTCGGGTTGTCCAAATAATACAACGGCGTCATAAACTGTGTAGACTCCTAAGTCATACAAAGCCCCACCAGAAAACTTAGGGTTAAAGATGTTAGGCAACTTACCAGCTTTGAAGTCGTCATAACGGCTCGAATATTTCATGTAAGAAAGTGTTGCCCCACTCAATTCAGCACGATTTTCTTCAACATAATTTTGAATCTTTTTGAAAATTGGTTCGTGAATGTGACGAGCAGCCTCAAACAAAAAGAGTCCTTTTTCATGAGCTAGATCGTCCAAAATAGTAAACTCTCTAACTGTTGAAGTACTTGGTTTTTCCACAATAACGTTTTTGCCATGTTCCAGTGCTAATTTAGCTTGTTGGAAATGTAATCCATTAGGCGAAGCAATATAAACAGTATCAAAATCGTCGCTACTGAAAAATTCTTCTAGATCGGTACTGATATTAATATTCTTCTTTTGGAGGTCTTCAATAAACTTGTCAGCTTTTTCTTCAGTTCTTGAATAGACATGCGTTAATGAAAAGCTCTTTGTTTCATCTGTTGCATTAACAAATTGTTCTGTAATCCAATTTGTTCCAATTATTCCTAAATTTATCATAAAATCACCTCGCCTTAATTCTACTTATATGTAAGCGCAATTACTACTAAAAAAGTACCAGAATTATATCAATATGGTATATAATTGCAATTTAAGCCATTTGAGGGGGTAGTTTTTTTTCATGAACAAGGAAACAGATAAATTCAGTCTGAAAAGAGATCTCGGTTTCTTCTCAGCACTATCAACGGTAATGGGGCTCGTTATCGGTGGTGGAGTCTTCTTCAAGATCTCCAGTGTAACTGCAGCCACCGGTAGTCCTAGTTTGACCATCTTTGTATGGTTACTTGCCGGTTTCATTACGATCAACGCTGGTTTGACCATTGCCGAATTAGCCTCAGCCATTCCAGTCGCTGGTGGTATTTATAAATACATCGAATATATTTACGGAAAAGTTCCTGCTTTTCTACTAGCCTGGGCACAGTCAGTTATCTATTACCCAGCGGGAATCTCAGCTCTATCAATTATTTTTGCTACACAAGTTATGAACCTTTGTAACATTTCTTCTGTTTGGCAAATACCAATTGCCATTTCATTAGCTGTCTTCCTCTACGTCGTTAACTTATTAGGTGCCAAAGTCGGTGGGACGATACAGACCGTCTCTTTGATTGCTAAATTGATTCCGATCGTTTTAATTATCGTCGTTGGGATTTTTACACCTTCAACTAATCCTATTTCACTCTTTCCAATCACTTCTGGTAATCATGCTAGTTTCTGGTCTTCGCTGGGTGGCGGACTACTAGCAACCATGTTTGCTTTTGATGGCTGGATGAATGTTGGTAGTTTGGCTGGTGAAATGAAGCGTCCCGAAAAGGATCTTGCTAAATCAATCATTGTTGGACTCTTCGCCATTACTCTAATTTACGTTCTAATTAGTTTCGTATTCATTAAAGAATTGCCATTCAACTTGATTCCTGGAAATCAAAATGCCGCATCTGAATCTGCCGTTCATATTTTCGGTGAGATCGGTGGAAAAATCGTTACAATTGGTATTCTGATTTCTGTTTTCGGATCAGTTAACGGTTATACTATGACCGGTGCACGTGTACCTTACGTTTTAGGAACTGACGACGACATTGTCTTTTCCAAATTCTTCGGTAAATTAACTAAGAATACTCGTGTTCCTGCAAACGCTGGCTTAGTACAAACCGTTATTGCAGTCATCATGATCTTTATGGGCAGTTTTGATTATTTAACCGATATGTTAGTTTTCGTTATGTGGATCTTCTCAATGATGATGTTCATTGGTGTCTTCATCTTAAGAAAGAAAGAACCCGAACTGGTACGTCCTTATAAGATCAATTTTTATCCTATTCCACCAATCATTGCCTTAGCAGGTGGAGCTTATATCATTATTTCCACTTTGTTCCGTCAAACTGGTCTAGCTATGATGGGAATTGGAATCACCTTATTAGGTTTACCAATTTATTACATACACTATTTGTATAAAAAGAGGTCGCTATGATGGCGGCTTTTTTTATTTGCGGTATACTTTTCCTGAAATCTATAAAAAGCTGATGTGGTGCTTTCATGAAAACAAAATTTAACAACAAATTTGAAGAGAAATTAATTCTGGGAACTCTCAAAATTCAAAAACTACTCATCTACCGTATTATTCAACGTACATTACTACTGATTTTTCCCTTTGCTCTCTTCGGTAGTTTCATTAAAGTAATTCAAACGGTCATTATTGGTAAGGAAGGATTCTTAACCGATGTCTTTCCCAACCTAAGTAATGACTTTATTTATCTCCAAATCGATAACATTGCTACAGTCCTCTACAACCTATCTTTGGGATGGGTCTCAGTTATTGCCGTTTTCGGTGCAGCCAAATATACCGCTAAACATTTCAATCGGGACGATCAATTGGCCGGTATCACTGCAATGAGCTCTTTGTTAATCATTGATTACACTTACTCCAAAGTCCAAGCAGTATCGTTTCATCCACAAATTTTGGGCTTACGTGGTCTTCTATTTGCATTTTTCCTAGGAATATTTGTCGGTTGGATTTTTAAAAAAACAAGTCGACCTATTCCTGACCACGTTACACATTTCGGCGTATCCAGCGTTACTGAACGTTCTTTTATTTCCGCAAAACCAATCATAATTTGTTTACTATTGGCGATGGTCTTCAGTATCTTAGTCAATGTTACTTATTACGCTGAAGCACCTGGAAATTATATCAATGCTCTAGCCTCTGAATACAATTCTAAAAGCCCTTTATCACAATTAATAAAGACTTTTATCTTCTCTATCTACACTTTGGTAATGTCATTCTTCGGTTGGTCTGGTACCTACTCACCAAATGGAACCGAAAAAATGGATGTTCTTTCCAATATCAATCTCTATTATGCTTTAGATAAACATACCGCTTGGAATGCCCCTAATCCGTTTACCAGTTCCTCACTCTACCATGCTTTCGCTACCTTTGGTGGTACCGGAGCTACTTTGGGACTAATCATTGCTATCTTGATCATCGGTAAAGATAATGACTATCAAACCGTTGCTAAATTGGCTATCTTCCCCAGTCTCTTTAATATCGGTAGTGCTCTGATGGCCGGCATACCGGTCTTCTTCAACGTTATTTTCTTTATCCCATATATCCTGGCTCCTGTAGCCGATATGGCTATGGCTGCCTTAGCGATTCAATTGCATTTAATGCCGCCTAGCGTCTATCCTGTGCCAATTGGAACACCAGGACCACTAATTGCCTTCATTGGTACAAACGGTAGCTGGCAGGCTCTAATATTCTCAATTATCGCAATCATAATTTCTACCTTGATCTATATTCCCTTCGTAAAAATGGCTATCAAGATCAAAGGATATGATAATTTGAGTATTGAAGAAGGTGGCTTGAATGCATAGATTAACCAAGAATAAAAACTTCAAATATCTCTTTATGATGTTAGTTTTCTTTATTATCCTCGGCATCCCCTCGTATATCTGGACGCAAAAAAATGTTACAACCTTAGCTGGAAGATACAATTCACCCATGACACCTATCATCATGATTCCTGGTAGTAGTGCCTCAGCCAATCGTTTCGATAACCTAGTCAGCACAATAAACAACAAATACGGCGAACATCACAGTCTGATGAAGATTACCGTCCATACAGATGATTCTTTGACCTACACCGGTAAAATTCGAGCCAACGATCCCCAACCTGTTTTCGTCGTCGGCTTTGAAAATAATTCCGACGGCTATGAGAACATCAAGAAACAAGCCCGTTGGTTCAATATAGCCTTCAATGCTATAAAAAAACGTTATCGTTTCAGTGTATTCAACGGCTTCGGCCATTCCAACGGTGGCTTGATCTGGACCATGTTCTTAGAGAATGATTTCAACGATGATAATATGAATATTGATCAGCTTCTAACCGTTGGAACACCGTATAATTTTGAAGAGAAAAACACTTCCAATCATACACAGATGCTCAATGACCTCATCAGCAAACGTGATAACATTCCAGGCAACATGACCTATTACTCAATTGCCGGAACTCAGTTGTATTCTGATGATGGAATCGTACCACTAGGAAGCGTTGATGCCGGTAAGTATATCTATGAGGGTCATATCAAACATTACACACTAATTACTTTAACCGGTAACAAAGCCCAACACTCAGATATGATCGACAGTAATGAGTTCTTGGATATTTTCCATCAATACATTATCGGTAACGGAGTTAACAATCCTAATTCACCAGATAGCAAGAGAAGTGCCATCGCTTCACAATAAGTTAGTTTAAATATGCCACCCTCCACAACAAGCCCGATTGGTCTGGAACGCTGTGGACACTGATTTGAGCCAATTGAAGTTCACAATTGTCTCAAATTCAGGTCTTTTACTAGGTGATAAATCACCAAGTAAAATTTCACGGCTGAGACCAATCGGACTTGTTGCTCCGGGTTAGATAACGATTCTATTTGGCTTACTTTTCTACTTTTAAAAAAATAATAGCGTCTATTCAGAATCCTACTAAATTCCGAATAGATGCTATTTTAATTCTAACTAGACAACGTAAATGACTAAAAATATTTATCAAAAATCAAATTAACATGAGTCGTTTCCCCTTTAATTTTGATTTAGAGATTTTAAAATATCTTTTTAGAAGAAACAATTATTCTTCTGAAATAAAATAACAGAAATACTATTTAGTTCGGAGCAAACGTTAGGAATGCATTCAGCCGTAAATTCATATACTTAATAGACATTATTAATTTCTTAAATCAAATTTCATAATCCCCTACTTGATTACATAGAACTATTCAAATGCTGCAAATTTAGTAAATAATAATAGAATCAGAAATCTAGTCGGTAGTAGAAAATCTAAGTACCTTCTTATCTTAACCAATCCTTGTATTAGTCGGTTTTTTTAAATACAATTGAGCTATGGTATACATAGACTGGCAACTAGAATGGATTGCAAACTTCTTTATGCTCTTTGCAGTTTTACAATTAAAACACTACTTTATTAGAAAATTTACTGTTTGCTTTTTTCTTGCCGATATAGCCTTGTCTTTAATTTTTGGCTATATCGGTTTATTTTTTGATGAATTGTTCGTTCTCTTCTTTATTGGGGCGATTCTGATCTTCAATTGGTGCGTTAAAAAATATCGGTCTAATATGCAAAATTCAATTGCATTGATCATGGCCGCTAATATCGAACTAGTCTTATTCAGTCTGGGAACTTACACGGCTAGAATTTTCTTCTTCATCGCTTACAATCAGTGGCAATTAAAACTTTTAGAGACTTATCAGGAATATTTTGTTCCCATTTCTTTAGTCATTAATACGATTTATTTGCTCATTGTCGTATTAGTCTTTGAGCATTTTCGTTACCAAACTATCAAACTATGGCTTCAAGTTGAAAAATATCACTTAGGTAAACGTGTATTAATACTATCACTGGGAATCTTCATTTCATTTATGGTTATTATGATCATCAGTGATCTTCAATCCGTGACGGCTACCATTCAAGCTAGTCTAATTCTGATTTTCTCAATTCTTCTAATTTTTGCCTACTACCAATTGACCGTATTCGTACATGCGATTGCCATTCAAAACGAAGCTCAAGAAAAATTGACTTACAACAAGCAATTGAATGAATATCTAACTAGTGTTCAACAGCAATATACTGAATTGCGTAAGTTTAAACATGACTTTCAAAATATCATGCTTGCGATTAAGCCTCTAATTGATCAAAGTGATTCACAGGAATTGAAAGATTACTATCTTGATATCACTAAAGAAGAGAGCGAAATGTCGTTAGTTAGTCGTGGTAATATTTCACAGATTCAAGCTATTGATAACGATTTGATTCGTGGACTAATTATTCAAAAATTCTTTATTGCTAAAAGTCGTCATATCAATTTTCACCTTGAATTGAATCAGGAACACTATCAATTTCCCAATGAAGTTCTAATTATTGTTCGTATCTTAGGGATCCTGATCGATAATGCTTTGGAATATGTCGAAGAAATTGCCGACAAAGAAGTAACTTGTGCCATTACTCAGACTAAAAATACTACCGAAGTCACAATTGATAATCCTTTGAATGAAAATCTTAATTTAAAAGATATTTTTCAAAGTGGTTACTCAACTAAAAAGGATCACTCTGGCTTTGGTCTGGCTAATGTTCGTAAACTTATTAATCAATCCGATAACCTTTATCTAGAAACAAAAACGGTCCACAATCATTTAATGATGACGCTTATTATTGTTGGGGGTGATTGAATGTATCCCATTTATTTACTGGAAGATAACGAATTACAAAGAAATCAATACGCCGAATTCATTCAAAATGGTATTTTAATTAACGATGCCAATATGGCTTTAGAAGTGGCTTCTGGTACGGTTGACGACTTTCTTCAACACTATACACCAAAAAGACAGGCCCTCTACTTTTTAGATATGGAAATTTTAGACGATAAACTAGCCGGCTTAAAAATAGCCGAAAAAGTCCGTCAGGATTCACCACTCTCTCAAATAGTTTTCATAACTACTCATGATGAATTATCGTTGACCACTTTGGAAAGAAAAATTGCTCCAATGGATTATATTTTAAAAGATAATGGCTTGGAAAATATTAAACAAAGTATTACTGATGATATTCAAAAGACTCAACAAGAATTACGGGCGTACAATCACCTATCGAAAAATGTCCTTGATTACAAAATTGGCAGTCGTTACTTCTCAATTTTAATGGACGATATCATCATGCTTTACACTAATAAAGATGCTCCTGGTAGAATTTTCATCATCACCAAGTATCAGTTAGCCGAATTCAACGGTTCCTTAAATACCTTTGAAGAAGATTATCCTAATCTCTTTCGCTGCAATCGTAGCTTCTTAGTCAATGTCGACAATGCCATTAATTATGACAGTAAGACTAGAATTTTATCATTCATTGACGGTTCAACTTGTGAAGTTTCATTTAGAAAAAATAAAGAATTAATCAAATTAATGTCTAATAATCATTAATAACTACAAAAAAGCAGCACTATTTAGAGTTCACGATGCACCACTGCATATTGTGAAAATTCTAAATAAATGCTGCTTTTTTATTTTTGTGAAAGACAAAATTTTATCTGCCAACCAAAGTATCTAAGCTAACGCCGTAAACGTCAGCAAAACGTACCATCATGTAGATATCGGGAGTTCTAGTATTATGTTCATATTTGGAAATGGTCGTAATATCCACATGCAACATCTTAGATACTTCACGCTCTGATAAATTACATTGCTTACGGCATTCTCTTAAATTATCACCTAAAAAAATCTTATTACGATCTAATACAAATTCTTTCATAATGTTCCCTCAATTCTTGATCATGAAAACATTATATTTCAGAAACAATAAACGAAACATAAAATACTTATGAACGTATGATTTTTACCGATTAACGTTAACGAAAGAATCGAAGTACTCCAAAAATAATAAGAAAGGCTCCAAAGAACATACTAAAAATTAATGCAATTAGTGCAAAAATTACTGGTGCAGATTGTTTTTTCATATTATCGAAGTACTGCTTAGAAACGATTAACTGCCAAATTCCCAAAGCTATCGCGCCAATTCCAATTATATAGTTCATCTTGTTCACCTTTAGGTTCTTGCCAAAGTTTGGTTAGATATATTTAAATTTTTGCGGAGGACTAAAGAGTACTTCTATTGTTTGTACGTTTTTAAATATTAGATAGTAAGACAGCAATTAACGCTATTTCATTAATATATATTTTAACCAAACTTTTTTGAGAATCCGCCTTTAATAGTTGTATTTCCTCAATTCAATATTACACGATTTTTAGCTTTTTAAAAATGAATTGGACTTTTGTTTTTTCCGTATACGAAAAAAGAGTGATGTAGGTTAATTATTTCTTCCTACTTCACTCTTTTTTATTTTAGCTTTTCTATTTTAATGAACCATGGTTCTATGCTGAATAGTGGAAACGAGCTACGCAGGCCAATTTCTTCCGGTTTGCTACAGTCCTGGAATTGCCCGCAAAGTACGCGTGCGATTCCAGGACTTAGGCAAATCCTCGGAAATTCCCGGGCCTGCTCCGCTCTCTCTATTTCTTTGTCAAAGCAACAACACTTTCAATATGATTTGTCATTGGGAACATATCAACTGGTGTTACATCGCCAATATTATATGTATCGCTTAACAATGAAAGATCACGTGCTAATGTTGCTGGGTTACAACTGATATAGACGATCTTTTCTGGCTTGATGTTCTTCAATGAATCCATCAATGAATTTGCCAATCCTTTACGTGGAGGATCGACCATCAAAACGTCAACTGACATTTTGTTCTTAGCCCACTCATCCAAAACATCCTCTGTCTTACCAACAACAAAGTCAGCATTTTCAATACCATTCAATTTGGCATTTTGGTCGGCATCTTTAACGGCATCTTCGATTACTTCAATACCGGTAACGTGTTTAGCTTTGTTAGCTAATGATAGTCCGATTGTACCAATTCCTGAATAGGCATCGACTACTTCTTCTTTGCCTGTCAATTCAGCTTTATCGATAGCTAGTTGATAAAGATTTTGTGTTTGAACTGGATTTACTTGGTAGAAAGATCTTGGTGAAATACGGTACTTGTGTCCTAAAATTTCATCATCAATGTACTTCTTACCGGCTAATAGAGTCATTTCTTGTCCAAAGATAACGTTGGTATTCTTTGAATTAACATTCAAATACAATGATCTAACTTCAGGATTATCCATGATTTCTTTAGTGATGTCTTTGTAATGTGAGATATCACGTGTTCTTGAAACTAGCACGACCATCATTTCACCAGTAAAGTAAGCACGACGTACCATGATTGTTCTAATTTGACCTTTTTGATTTTGTTCATCATAGCCACGAACTTTGTACTTACGAAGGATATCGCGAACTTTGATAATTTCTTCATCAATCTTAGGATCTTGAATCAAGAAGTTTTCCATTGGTACTAGATCGTGTGAACGACGACGATAGAAACCAGTTGTCAACTTACCATCAACTTGACGAACTGGTACTTGAGCCTTGTTACGATAATTGAATGGTGATTCCATCCCTAGTGTTGGGTTAACTGTAACGTCTTTTAAGCCCATTTTACTGAAGTCAGTTACAACTTGATTATGTTTGAATTCAAGTTGCTTGTCGTACTTCAAATGGCTCAATGGGGCAATTCCTGTTTGTGCATAGATAGCATCGATATCATGAACACGATCTGGAGATTCCTTCAAGACTTTTAAAGTTCTTGCAAAACCGAAGTTCTTATTGATTCTAGTGATTACAGCATTCACTGTTTCACCGGGTAAGGCATTATCAACAAAGAGTGTAAAGTCATCAACTTTAGCAACACCCTTACCTTCATATGATAAGTCTTTAATATCTAAATCTAATTGTTGGTTCTTCTTTAAGTTTGGTTTTTCCATTTTTCACCTATACATAGAAAAAAGAAGTGTCCAAAACTGATACACTCCCAATTTCTTTTTTATTTCTTATCTTTATTCTTATTATCAAGATTTCGTTCTTCTTCGATAATCTTCTCGCCAGCATCTTTTTCGCTAAGCGTTGGAGTATCGAGTGCTTTAAGCGGAATTGAATCAACGTTAGCATAAATATTCAAATGATTATGCAAGTTGATAAATTCCATTGGTGCATCCCCACCATATTCACCATCAAGGTTGACCATCAAACGATTCTCATCATTAGCATGAACTGAGATTCGCTTAGTCTTAGTATAAATAACCTTAGGATTATAAACGTGACGACCACCGTTTAGAACTAAAGCAATTAAGTGAACTAAGTCTCTTAAATTAGTTTCCTTAACAATAATCAAAGAGAAAGTTCCATCGCCAATAACTGAATTAGGGGCAATTTGTTCCATACCACCGATTGAGTTAGTTAAACCAATTAAAAACATTGTGGCTTTACCATCAAAAACACCATCGTCATATTCAATGTGCATATCAATTGGACTAACTCGAGGTAACATTTCGGCACCTTTAACTAAGTAGGCCAAATAACCCAAAATAGATTTATAAGCTGACGGCACTTCATAGGTTAACTCAGTCATTGAGCCACCACCGGCAATATTAATAAAGTACTTCTTACCTGCTTGACCAATATCAACTGGTAATTTTTGACCCTTTAAAATAACTTTGGCGGCTTCGACAACGTCATCTCGTGGAATCTTTAAGGCACGGGCATAATCGTTAGTTGTTCCGGCGGGAATAATTGCCATTTCTGGACGTTTGTCCAAATCAGCAATCCCATTAACGACTTCGTTAATAGTTCCATCACCACCAGCAGCAACGATTAAATCGAAACCTTCTTTTGCTACTCTTCTGGCCTCATTTTTGGCTGAGTTCTTTTTCGGTGTAGTTCGGTAAGCACTAGCCTCATAACCAGCTTTTTCAATAATATTCAAAATGTCTCCAACATTACTGTTCATGGTCTCGTGACCTGAAGTTGGATTATAAATAAGTCTAGCACGACGCATATTTTTCCCTCACTAACGACTCTTTAACTCTTCCATCAATAGCTTATTAGCAACCTTTGGATTGGCTTGTCCATGTGTTTGTTTCATAATTTGTCCAATCAAGAAACCAACTGCACGATCTTTACCATTCTTGAAGTCATCAATTGATTGTTGATTATTATCAAGAATTTCTAAGATCATTGGCTTCAAGACAGCTGGATCAGACTCTTGAACAAGTCCCTTAGATTTAACCCATGCTTCAGGTTCTGTACCATTACTGATTGTTTCTTGGAAGACCTTCTTAGCAATCTTAGAAGAAATAGTACCATTTGAAATCAAATTGATCATCTTAGCTAAGTGTTCTGGTGTCAACTTAGTATCTAACAAACCAATCTTCTTTTCATTCAAGTAACCATTAACTTCACCCATCAACCAGTTAGAAACTAGTTTTGGATTAGCTTTGTATGAAACAGCTTCATCAAAGAAATCTGACATTTCCTTAGTATCTGTAAGAACGCCAGCATCATATTCAGGAATACCTAATTCATTGATATAACGTTCACGTCTCTTAGCAGCTGTTTCTGGCAAGCTAGCTTTAATTTCTGAGATCCATTCTGGTGAAATTTCATAATCAGGTAGATCTGGTTCTGGGAAGTAACGATAATCATCAGCACCAGACTTAACACGCATTAAGAATGTTTCGCCAGTCTTTTCATCAAAACGTCTTGTTTCTTGACCAATATGTCCGCCTTGCTTCAAGATAGCGGCTTGACGTTGTTCTTCATAAGCAAGACCAAGTTTAACGTGGTTGAATGAGTTCAAGTTCTTCAATTCGACCTTAGTACCATAATCCTTTGAACCTACAGGACGGATAGAAATATTGGTATCAACACGCATTGAACCTTCTTCCATCTTAACATCAGATGCACCAGTAAACTGAACAATCTTACGTAGGTTTTCTAGATATTGGTAAGCCTCTTCTGGTGAGTGCATATCAGGCTTTGAAACAATTTCAATCAAAGGAGTACCCTGACGGTTTAAATCAACATAAGAATAACCATTGTTACCGTGAGTATTCTTACCAGCATCTTCTTCGACGTGAAGTTCTTCAACACCGATTTTCTTCTTTTCACCATCAACTTCAATTTCGATGTAACCATCATGACCTAATGGCTTATCTTGTTGTGTAATTTGGTAAGCCTTTGGATTATCTGGATAGAAGTAGTTCTTACGATCGAAATGTGTGTGATGTTCAATTTCAGCATTCAAAGCTAAAGCTACCATGATACCTAAACGGTAGCCATTCTTATTTACAGTTGGTAATGTTCCTGGAAAACCAAAGTCAATAACGTTGGTATTGATATTAGATTCAGCACCATAAGCAACTGGTGAAGGACTGTACATCTTGGACTTTGTCTTTAACTCAACGTGGACTTCTAGTCCGATAGTTGTTTCAAAATTCATTAGTCTTCCCCCTTAAGTGCAGTTGGTATTTTTTCATAGAATTTGTTTTCTTCTTGCAATGCATAAGCAGCATTGAAGACAGATTGTTCATCGAATGGACGGCCAATGACTTGTAGACCAACAGGTAGTCCATCAGCAAAACCTGCAGGAACAGAAGCAGCTGGAAGACCAGCCAAGTTAGCAGGAATTGTCAAAATATCGTTCATGTACATTGCCAATGGATCATCAACTTTTTCACCAATCTTGAAAGCAGGTGTAGTTGTTGAAGGTCCCATGATCAAGTCATGATCTTTAAGAACGTCATTCATTTCTTTGATGAAGAGTGTTCTAACTTCAGCAGCCTTCTTGAAGTAAGCATCGTATGAACCAGCTGATAGGGCAAAAGTACCAAGCATGATACGACGTTTTACTTCGTCGCCAAAGCCTTCTGATCTTGACTTAACGAATAAATCCTTGATGTTCTTAACATCTTTAGCACGATAACCATATCTAACACCATCATATCTTTGAAGGTTAGATGAAGCTTCACTAGATGCTAAAACATAGTAAACTTCAACGGCATGCTTCAATGAAGGAAGACTAACTTCATCCACAGTAGCACCCATCTTCTTGTAAGCTTCAAGAGCTTTATTAACATTTTCTAGAACTTCTGGATGAGTTCCTTCATGCCAGAATTCCTTAGGAACAGCGATTCTTACACCGCTCATATCTTTACTTAAGTTAGCACGATAGTCAGGAACTGGTTTTTCAGAACTTGTTGAATCATGTTCATCATGACCAGCCATTACTGAAAGAACAGCAGCTGAATCTTCAACACGTTTAGATAGTACACCAACTTGATCCAAACTTGAGGCAAAAGCAATAACACCCCAACGTGATACACGACCGTATGTTGGTTTGATACCAAAAATACCATTAAAAGCAGCTGGTTGTCTGATTGAACCACCAGTATCTGTACCCAAAGCGGCCACAACTTCACCAGAGGCAACGGCAGCAGCTGAACCACCTGAAGAACCGCCGGGAACACGACTTAAGTCCCAAGGATTAACGGTTGTATCAAAATATGAAGTTTCAGTAGATGAACCCATGGCAAATTCGTCAAGGTTAGTCTTACCAATATCAACAGCACCAGCAGCTTCTAGTCTTTCCAAAACAGTAGCACTGTAAACAGGCATAAAGTTATACAAGATCTTACTTGCAGCAGTAGTCTTGATACCATTAGTTACAATATTATCCTTGAAAGCAATTGGAATACCTGACAAAGGTCCTTTAATACCTGCTTCATCGATCTTCTTAGCAGTCTCAGGAGCCTTGTCATTTACTGTAATAAATGTATTAAGTTTCTTTTCATTAGCATTGATCTTGTTGATAGCATCATTAGCTAATTCTTCAGCAGTTACATCTTTGTTGACCAATTTGTCATGCAAAGAAGCAATTGTTTCTTTTTTGATATCCACTATTCATCGTCCTCCTTGTCAACAATTGTTGGAACCTTGATAAGGTTATTATCTGTTTCAGGAACATTTTCAAGCATTTGTTCTCTAGTTTGAGTACGAATACCCTTATCTTCACGGAAGACAGTGTTAGTGTCACCCATATTGTATGTTGGTTCAACACCTGTTGTATCAACACTAGATAGCTTACTTTCCATATTAACGATCTTGTCTAATTGACTGACAAAACTATCAACTTCGCTATCTTCCAATTTCAAATTAGCCAAAGCGGCAACGTGCAAAATTTCATCTTTTGAAATCATAAGTTTCTCCTTTTAATCTGCATTATAAACGTGTGAATAGAACTTACCGTTATTCCTTGTAACAACAGCTTGTTGTTCATCAACGGTCTGGATATTAATATCTAGATCAGCTCCAGATGGTAGGTACTTCGAAGCACTCTGTTGAACAAATTGAGTAAAACTAGTGATTTGAGCCAAACCATCAAATTGAGTATTGATAGTTACATCCATTGACTTCAAATCAGTTCCATCATAATGTGCTTCTGCAGTTACACCGGACAAGTTAGGGAAATAATCTTGAATATTGTCTTTAAAGTTAGTAAAGGCATCCGAATCACCACTATTAATGGCACTTTCACCATTAACCGTTGGCAACATCTGATTCTTATAACCTAATGTCGACCAATTACCTAGAGTATCACTTTTACTAATAGCATATTGGAAATATGTTCCACCTACTAATGTATCCTCTGGAGCAACTGAATACAAACCAACAACAATCGGAATATTACCAACCTGTTTATCGGCTCTTAAACGTTTGACTACCTCTTGGGCAATCTTCTCGCCTTGTTCCTTTTGTTGCTCAGTACTGATAGTTGTCTTGTAAGTAGCACCATACTGTTTCTTTTGGTAATAATCGACTTTATTCATTGCAATACCGATCGACATCCCAGCTAATTTGTATTTACCATTTTGTTTAGTGAGGTAATCCTCTTCTAACATTTGTTGGAAATACATTGGTGCACGCTTATTCTCATCCTTTGAACCATTTGAGGCTGGATTTAAACCAATCGAGTTTTTCTTAGACTTTCTGGCCAACCACTTAGTTACGGTAGTAGCAGACAATACTTGACCCTCTTGGAAAACATATGAGTTAGTTGAAAATTGTTTCTTCGACAAACTCATCAAGCCACTTTCAAAACTTCTACTATTAAATTGGTTAGAATTATCAGCAGCAGTAATACCTGAAATGGGGCTAGTTTTATATTTTCCACCACTTAACAAAACATCATAACTACTTGAGTCAGATGATGAAGTCGTCTGAACTGTACTCTTACTTGTATCACCACCACCTGATGACAAACTCGAATTTTGTAGGTTACCACAGGCGGATAAAAGTAGTGCACACATCAGTAATAACGATGTAGTTTTTAAGAATTTTTTCAAAACTGTTCTCCTACTCTTTGTCATTATCCAAATAATCAGATAATGTTGTTTCATCAATAATCTCTGTTCCCAATTTTTGAGCTTTGGCTAATTTACTACCAGCTTTTTCACCAGCAATTAAAATATCAGTTTTCTTAGTCACTGAACTCGTAACGTTAGCACCAAGATTCTCCAAAATCTCTGACAATTGTGAACGTTTATAATCTTTTAAAGTTCCGGTTATAACAATTATTTTATCAGTAAAATGACTGTTTGTTTCATTAGAATTAGAACTACCAATAAAATTCATATTAACATTTACTGATTTTAGTTCATTTATCAACTTTTTAACATCATCATTTTCAAAATAAGTTGAAATACTATTAGCAATTATCTCACCCATAGTATTAACTTCAAGAATTTCTTCAGACGAAGCTTTCATTATACTATCTAAATCGCCAAAATGCTCGGCTAAAATTCTTGCGGCCTTAGCACCGACATGACGAATACCTAGACCAAACAACAATCTTTCCACTGAATTAGTTTTGGAATTATCGATAGCTGTTAATAAGTTGTTAATTGATTTTTCTTTAAAACCATCCAAAGTGGCTAGATCATCTGCCGTTAATTTGTATAAATCAGCGACATCTTTGATCAATTCTTTGGTATATAACTGTTCAATAATTTTAGGTCCTAACCCATCAATATTCATCGCATTTCTAGAAGCAAAATGAGTCAACTGTTCTTTGACTTGGGCCGGACACTTAGGATTAATGCAACGCAAGGCCACTTCATCTTCAAGATGAATCAACTTCGATCCACAATATGGACAGTGAGTAGGAATTTCAGCTGGTACAGAATCAGCTGGACGTTTACTCAATACGACTTGAGAAACTTCAGGAATAATATCACCAGCCTTATGGAGCAATACGGTATCACCAATACGAATATCCTTTTGACGAATCATATCTTCATTATGTAAGGTTGCACGTGAAACGGTCGTTCCTGCTAAACTTACCGGATCCATCACTGCTGTTGGTGTTAGGACACCAGTACGTCCAATGGTCCAAGTTATGTCATGAACAATTGATTCAGCCTGTTCTGGTGGGAACTTATAAGCAATTTCCCAGCGTGGAACTTTAACAGTATTTCCTAATTCACGTTGCAAAGCTAAATCATCAACTTTTAAAACGACACCATCAATTCCGTAATTAAGGTCATCCCTGATTTCACCATAATGTTCGATAAAATCTTTAACACCCTTCAAGCCAGTTGTTACTTGAGCCGTTGGATTAACATTGAAACCAAGTTCCTTCAGAGTTTCTAGAGCTTGATGTTGTGTCGTAACTTCCAATCCATCAAACGTAACGATCGTGTACATGAAAGTATCCAGTTTTCTAGAAGCGGTGATCTTCGGATCTAATTGACGAAGACTACCAGCCGCAGCATTTCTAGGATTAGCAAATACCTGATGTCCCTGACTTTCACGCTCCTGATTCAAACGTAAAAATTCTTTCTTAGACATAAAACATTCTCCACGAACTTCAATGGACAATGGGCGACTTAATTTTTGAGGAATATCTTTAATGGTTTTAACATTTTCAGTTACATTCTCACCAATAGTCCCGTTTCCACGAGTTGAACCTTGAACTAAGATACCATTTTCATAAATTAATGAAAGAGATAATCCATCAATTTTTAATTCAACATTATAATCAACCTCATGTCCAACATTTTTTTCAATTCGATCATTAAATTCTGCCAATTCAGACTCAGAAAAAACATCCCCCATCGATAACATAGGGATATCATGGGTTACTTTATTGAAATCTGGTAAAGTCTCGTCCCCTACCTCTTGCGAAGGTGAATCAGGAGTAACTAATTCCGGATACATTTTTTCTAATTCCAGCAGACGATTATAAAGCTTGTCGTAGACATTATCTTCAACTAAGGGAGCATCTTTTGTGTAATAAGCATCACGCCAACTATTCAGTTGGGGACGAATCTTGTCTAATTCTTGACTAGCTTGGGATTTGGTTATTTCAGCCATGCTCTCACCTCTTATTAATCAGTAACTTTTTTGATTGGTGCATATTCAGCCAACAGACGTTTAATGCCTTGGCTATCAAAGGCTACATCCAATTCAGCATTTTTACCATCACCATTAACTTTGACGACGGTTCCTTGACCCCACTTCTTGTGATCAACTTTATCGCCGACATTCCAATTTAACTTCTCAGCCCCTTGAGCACCTTTAGCTTTCAAAGTTGGTGAAGTAAAGGTTGCAGCTGTAGCAGCACGATGACGACGTTGACGATAAGTCTGTTTGCCACCACCAAGATTACCAGCATTAGTATTAACTGGTTCTAGTGCATCTTCATTGATTTCTTCAACAAAACGAGAAGTTGGATTATTCTGTGTACGTCCGTAAAGTGTGCGGCTATAAGCATTAGTTAAGTATAATCTCTTTTCAGCACGAGTGATACCAACATAAGCCAAACGACGTTCCTCTTCCAAATCGTCCTCTTTCAATAGTGAACGACCTAGTGGGAAGATGCCCTCTTCCATACCAACTAAGAAGACAACTGGAAATTCCAGACCTTTAGCAGCATGTAAAGTCATCAATGTAACTTCTGTTTGTTCTTCTTCAATATCATCTTGATCACTGACCAATGATAATTCAGTCAAAAATGTCGTTAAACGAGTTTCATCAACTTCAGGATCCGGTTCATAGCCTTGGTCAAATTGTGTCGTAACAGTCAAAAGTTCTTCAATATTTTCCACACGAGCTTGTGATTCCAAATTATTTTGTTGCTTCAAATCATCGATATATCCAGAATCTTCCAATAAGTGATTCATCAAAACAGTCATTGACTCAGTTTCAGCAAGCTCAGTTAAATCATCCATCACTTTAGCAAAGTGACCGATTGTTTTTCTAGGTTTAGCACCTAATGGCGATAATTCAATATTTTCTGCCGCCTCGAGTAATGACCAACTATGTTCATCAGCGTAGTTTTGTAATTTTTCAATCGTACCAGGACCAATACCACGTTTAGGACTGTTGATAACACGTTGAAAACTCATTGAATCATCATGATTAGCAACTAATCTCAAATAAGCTAAAACATCCTTGATTTCCTTACGGTCGTAGAACTTATGCCCACCGATAATCTTATAAGGCATATTGGCTTGCATAAGTTTCTCTTCAAATGTACGTGATTGCGCATTAGTACGGTAAAGCACCGCAAAGTCACCGTAGTTAAAGCCTTGTAACAATAGACTCTTAATTTGGTCGACGACGTACAAAGCTTCATCTGACTCATTTTGCCCACGGTAGAATTTGATCTTATCGCCGTCATTATTGTCAGTCCACAATTCCTTAGGCTTACGGTTAGAGTTGTGATTGATAACTTCGTTAGCGGCTTTCAAAATAGTTTTAGTTGAACGATAGTTTTGTTCCAACTTAATTGTCGTAGCTTCAGGATAATCTTTTTCAAAGTTCATAATGTTTTGAATGTTAGCACCACGCCAACCATAGATACTCTGATCAGCATCACCAACAACACAGACATTACGATACTTAGCACCCAGTTGTTTAACCAACTTATATTGAGCCTCATTAGTATCCTGATACTCATCGACGTGAATGTATTGGAATTTATCTTGATATTTTTCCAATACGTCTGGGTTTTCATCGAACAATTGACTAGTTGTCATGATCAAATCATCAAAATCAAGCGAATTGTTACGATCCATTGCCTTAGCATAGGCATCATAAACACTAGCAACTGTTTGTTCATAAGGACTAGCAGCTACTTGAGCATATTGTTCTGGAGTTTGCAATTCATTCTTAGCATTACTGATAGTCCCTAAAAGAGCTCTAGGATCATAACGCTTAGGATCCAGATTCATTTTTGTAAGAATCTGCTTCATCAAAGTTCTTTGTTCACTAGGGTCAGCAATCGTAAATGTCTTAGGCTTACCCATCTTATCAATATCTCTTCTTAAAATTCTTACACAAAGAGAGTGAAAAGTTGAAACCCACACATCACTGGCAGATTCGTCTAGTAATTTACCGATTCTTTCCTTCATTTCTTTGGCAGCTTTATTAGTAAAAGTAATCGCTAAAACGTGCCATGGCATAACATTTTTTTCTTCAATTAAGTAGGCCACACGGTGAGTTAAAACACGAGTTTTACCAGATCCGGCACCTGCCATAATCAAAAGTGGTCCTTCAGTAGCCTTAACAGCCTCTTGTTGTTCAGGGTTAAGACCTTTTAACATAGTTTCGTCCAATTTATAAATCCCTCAAATCTTTGTGTAAAAAATTTAGTTTAACTTAAAATAGCTGTTTATATTGTAGCAAATTTTTGTGTCTAGGGCGAAAAAGTACGGTCGAAATTAGAACGTATGTTTCTAGAAATTTGTAGGAATAGGGATATGCTTAGATTCCCGTCCTCCACAAAAACTGGGAATGCCTTGGAACGCTGCGGGCACGTTTTGAAACTAATTATTTTACACTTCGCGTAAAATAATGGATTTCCAAAATCGGCCTTATTGTAATCGGCAAAGCCGATAACAATAATATCGCGGCTGAAGGCATTCCCAGTTTTTGTTCCGGGCTAAAGAGTACTTCTATTGTGTAATCTGAAATAAATCATTAAATATTAATTATACTCATAACATTTCAAAACCAATATTACTGAATGGAAAATAATAGCACTGTAACTATTTTATTAAAAAATAAAAATTAGGATTGCATATCTTCATGATCAGAACAGTTAATTAACCCGGAATAAAAAAGCTGATTGGCTCAGTAGTGAAATTATCCTTAGCAATTTATTGCTTAGGATAAGATCGAACTTGGAGATCCATAATTTTTCATAAAATGAAAAATTATTAGCTTCAAGTCGATCCACTACGTTCCAGCCAAATCAGCTTTTTTATGGAGGGCGGCAATCAACCACCTATCCAAAAATTAAGTTTTTATTCTAATCCAACACGTTTGAAAATCTCGTCAACGTTACGTAAGTGCCAGTGATAATCAAAAGCATCATCCAAATCTTTTTCAGATAGCTTATCAGTCACACGAGAATCAGCTTCTAGCATAGTACGGAAGTCTTTCTTTTCGTCCCACGCCTTAGCAGTCATAGGTTGCACAATATCGTAAGCTTGTTCTCTGGCATAACCTGCTTCAACTAACTTAAGCAAGACACGTTGTGAGTAAATCAAACCGTGAGTAATATTCATATCTTCTAACATCTTGTCAGGGAAAACAGTAAGGTCTTTAGTAATCTTAGTAAATCTTCTTAAGATGTAATCTAACAATTCAGTTGTGTCAGGAATGATAACACGTTCAGCAGAAGAATGTGAGATATCACGTTCATGCCACAATGGAACATCTTCCAAAGCAGTAAAGGCATGACCTCTGATAACACGTGCCAAACCAGTTACGTTTTCTGAACCGATTGGGTTACGTTTATGAGGCATAGCACTTGAACCCTTTTGTCCAGCGGCAAAATATTCTTCAGCTTCTCTAACTTCAGTTCTTTGAAGATGACGTACTTCAAGAGCAAATCGTTCAATTGATGTAGCAATCAAAGCCATTGTTTGAATGTACTCTGCGTGAAGATCACGTGGCAATACTTGTGTTGAGATTTCTTGAGCACGAATACCTAATTTATCACAGACAAATTTTTCAACACTTGTAGGCACATTAGCATAACTACCAACCGCACCACTGATCTTACCCGCTTCAACGCCTTTAGCAGCATGATCGAAACGTTCAATATCACGTTTGATTTCAGAATACCAGTTAGCCAAAACTAAACCAAAAGTTGTTGGTTCAGCATGGACACCGTGAGTTCTACCAATCATAACAGTATCTTTGTATTCTAGAGCTTTTTGTTTAACTACTTCGAGAAATTCATTGAGATCTTCACGAATAATATCGTTGGCTTGCTTCATCAAATATCCATAAGCTGTATCCACAACGTCTGTGGAAGTAAGTCCGAAATGAACCCATTTTCTTTCAGGTCCTAAATAACGTGAAACATCTCTGGTAAAAGCAACTACATCGTGCTTTGTTTGTTTTTCGATCTCAGCAATTTCAGCTACATCAAACTTAGCATTTTGAGCAATTAACTTAGCATCTTCAGCAGGAATTTCGCCTTCTTTACTCCATCCTTCGACAGCGGCAATTTCTACTTCAAGCCAAGCCTGAAATCTGTTTTGGTCAGTCCAAATTGGTTTCATTTGTTCAGTTACATATCTATCAATCATGAATTATTCTACTCTCCAAATATTAGTTGTTAAGATATCATTTTTTAATTCTTCTATATCATCGGAAAAAATTGAAATATATCCGACATCTCTGTCAGCTTGATTCTTAGCTTTAAAACCTGTGTAATAGTTAAATTTCCATTGTGCTTTCTCCTGAAGTAGATCCAAACTCTGCGGTAAGTTGCCCTCGATGATCTTCAAGGTTGCCGCATTGACCATTGGAAAAATTTCAGGAATTGGCCAATCGCAAATAGCTCTGATATGTAATTCGAACTGGGAAATACCGGTAGCTTCCTGATAAACATTAGCGGAATAATTAATTCCTGGGAAAATTCTTTTGACATACAAGACGCCGGAATCGGATAAGATGAATCCAATTCCAAATATTCCGACATAGTTAATATTCTGTGCCACTAACAAAGCTACTCGTTGCATCTCCGCTTCAACATCTGGATTGTTCTTCTTGTATATGAAGGAACTCATCAGATGTTCACCATCATAAATCTCTTGAACCATTGGGAAAGTATGGATCTTTTGATCTTTACTCTTACTTACCATAATGGAATACTCAGTCTTTGTTTCAATCCAAGCTTCCAAAATGTAAGTCCCATCTTTTAACAATTTTTGAACACGTTCAACGTCATCGTAATTGTAAATAATATGACGTTTCAACACGTTCTGATTCTTCTGAATTGGTTTTAAGATACAAGGAAAACCAATCTCATCAATTGCATGTTTAATGTCATCAACGGTCACAATCGAGAAAAATGGTGGAACGTTTATATTTAAATCATTTAAAAAGGTTCTTTCAATATAACGATCTTGAACAATTTCCAGTAGATCAGAACCCTGCGCAACATCAAAATTCTTTGCGAGTTCCTTTAGAACACTACTGTCAAAATTCTCATCCATATATAAAAGAATGTCGCTTCTATGGCCCAACTCACTTAGATTCTTACTGTCCTCTAATGTACCGACCAAATAACTGTCAGCAGCCTGTGTAGCAATATCCTTTTCTTCAGACGTTAAAAGCATGGTCCTAAAGCCCATTCTCTTAGCTTCCAATTCAAAAATATAAGTTTCACTGCCGCCGCCAATTATTCCTAATGTCTTACCGGGCGCAATAAAAGTCATAATTCCACCTTCTTAATTTCTAATCGTCTTCTTCACCGAAGACCACTTGTCCATTCTCAAAAGCTGTAATTCTTGCCAATGAATAAATTGGTGTACCAGTTTTGTCGATCATTTGTCTTCCCTTTTGGAAAGATTTTTCGATCACAATACCGATACCTGCCAATTGAGCACCAGCAGCTTCAATAATTGTATTCAAACCATTTACAGCTTGACCATTAGCCAAGAAATCATCAATAATCAAAACTTTATCACTACTTGAAAGATACTTCTTAGCAATACTGATGTGGTTAGAAGTCTTCTTTGTAAATGAATAAACCTCTGATGAATAAAGATCGTCGCTCAATGTCACAGATTTGTGCTTTCTAGCAAAAACAACTGGTACTTGGAATTTCAAACCAGTCATAACAGCTGGAGCAATACCTGAAGATTCAACTGTCAAAATTTTGTTGATGCCGGCATCTTTAAAATGTTCGTAAAACTCTTCGCCCATTTTTTCCATTAACATTGGGTCAATTTGATGGTTTAAAAAACTATCAACTTTAAGTACATCCTTACCAAGAACGCGACCATCTTTTTTGATTCTTTCTTCTAATTCCTTCATTACTTTCTCCCTCATTTAATAAGAATAATTAGAGTCTATCATACTTTGTTTTTTACTTGATACCTTCATCGTACTTTTTAAGATTATATTTTTGTATAATCCGAATAATTTTACTTGTATATCCCGGATCGGTCGCATATCCATCAGTTTGCAATGCGACTGCTGCATCAATATAATCCTTCGATTGTAGAACTTGCTTGTATTGTTGCGAATTCCACGACGTACCATTAACTAACAATTTAGTATGATCTTTCATCGACTCACGAAAATCCGAATAAACTCGGAAACGTCCATTGATTGTTACCCACTGGCCATCAGTATATTCTTTCGTCTGCAAAACTTTAGTATTGGAAGGGTCGTCCCCTTTGATACCAAAGTAATTGTTATATTGACTAGCTAAAGTACTGGAGCCCCAGTCACTTTCTAAAATAGCTTGGGCAATCGTAATACTAGGTAAAACTCCGTAAGTCTGGCCTAACTCGACCGCATACGGCGAAACTTTTTTTATGAATGCTGCGTGACTTTGCTGAACCATTTCAACTTGCGTTTCTCTTTTGTACTGGACATATCGCCTGTATCCAAAGAAGCTGATAACAAATACAGCAACAATTGCTAATAAAATTAAGGTCGTATTATTATTTTTTCTACTACGCTTACGCCGATAATTCCGGTGCACTGTGTATCTTCTCTTTTGTGGCAATTGATCTATCCCTTTTAAGTTTATTAACTCTAATTATAGCCGATAACTTTGAAATTTTTGTGATTTGAAAAATAATTTTACAAATCATTTAAATTCATAAATTCAATTGTAATTAATATCAACTATTGTAAGTTAAGGATGCCCGTCGGCAGTAGAAAATCTGTGGGCTTGGAATGCGGTGGACACGGCTTGAAGCTAATAATTTTTCACTTCGCGAAAAATCATGGATCTCCAAGTCCGGTCTTCTACTAACCTTGCTTCGCAAGCTAAGTAGAATTTCGCCACTTAGGGCCCACAGATTTTCTACTACCGACTATATTTCTGATTCTATTATTATTCACTAAAACTGCAGTATTTAGATAGTCTATAATTCCACGTCACCAGATAAAAATCACGTATATACATATTAGAAACACAAAGAAAACTGGCTCAACACTGAAATCTGCCTTAGCAGTTTATTGGTTCTTAAAAAAGTTTGGTTAAAATAAATATTAACAAAATAACTGTAATTCACTGTCTTGCTATCTAAATATTTTAAAACGTACAAACAATAGAAGCACCCTTTAGTCCTCCGCAAAAATTGGGAATGCGTTCAGCCATGAGATCATTGTTACCGGCTTTGCCGGTTACAATGAGGCCGACTTCGAAGATCCATTATTTTACGCGAAGTGTAAAATAATTAGCTCCGAATCGTGCCCATAGCGTTCCAACAGCATTCCCAATTTTTGCGGAGGACGGCAATCAACCACCTATCTCTCAATCTAAGTTTCTGATTCAGCCGCATGTTGTTTTGAATAGATCAACCAAGATACTAAAGCTAGAATCTCAATTATAGCCGAAAACAGAAAAATACTCTTATATCCAAATCCAGTCGCTATCACAGCTGCCAACATAGGGCCTAGGACATTTCCCATTGCCTGTGCTGATTGATTATAACTGAAAATTCGTCCAAAAATAGAATTAGGGACATTTTGTATAGTTAGAACTTGAATCGAGGGTATCAATGCAGCATCAGAAATTCCTAAAACGAACCGCAGTACTACCAATTCCCAGATATTTTGAACCATACTTGTTAAAATTAAACAAACAATTGCTGACGTTAAAAATATCAGCATACTTTTTAAGGCGCCCAATTTATCAATTAATCGTCCCACTAAACTAGCCATAACAATTGTTGCTAATCCTGGTGCTGCCGAAACTACTCCCGTAATAATCACCAAATTATTGCTACCAGAATCAATCTCTCTGACTAATAAACTGATCATTGGTGTAATTGCATTAGTCGTCACTTGAACTGCTAAGAGAGACCCAAACAAGGCCAAAAAGAATTGCCAACCTATCTTCTTCATAATAGGTAGAACTGGTTGTAATTCTTTTTTAGTAATGGGTACAAAATCCTCTTTTACTCCAATTAATGTGATTAAAAAAACTATTGCCATCAAAAAACTGGTAACAAAGAAAGCTCCTCGATAACCAACGCCTGTAGCTAAAAAACTGCCTATTAAAGGTCCAATCAATAATCCGGTGATATCACCAGTAATCAATTTGCTCATCACTCGGCCACGAATTTCTACCGGAGCTGAAACCGACATTAATGCATTGGCGTTATTAATATATCCGGAGAAAGCTCCTTGCATTGCTCGAAAAAATAAAAGAAACCAAACATTTGGAGATAAACCGACCATAAAAATTGTAAAAGTCATAACTCCTGATGCTCGCAAACACATTAATTTTCTACCTTTAAGATCGGCTAGTTTACCCCAAAGTGGTGAAACTAGAGCTTTACTTAGGTAGGTTAATGAGAAAGCCGCTGCTCCTAAAAGATTTAATTCTGCTTTATTAAAATCACCAAGTGTTTCGATGAATAAAACAATAAAAGGCAAAGTCATTGCATTTCCTAAACCAGTTATCAAACTACCAAACCAAAGTATTCTAAAATTTCTCTTCCAAGTTACCTGCATTACTCATCGTCCTTAATTTTTAAATATTAATGATAGACTAGCAATGTATAGATACTGTAAATTTTATGTAAAGATTTCAAATTTGGGCAAAAAAAAAGCTAACCCCTGTTGGGTTAGCTTAAAAGTTCAAAGTTTATTAAAGTTATAATTAGTCCTTAACAACGTTTGAAGCTTGTGGTCCGCGATCGCTATCTTCGATATCGAATGTTACGGCTTGACCTTCTTCAAGTGTCTTGTAACCGTCACCTTGGATGGCTGAGAAGTGTACAAATACGTCACTACCATCTTCGCGTGTAATAAAACCATAGCCTTTTTCTGCGTTAAACCATTTAACTGTTCCGTGTTCCATCAGACTATTCCTCCTGATAAATAATATATTAGTTGTGCATTATTTCGTGGTACATTATGGAAGAAAGTCTAAAGTACGAAACATTCAAACCATCCGAACCATTCACCATTCAAAAATACAACTATTATAGTAACATGATTAACAACTTATTACAATCAAGTATGTATAAAGTTTCCCCTATAAACGTCTAAATTTTTACATCATCAACGTAAGGAATGGAATTCTGCGCACCCTTTACTTGAACCGCTATCGACGAAGCCTTGCTGGCAAACTTCATTGCTTCAACCATATTATCTAAGTCAGAATCTAACTTAGCGGCTAAATATCCAATGAATGTATCACCTGCTGCAGTAGTGTCGACCGCGGAAACTTTGTAAGCGTCCACAAAAGATTCTTTACCATCAGTGTAATAAAGCGATCCCCTGCTACCAATAGTTATTATAACACGCTTTACGCCCATTTTATTCAATTTAGCTGCAGAATTTATAATTGATTTTTTATCGACAACTTTTATGCCAGTTATAGCCTCAGCTTCAGTTTCATTTGGAACAATAATATCGGTAAGCGTTAACAATTTTTGAGGAATATCGGTCTTAGCTGGAGCCGGATTTAAGATTGTTATGACGCCGTTTTGCTTAGCAATTTCGAATGCTCTAACAGTTGCCTCAAGAGGTGTTTCAAATTCTGAAACAAGACAATCTGCATTGGCAATCGAGTCACGCGCACTTTCCACATCGTCTACCGTAATTGTCTGATTGGCACCGCCGTAAATTAAAATACTGTTTTGACCATCTTTATCTAATAAAATATAGGCCTTACCTGTACCAGCTTTAGAATCAACCGTAATATGATCCATATTTAGTCCATCTTTTTTAAAGGTCTCCAACATAAAGTCAGCTGCATGATCTTGCCCAACTTTAGCGATAAAAGTGGTTTCTGCACCGCCACGAACGGCCGCAATTGCTTGATTAGCACCTTTTCCACCACCGGCTGTGGATTGGTCTCCCATTGCCATAGTCTCTCCTGGTAAAGGTAAACGTGGAATGTTTAGAATCGTATCCACATTGATTGAACCGAGTACAACAATTTTCTTCATAAGTTTCATCCCTTCATAATTATAAATTTTGAGATATTAGTAAATTATATTACCAATATAAAGCGTTTTACTGCAAGTAGTGCCGCATATCCTTATCAATCCATGATAAAATATATTTTTAGTAAAAGAAACTTCAAAGGATATATTATGACAAGAACAGCTAAGCTCAGTTTTTACTTCATATTATTCATCATCTTCGGTCTGATCGGTCTTTGGATGCCACTGCTCGGCGATGACCTGCATTGGGGAACCTACTTTGGTAGCAATTATTTCCCACATGGAATCTTCACTTATTACGATGGTCGTTATCTAGGCGATCTTCTCGTTATTGCGATGACTAAGATCAAACCGGTTGCCTTCATGGCCTATGGAATTTTTCCTACGACAATTGTTTACCTGATTCAAAAAATCCGTGAACAAATCGTACCGCAAAAAAATATCGGTTTAGTTTCATCAGCTTTAGCCGCTGCACTTATTCTTTTAAGTCCAGTTATGATTTTCAAACAAATCTTAGGTTGGCATGCTGGGTTCGCTAACTATCTGCCTTCTGCAATTTTCCCACTATTTATGCTCTATCTAGTTTTGAAGAACTACGACAATAAAAATGTTCATTATTATCGAACAAGTATGTTTCTCATTTTTCTAGCTTCCGTAGCTACACAATTTTTTGCTGAACATATCACCCTATTGAACTGTTTTAACGTCGTTTTAGTTTGGATCTTCTTCAGAAAACACTTCGGTGAACAATTTAAGAAAGTCTTGAACCTTATTTTAGCTGGTAATATTCTCGGAGCTATTTTAATGTTCATCAATGGAGCCTATATCAAGATTCTTCTCGGATCTGATGCTTATCGTTCTGTAAGTAACGGCTCAAAGGATACGTTATTCAATTATTTGAAAATAACTTATACGCCTAAACACTTAATTGTCGTCGGCACATTAGTCTTACTATTTACGATCTTTATGATTTTCTACAGTCTAAGAATCAATAACACTAAACAAAAAATTGCTAACTTTGCTCTATTGTTATCAACTTATGTAGCAATTGCACCATTCATCATCGTTTCACCATTTGGTTCTAGATGTATGTTTGCTAGTTACGTTTTCCTAGTTACTATCTTTACTGTTAACCTCGATATTTTCTTCAACAATTATGAGAAAATTCTCTTACCAATTTTTGCTCTATTGACACTTTGTCTGGGCGTTCGTATGGATTACCTATCACACGATTATGGCAAAACCTTCAATATGCAAATTCAATACTCACAATATCAAAATACTATTACACGTGATGACCAATACTTCTTACGATATAGAAGCGACAAGTACATTTGGCTCACCGCTCCTATTCAAAATGACAATAATTTCTCTGAATTATATGTTAAGAATAAGGATCGTAATATGATTCCTATCAACTATTACGATTGGACCGATGCTGCACGTAAACTAAAGGGAAAGAAATTCAAGACCCATGACGATTACATGCGTGCATTTGATAAACAAATTCTAAAAAAAGTTAAATTGATTCAAGCTAAAGATAAGAATTAAAAAATATTTTTCAAATCAAAAAGGCATTCATATCAACCAACCGGTTAATGTGAATGTCTTTTTGCTATTCCTATACTCTTACAAATTCATCAGCTGCCACACGAACGTACTCATGACCGCCAATCGTTGTAGTTCTGTCATATCTCCATAAACTGCCGCTTGGTAGAAATACGTCCAACAATGCACCCTTACTGTCATAAAGCGGTGTATTCACAGCTACCGAGATGATATCTTTTGATAAAGTATATGGTTTCAAATCACTAAAGCTGACAAATTCGTCTTTTCCAACTCGATACATCATTTGACCACCGATATTCTCATAGCCATCAGTTTGCCAACTGCTATTTGCTGCTAAGCTTTCGGCAAGAGAATCGCCTTTTTCATTATAAAGACGTGCCTCTCCTGCTATATGAACAACTGATTTCTCTGCTGGTATAAAGACTCCTTCAGAACTAGTAGTACTTGATGCATAGTCCTTAATGTACTCATCGCTGCCAACACGATAATACTTAGTACCATTAATATAAACAATGCGATCTACTTTCCAGAGCGTTTCAGCGCCTAACATCTTCATGGTCATTTGACCGTCGCTAGTGTAAATATTGGTTAAGTAAACATTATGATAGGTGAAATCAGCCGGTTGATAAGTATTCACATCTTGTGCGTAAATCCATTGATTGCTGCCGACATGATACATTGGTATACCACCAATCACAGCTATACCATCAGTTCTCCAATCACTATTGCTTGATAAAATTTTGCCAACCCGTTGTCCTTTAGAATCATAAACTACGGCTGCATCCCTGACTGTCAATCTCAAGTCACTGACTGGTTTAAATGGTAAACTGCTGTCTACAGCTAAGAAGTTATTCGTTCCGACTTCATAATACTTGCTACCCTTAATTTCAACGATTCTATCGTATTTCCACGAAGTGTTGGGACCAAGGGTAGAACTGATTTTACTACCAGTTGAATCAACTAATGACGTATAAGCACCATCAAGGGTTTTAACGACACCAGTTTCAGCTACATATGGATTATAACTATCAGCCAAAACCCACTCATCAGGTCCAATTTGATAGTATAAATCACCATTTATATTAGCTGACTCCTTAATAGTAGTATCCGTCAAAACTACTTGTTTACCTGTAGGTGTACCAGTTGAGTCATAAGTATAAACTGGTTTAGCAGACACGGCCAAAACCGGCAAGTCAACATCGCTTCTTGTAATTGAAGCTGGTTTATTTGAAACTGCCGTTGAAGGGGTGGTTGTTGGTGTTGTAACAGGTGGTGTAACAACGGGATCTGCTTTGAATCTTAAATCAATAACTTGTGGATCTTGAGTGTAATTGCCCTTCAATGAATCCAAATCGCCGACAAATTTGTATCCAGCTAATTGAGCATCAGATGTTAAATCATATGCATCTCCAATTGTTGTCCCATTGGCCACCTTAGTTAAACGAGTGCCATTAGTAATGATTGGTGAGCCATCCTCATTCTCATAGTTAAGTGTGACATTGGGATGATCTTGCCAAAGAATTGGACGTGCCATTGTACCTGCATAAATAAATGTAACCGTACCGTAAGTTGTATGAATATAAGAATCAGATTTGGAATAATCATTCAAATATCCATAGGTTAAAAGATTGGACGAAGGATCAGCATTACTTAATTTATATTCGTCACCACTAATATGTTCAAGATTGTTTTCAGACAAGTCTGCGGCAGGAACAGAAGTCGAATAATCATATCCTGTAGATAAATCATTGCCATAGAGACCTTCAATATGCGTTGCCGTGAAACTAATTGGTTGCTTAACCACTGCATGAACCGGAGTAGGATCGTAAACATTATTGATAACATTTATGTATGAATTTTTAGTTTGATCAATTCCATTTAATGGAGAAAAGTCAGTAATTGAAGAATTACCTATATAGATGGCCGCACCCTTGTTAGCAAGTTCTACAATTGTTGGTGCCATCATTGCCAACTCTTTATTGTTAAGACCAGCATTGGCAGCTATATCTCCGTCCCCATGAAATCCTAATTCATCAACATTACTTATATTTAACTTAGGAATTTGACTGAGAGGAATTTCTTTATATAAGGGGTCACTATAATTACCGAATAAATCAAATGATTCGAATTTCAAACCATTCATAGGAGTCAAATCGGGATTAGATGTAGAATCCGATGAAACATTTACCGTCAAAGCTATTTCAGTCGAAGATGGTAAATAGGATAAATATTGCATACCGTCAAAACTGGTTACGTTCGTACTAGTTACAGACTTCGGCATATTTCCATAATAGAAGTCACCTACTAAGTTCAAAATATTGCCACTAAATCCTTTAATAGTAGCGACGGTCAGTGGATCAGTTGATTGCAAGCCAAATTCTTTCTTAACCATATAATTTAAGAACGGATCAGTGAAATTTACTACAGTATTGTCAGTCACGTTACTTGGCAATGCATAAGGACCTGTTGGAGCTGTGGTACTTGGAGTTGTTGGTTTTGTTTCCGGTGTGGTCGTTGGACCACCGGTTAAATTGATTGTCGTACTGGTGGTAATGCTGCTGCTTTTTACTGGAGATGTACTTGAAGTCGTAGTTGAACTAGGTGTAGTACTTGCAGTTGAACCCGAAGTCGTACTACTACCTGTTACCGTACTCGTTGTTGCAGCCGTCGTGCTCGGAGTAGCCACGGTACTTGTTGGTGTTGTACTTAATGTTGGACTAGCTGTCGAGGCTGTCGAAATAGTTGTGGTCTCCGGTGTCACAAGTGTGGCACTAACTGGTTTTACTCCCGAAGTCGTGGGCTTTGCTACAACCACTTGTGTTGTATTTGAAGCCGTTACACTAGTATCATTGGATTTTGTTGGATCCGTACTAGTTTTATCAGTCACTGAACTTGCCGGATCAGTCGTCGAAGGACTAACACTTGTTGTATCAGCCTTAGCATTTTGAGTAGACAGCGATGCTAAGATTGCTGCTGAAAATAATGAAGCACCTAAATAAATATATTTCTTATCCAATAGCATATTTTTATCACTCTTTTCTGTATTTCAGACAGATACTAAGTCATAGATTACTCATATACCACAGATATGAATCATTCAATATTTATATAAAATACCCTCTTAAGCCAGTCATACCAATTACTATAGAATTTTCAAAGTATCATAGACCATTCGTCTAAGATCAAAATGATAACAATTATTTTTATATTTCAAAAGTTTTCCAAGATGAGAATTGCATAATATTGCACATTATTAATTAATTTCTATCACTGTTTTCAAAAATCACTAATAAACATGTGCGAAATCAAAAATCCTCACTGGAATATACCAATTAAGTAGATTTAGAGGTATACTTGCAGTGAGGACTAGACCAATATTGTGTTTTATAATTTATTCAATCAAAAATATTGCATTTTATTTATAATCGATAATTTTATTCCACTTCTGGAAAAAGCTTTTTACAAAAAGTGAATCCAAACAAGATCGAAACGATAGTACACTATCTCTTGTAATAAGGAAACACCTCATATATCTAATAAAAGTTAATCGTACATATGGCAGTGTACATAATGATTGATATATAAAATAAAAAAAGATGTAAGTGGTCGGCATACCACAAACATCTTAAACTAATAATTCACACACACGTATTAAACTAATTAATGGAAGCTGTATATTGTTGTTCAGTAACATCAAACATGGCAACGTATTGATCTGTAGCAACTCTTAAAAATGGCATTCCTTGAGACGTATAAATTGCAGAGTCGGAGTACCACTTAGATCCGGATGCAAGTGATACGTCTGTTCTTTGTTTCAAATTATGATCATAAACTCGTACATAGTCCTTATCGTCAGATGATTGAACCTTAATAGTCATCTGGCGTTTTTTGTATGCAAAACCATCATTTGTACTCAAAAATTGATTAGGGGCAACTTGGAAATACTCATTACCGTTGATCTTTTGTAATTTATTTACTTTCCATGTACTGTCCTTTTGAACGGAAGTATCAGTTTTATTACCGTTTTGGTCGTAAAGAGCAGCTGTTTCTGTAACTTGTGCATAATTCCCCTTTGTTACTGAGTCGGCATTAACATCAGTAACTGCAGTTGCTGTGGCGACACTACTACCTAGTATTGCGCATACTAAAAATGCGATTGTTTTCTTCATAATATTTTCCTCACTATATCTAATAAAGTAATCTCCTAGCTATTTTTTGGCATAAAAATAGCGTACATAAGATTGATTCTTGTATATAAAATAAATCTATATTTAATTCACACGTTGCCTATTTCTTTTATTGGCATTTTATAGGCAACTTAATAGTACAAGGATTCCGCAGAATTTTCAACATATATTTACCTATAATGACATATACTTTTATCAATTTTTTTATATAAGCGATATTCCAGCCCAGTCTAACAACATTGCTAAAATATAAGATTTTTTCATAAAAAAAGGGATATTCCGTTAATAAAAATGGATATCCCTTTCTTAGAAACTATAATCTTTGTGTAAATTTTTGTTGAACAACGTACCACATTCCTACGTATTCATCCGTTGCCACCCGAACAAACGGCATTCCACCTGATGCGTAAATGATTCGATCAGAATACCAGGATGTTCCTGGTCCTAATGCAACTTCTGTACTCTCAACAAGCTTGCTGTTATAAACCGGTACATCCCCATCGTTACTTACAGTGATGATCTCCGGTCTATTGTGGTAGACATAACTATCATCGGAACTTAGGTACTCATCCGTAGCTACTTGATAAAAATCCTTCCCAGAAATTTTAATTGTATTACCAAGATACCAATCGCTGTTCTTCGGTTCATAAATGCCTAATTTGCGGCCTGATGAACTATAAAGTTCAGCTTTTTTTGCGTACACTTCAACATAACTGCCTTTAGTTACGGACTCAGCCTTGACACTTTGGACGGATAAAATTGAAAAAGTAAAGCTCATCAACGCAACCAGAAAGGCTACAATCACTTTTCTTCTCATAATTTATACTTCCTTAGTCTCCTTAGACCAAGCATAGTATAATTTGTTTAAACATTTTTTTACAAAAAATTCGTACACTTTTAATTTAAAAATTATCCGAAAAAAATAAGCCATTAAGACTATTCCTAATGGTTTATAACTGTCAGTAACTCTTCATTGTGATTAACTTTGGCCAAATAATAAGCAAGATTGAAATAATCTTCATACTTTTCTGACTTTTCATCAAACCCTTTACTGGCCACAGCCGCATCGTAATTCAATTCATCAAGAAAATAAGAAATATGTTTTTCTTGAGCATAATTCAATCCACAACGACTGAATTGATAGGCTTTCTTATAAAGTTCCATTTCATTATAAGATTTAGCCAAGGTCTTGCAGACAAAAAGTACTTCTAATTCATTGGCATTCTGAATATCAGTACTCTCTTTCAAAGCATCACTGATCATTTGAAAATAATATTGTGCCCGATCGACATGATTTTGACTCAAATAATCTAAACCTTTAAACAAATAAGCTAATAATGTATAAACATCATTATCCGCCGACTTCGTTAGTTGCAAAACTTTATCCAAGGTAAACAATGAACTGTCAGTCTTACCCTCGCGATAATCTATAACACCAGTAATCAACTCGTATTGTTTCATATCGTTATCATTCAGTTTTCCCTGTAAATTCGACAACTTAGTATCGATATCTGTTAATTCACCCATTAGAGCATCTTTTTCAATTTTATCTAAGATACTCTCACCCTTATCTGAATCCTTGTTAGCAAAATCACTGAACACATCATTCAATGACAAATTTAACTTGAGACAGATCTTAATTAAAATATTGACCGTCGGTGCTATATTGTGTTTTTCAATTTTACTAATAGTGTTTTGAGTGCAAATATCGTTGGCAAGCTCAATTTGCGTCAAATTCATTTCTCGTCTTTTATTATAAATAATAGATCCAAGAAACAAGAACAACACTCCCATCTATCTAATATTGATATTTAATCAATATTACTATAACACCTCAATAAAAAATATATTCATTTGTTAAAAAATATTGTATTAAGTTCTAAACAAATATTAATATATAATTCGATTAAAACCCAGAAAACGCAAGCGTTTCAACGCGCCTTTTGTAAAATTTTGTCGAATTAATTTTTTATTTACAATAATTGGTCTACGGGCTAAAATCATCTAGGTTTAGATATTAGCGTCAAAATTCAGAAACTAGTATCATAAGAGTATTGTGATTCAAATAAGGAGGAACCAACTGTGACAAAATCATTCTGGTCACAAATAGCAACTCAAGCTAAAGAGGAAAATCGTCCATTCTTTTCAATGGCACCAATGGAGGCCGTCAGCAACACTGTTTTTAGACAAGTAATTGTCCAGGCCGCTGCTCCAGACATTTTCTTCAGCGAGTTCGTCTACGCTAAAGGTATTACCGACCCTACCACCAAATTCCCCGTCGATGGACGTTTGTACATTGACCCACGAGAAAAAAGTTTTCCAGTTGTACAACTTTGGGGAGATGTTCCCGAAGATTTCGAGAATGGCACTCAAGTTTTAAAAAATAAAGGATTCAAAGCAATCGATATCAATACCGGTTGTCCGGATAAGACTGTCATTAAAAATCACGGTGGTACTTTTCTAATCCGTAATCCAGAAAAAATTGATAACATTGTGTCTGCCGCAAAAAATTCAGGACTAGCCGTTAGTATTAAAACACGTTTAGGTTACAGTAAATTGGAGGAATACAAAGAGTGGATTCCTCACCTACTTAATCAACATGTTGAACTCTTAACAGTTCACTTACGTACCAAAATGGAAATGAGTAAAGTTCCGGCACATTTTGAAGTTATTGATGACCTAATCAGATTACGTAATGAAATTTCGCCAGAAACACTTTTACAAATTAACGGTGACATTCCCGACTATCAAGCCGGAGTAAAACTAGCTCAAGAACACCCCGGGCTCGATGGAATTATGATTGGACGTGGCGTCTTTGCTAATCCATTTGCTTTTGAAAAAGAACCTCAAACTCATTCCCTAGATGAACTATTGAATCTACTTCGATTACAGTTAGATCTCTTCGATGATTTCTCACAACACTATGACGTACCACGTTTTCCATCATTAAAGAGATTCTTCAAAATCTATGCTCGACCAGAACTTGGGGCAACTGATCTACGTAATGATATGATGAATGCTAAATCAACTGATGAAGTTCGCCAAATCTTGGATGATTTTCAAAACAAGAAATAATAAGCAAGGTTCCAATCGAATTAAAAAAACACTGATTTAATCAACCACAAGAAAGTACTCATAATCATCTTGATAATTTTTTTGATTATATGTATAATATTCTCTGTTGCATGCGGGTATGGCGGAATTGGCAGACGCGCAAGACTAAGGATCTTGTGGAGGGTTTCCTCCGTGGAAGTTCGAATCTTCTTACCCGCACTACTAAAGTAGTTGGACGATTGTTCAGCTGCTTTTTTTGTGCCCTTTTTTTCATTGATTGAGTCACTTTTTAAAAAATTATTCACCTATAATCTAAGCGCCTAAATTGACATGACGTATATTTGCTTGCTATCATTAATTGTAGGCGAATAACATTCAAGCTATCCGACCTTGATAATTCGTTCTTAAGAGAAGAAATTATCAAGGTCTATTTTTTTGGAATAAATATGAAAGGACTGATTTTCTGAACAAATTCTATCAACTAACAACTTCAGATGTACTAGACAAGCTATTAGTCGATTCAACGCGTGGCCTTAATGATGAACAAGTCCAACAAAATCGTAAACTATATGGCGCAAATAAACTGGATGAGAAAAATGAAGACCCAGCTTGGAAAATTTTTCTCCAAGGTTTCAAAGAACCTATCGTAATTGTTTTATTGGGAGCCATCATCTTATCACTGATGAGTTCCCTATACGCTTTTAAAATCCAAAATAACGTTCAACACGGAAAAGAAGCCTTGTATGAGGCCAGTGCAATCTTTATTTTGGTAATTATCAACGCCTCGATCGTCTTTTTCCAAGAGATGAGTACTAAAAAAAGCTTGGATGCCTTAAGAGAAATGGATAATCGAACCAGTGTTGTCTTAAGAAATCACGAATGGCAAACAATTCCGACCTCAGAAATTGTAGTCGGCGACATCATCAAAGTAAAAATGGGTGATTTCGTTGAAGCCGACGTTCGCTGGATCAAAAGTTCCGAGCTACAAGTTATTGAATCCCATCTGACAGGAGAAGCCGACGCTATCTCCAAAGATACTGAAGCTATTGCGGATGAAATTCAATTAGCTGATCGAACCAACATGGGATATTCCGGATCAACTGTTTCTAACGGTCAAGGAGTCGGAATCGTCGTTGGCGTCGGCAGTAATACGGAATTAGGAAATATTGCTTCGATGATCCAAAACACTGATACAAAAGTTTCACCATTACAGATCACTATCAGAAAATTAACTGGTACGTTGATGAAGATTTCTGGTGCAATCGTTTTAATGACTTTTGTTATAGGAATTATTAAAGCTGGAGAATTAAGTATAGCATCGTTAACTTCAGTTTTATCAACGTCAATTTCTTTAGCAGTTGCTTCGATACCTGATGCGATGCCAATTGTTTTATCCATTGTTTTAACTATTGGGGCTACTAAAACAGCCATGAACAATGGACTTATCAAATCACTCGATAGCGTAGAAACTTTAGGAAGTACCTCCTACATTTGTTCCGACAAAACCGGTACTCTAACACAAAATCAAATGACCGTAACCAATTTTTATGACGGAAACGCAACTTATCAGGTTGAAGGATTGGGATATGAACCTAACGGCTCGATCAAAAATGACGTTGGGCAAAAAATTAATCGCAATTCTTTATTTTTAGCAGGTGCAGTTTTATGTAATGAAGCAAGTGTCAAAGAAGTTGATGGTGTATTCAAACCATTTGGTAATCCTACTGAAATTGCTTTGCACGTTTTAGGACAAAAAGCTGGTGTCACAAAAGAAACACTTGCTAGTCAAAATAAATTAGTGAGAACTTTACCGTTTACGAGTGATCGTAAAATGATGAGTGTCGTGGTCCAAACTGATACCGGTTATCGTTTATACACTAAAGGTGCACCGGATGTTTTATTACAAAACAGTCAAAACATTTTACAAAACGGTGAAATTATTCCTAGTTCTCAAAGTAAACAGTTTGAAGAAATCGTAGATAATTATGCTAAAAAGGCCCTTAGAACCTTAGCTGTAGCCTATCGTGACCTGACAAAACGAGAAGCTCAAACTAGCAGCGTGGAAGAATTAGAACATCAACTAACAATTGTTGGTGTAGCGGGAATCATCGACCCTCCACGTCCAGAGGTCAAACAATCTGTGCAAGCACTGAATGACGCTAAGGTTGAAGTAGTTATGATCACTGGAGACCACGCACAAACAGCACGAGCAATCGCTTATGATCTGGGAATTGTTAAATCAAAAAAAGCTCGTGTAATTGAGGGGTCAGAAATTGAAGACATGACTGACGATGACTTATTCAATGCCGTTATTGGTACTAATATCTACGCACGCGTTACTCCTGAACATAAGCAACGAATCATTAAACAGTTGCAACGCCACAAACAAGTCGTAGCAATGACTGGTGATGGAGTAAACGATGCTCCTGCTCTAAAAGCCGCCGATATCGGAATTGCCATGGGTATTACAGGAACTGAAGTTACCAAAGATTCCGCAGATTTGATTTTGCTAGATGATAAATTCACGACAATTGAAAAGTCTGTTCGTAGTGGCCGCATGATTTACGCTAATATTAAAAACTTTATGCGCCATGAATTAACCACTAATGTGGCGGAAGTATCTTCTCTATTATTTGGCCTATTCTTTACCCAAACAGTAGGTCAAGTACCTGCAGGCACAGCCACTCTGAGTGCCTTGATGGTATTATGGGTCAATATGATCAGTGACTCCCTACCTTCATTTGCTTTAGGTTATGATGTCGCTGAATCAGATATTATGAAAGAAAAACCGCGTGATATCAATGAATCAATTTTAGCAAATCACACTTGGTCCAGAGTTTTGATTCGTGGATCAATTATGGGAGCCATGGTTTATCTAGGTTTCGCCTGGGCTGCTCAAATGGGAGCAACTGCTCAACAAGCTCAGACAGTAGCCTTTTTAACATTAGTATTCGGTCAACTATGGCACGTTTTCGATGCACGTAGTTCCAAATCAATTTTCAGAAGAAATCCATTCGAGAATAAGCACCTCATCGTAGCTGTTTTATTTGCAGGAATCAGTTCTATCTTAGTGACTGCCATTCCATTCTTTAATATGGTGATGGGAACAGCACAATTGCCAGGAATAGTTTACTTAATGGTGATCTTTATTCCAGCGTTACCAACCTTTATTCTGTCTGGATTGAAGGAAATCTTCAAAATTAAAATATGGTAAAAGATAGTATTTAGGTTCCCGTCCTCCACAAAAACTGGGAATACCTTGGAACGCTGCAGGCACGTTTTGAAACTAATTATTTTACACTTCGTGCAAAATAATGGATTTCCAAAATCGGCCTTATTGTAATCGGCAAAGCCGATAACAATAATTTTGCAGCTGAAGGTATTCCCAGTTTTTGCTCCGGACTAAAGAGTATTTCTACTGTTTGGTTTGAGATAAATTATTTATCCTTCATTTTGTGAATTACCTTTGAATCAAAATAATAGCTCCTATGACCAGTACTCCATATTCGTTAGACAAGAAGTCTGATAATTATGGAGTACTTTTTGTTTAAATATCATTTCTGCTTATCCAAATTGGGAAAAATAAAAAGCATGCTCCCATTTGTATATGGAAACATGCCTTAATAATAAAAAATATTCAATCACTGTAACTCCAACTGGTAATAACTAGAACCCGAAATATAGTCGGCCGTAGAAAATCTGTGGGCCCTAAGTGGTGAAATTCTACTTAGCTTGCGTCAGCAAGGTTAGTAGAAGACCGGACTTGGAGATCCATGATTTTTCACTCTGTGAAAAATCATTAGCTTCAAGCCGTGTCCACCACGTTCCAGTGGCCCACAGATTTTCTACGGCCGACGGGCATTTTAAACTACCCTAATTGACATCTTTTTAAGCACTAACATCTCTCAAATACTCAAGTTTCCCATGACATTTGCCACAGACGAAACGTTTAGTATTAATTTTTCTAACTCGATAATACTCTGTTTGGCATTTGGTACATTGATATAGATGGTAATTTTTCTTTCTTCTTTGTCTTTGAATTGGAGAATATCTCGACCCACCAACCTGTTTCAAAAGAACTTTAAAATTACGATCTCGATGTTGAGCTGGAAAGCCATCGTTATACAAATGATAATGGCACAGCTCATGCTTGATAACGCCTACCAAAGCTTCTTCTCCAAATTGCTGATAAACTTTAGGGTTAATATCAATATTTCGATCTTTTAAATGGAAGCGACCACCGGTCGTTTTTAGACGATTATTAAAATATGCTTGGTGAACAAAAGGCTTCCCAAAATACTCTTGGGAAACCTTTTTTACCAACTCATTCAATTCTGAATCAGTCATATTAAGCTAAGTTCGTCAACTTTTGAATTAATTTTGAAAACTTGTCCATAGCATCATCTTGGGCTTTTTCTGATTCATCAAACTCATGACGATCGATATTCTTATCATCGCCAATACTATCAGTCATAGCAGCACAGGCTTCAACGTATTTTCTAAAAGCTGAAACTAAATTAATATGAGTTCCCATCAATCTTGCAGGAGCTTTACTTTTTTCCAAATTAGCTAGAGTTTCTTGATATCTCTTTGTTCCTTCAGCAAAATTCTTTTGAATCTTTGTATATTCAACATCGTCTAATTGATCAACTTTGCTACGATCCAAAGCGTCACGAATTTTTTCGAATTCTGGATTTAATTTATCTTGTTCTTCTTGAATTGTATTAACGGTATTATTGATCAAATTACCATATTGCATAGCTCTTTTTTGTGCGGCATTCATAATAGTTACCTCTTATTTTCTTCTTGCGTTTTTTCAGTATAAATATCTCTTTCGATGGTAAATCTTGGACGTTGTTTAACTTCACTGAAGATTTTGCCAACATATTCACCGATCACACTAATACTAATCAATTGTACACCACCAAGGGCCCAGATTGATATCATTAGTGACGACCAACCATTGACCACGTTGCCATTGATTTTTTGAACCAAACTATAAATCAACAACACGATACTGATCAAAACGATGAAAAATCCTAATCCCATGATCATTTTGATTGGCACGATTGAAAATGAAGTGATTCCATCCATGGCAAACTTGATCATTTTCTTCAATGGATACTTTGATTCCCCAGCAAATCTTTCCTTACGAGCATAGTAAACTTTAGCAGATTTGAATCCTACTAAAGGTACGATTCCACGCAAGAACAAGTTACGCTCACGATAACTTAGCAAAACTTTACAAGCACGTTGACTCATCAAACGATAATCGGCTGAATCAGGTACTATTTTGACACCTAAGAATCCCATGAAACGATAGAACATTTCAGCGGTTCCACGTTTAAAGGCCGTATCGGTATCACGATTGTTTCTTACTCCATAAACAACTTCTGCACCATTTAGATATTCGTCAACCATCTTAGGAATAGCATTAACATCATCTTGCAAATCAGCATCTATCGTTATAACGGCATCTGAATCATTAGAAGCAGTCGTTACACCAGCCAGTAATGCTCCTTGATGTCCAAAGTTACGGCTCAACTTAACTCCTGAAACGGAAGAATGTTCTTTTGAGAATTCAGAAATCAATTGCCAAGTCTTATCTTTACTACCATCATCGACAAACACAATCTTACTATCTTTAGAAATTTTATTATCAGTCACTAAGCCCTGAATAATGGCTGTCAATTCTTTAGTAGTTTCATGTAAAACTTCTTCTTCGTTATAACATGGAACAACAATGCTTAATTTAAATACATCAGACATCTAACTTCTTCTCCCGTCTTGATTTGATCCAATCAAAGCAACTATACAAACCAATTCCCGCCAAAACAGCGATTACTGGCAAGAATTCAAGTCGGTATCTACCTTGAACTTCAATTAATAATTGTACAACGGCGTAGGCCATTAGTGGTAATAAGATCAAGAAAACCTTGTTATCAATCTTTCGCTTAAATAGACTCAACGAACCAATCCAGGAAAAGATTATCAATATAACGCTACCCATGTACCCTAATAATTTTACTAAATTATCCATCCTTAATGAATGGATTTTACCAAATTCTGTAAAATCAATTGCCATTGAACGTCCGGCCCAAAGTGTACGATTCTTAGCCCAGAACAATCTTAGCCAGCCGTGAGTTGCATTTAGATTATTAATATTCTCACGAATAATCTTATGCTCTTTTTTACTCATTTTGGCACGGCTCTCTTGAAGATCAAATCGGTCAACCATCTTCTGATCATAGGAACCAGCAGAATAGGCATCCAAACCAACAACGAATTTCCACTCCGAATCACGGTTAGTTAGACCATAGGAATTCAAACCTGAACTCTTGATGGCTAAACTAGCCCCTGAAAAGATTACTTGATAAATAACCAAGGTCATTACAATCTTACCTAATCCTGACCAAGAAAACTTATTGTTAGCAATGAATACATACAATAATCCATAAACCACGATTCCAGCAATAATTACTGGTCCAATTGGTCTCACAATACTACCGACTGCCAAAGTTAATCCAGCTAAGGCATAGGTCCAATATTTATTTTGCATGATTAAGTAGAATGTCAACAGGAACAACAACATCCCAATATACTGGTTGTCAGATTGACTATTTAAAGCAAACCAATCCAAATCAATCATCAACAAGAAAACTGTCAAACGCGCTACTTTAACCTTGTTGAAGATCTGTAACGAAATCAAGTAAGCCAAATATAGGATCAAAACTTGATAAATAACATTCAATAATTGAATTGCAATAACATGTTGACCAAAAATTTTTACAACTGTCATTACGTAAACTAAGAAGCCAGTTTGATAGGCCCACTTAGCAAAATAATCGTTATCATAACTAAAAATCTTATCTCCCGCTAACGCTCTGGGAGCTGAGTTCCAAAATTCTCCGAAATCACTGATCTGCGTTTGTGGAACTACCTTTAACCAAATTATCGCTACCACGAAAAAAATAAATAACATGCTCAGTAAGATCAATCTATTCAAATTCTTATCATCATCACGAATTCGATAAAGTAGATACCCCACTCCAGCAACAAAAATAATTGCACAAAGAAAAACCAGTATGGCTAGTACTGGTTCCGGTTTTAAATAATTTAATGTAAAGAATCCACCCATCTGTACAAAAACTACGGTGGTAAATATTCCTACGCAAATAAGCACTAATTTGCTAATAATTCTCTGAAATTTGCTTAACATACTCTTCCTCTAAACTATCGCTTTTTTCCAGGTTTAGAAAATCCTCTAACTTGGATAGACATTGATCAATATCTTCCATGCTTGCGGCATAACTAAATCTCAAATGATGTTCTCCACCAATTCCGAAAAAGCTACCTGGTAAAATAGCTAGATGCTCTTTATCAAGCAAATCGTTCGCAAACTTCACATCGTCTTGCTCATATTGTTCAGGTATCTTAGCAAATAAGTAAAAGGCACCATTAGGTGTAGGACATTCCAAACCGAGTTTGTTTAATCCAGCTAATAATTTATCACGTCTTGCTTGATACTCTTCACGCATTGGAATAGGATCATCAAATCCATTCTTATAAGCTTCTAAGGCAGCAAATTGAGTAATTGAAGTAATCGAAGTCGTGGCCAACTCATGAATCTTATTGATTTGAGAGATAACCTCGGCTGGACCACAGACAACACCAAAACGCCAACCTGTCATGGCATGAGATTTAGATAAACCATTCAACAAAATTGTCTGTTCAGGAAGAATATTGCCAAATGAAATATGCTTAAAATTATAAGTCAATTCACTGTAAATTTCGTCACTTATTACGAAAATATTATGTTTTTTTATAACTTCAGCTAAAGCATTTAGCTCATCTTCGGTATAACTAACGCCTGTTGGATTACTTGGATAGTTAAACATAAAGATTTTAATACGTGGATTAGTTCTTAAAACTTCACTCAATACATCGGGAGTTACTTTAAAATTAGTCTCTGAAGTATCGATATAAACTGGTGACGCACCATTAAAGTTAGCGTCAGGTCCATAAATAGTAAAGGCTGGCGATGGGATCAAAACTTCATCCCCTGTTTGCAAAATCGCATTGAAGGCAGAAAAGACACCTTCAGTAACGCCTGTTGTGGCTACAATTTGGGTTTTAGGATCATAATTTAAACCATATTTTTCATGCAAATAGTCAGCTACCGCATTTAAAAGATCGTGGTTACCTTCAGGTACTGTGTAATGAGTTTCATCATCATTGATAGCCTTGATGGCAGCTTGTTTAATATGTTCTGGGGTATGGAAGTTAGGTTCACCAACAGTCATATTAATCGCACCCGGAATACTTTTGGCGCGCGCATTGAATTTAAAAATTTCCTGTTGCTTGATTGCAACAACGGATGGTTTCATAAGGGAAACTAAATTATTGTTCACTGTTAAACACCTCTTCGTAAAATATACAAATATTACAACTCAATTCTAACACACTGTTGCGTCCACATGAAAAGGCATTCAAAAAATCGAATGCCCTCAAATTTTAATTCATATTTTTTTATTATTCTATTAATCAAAGACGGTATATGGCAAGCGACGTTTGTGCGCTGTTTTCTTGTACCAATTTTCAATAATCTCGGCGCTCTTAGGATCGATATCTTTGCCCTCAAGATAATCATCGATTTCATCATAAGAAACTCCTAGAGCCTTCTCATCTGGTAAACTTGGTCTTTCTTCCTCAAGATCGGCCGTTGGTATCTTTTCGTAAAGGTTCTTTGGTGCATCAAGCTTCTCAAGTAGTGATTTACCCTGACGCTTGTTTAAACGGAATAGTGGTGTGACATCAGCGGCGCCATCACCATATTTAGTATAAAAGCCTGTGATATTTTCAGCCGCATGATCAGTTCCGACCACAACGCCTTTATTATCACCAGCAATAGCATATTGAGCAATCATTCTAGTTCTTGCTTTGACATTACCTTTATTAAAATCAGAAATGTGTAAGTCATTAGCTTCAACAGCTTTAACCATTGCGTCAACACTATCTTTGATATTAACTCGAACGACCTTGTCAGCTTGCATCCATTCAATTGCTTGCATAGCATCTGATTCATCAGCTTGTTCACCATAAGGTAAACGTACGGCGATAAATTGGTAACTGTCATCGCCTGTTTCCGTACGAAGCTCAGTCATTGCCATTTCTGACAATTTTCCAGCTAAGGTTGAATCCTGTCCTCCAGAAATACCTAAAACTAGTGTTTTTAAAAAACTACGTTCCTTTACATAATTCTTCAAGAAATCAACCGATCGTCTTATTTCTGTCTCTGGATCAATTTCTGGCTTTGTATGTTCAAATTCAATAATTTCTTTTTGCAATGGTCTCATTTTTTAGTCACCTAATCTAATATTGTTTACGTCATTACGGATTTTTTCGATATATTTCATCTTATGACTGTATAGTTTTGAAGATAAATCAACTGGATAAACTTGAGGATTCAAGATACGTTTGTATTCATCCCAAAGTGAATCCAAATTATCCATACAATACTTCTTGATCTCTTTGACATTTGGCAAGTCATAAACCAATTTACCATCAACGAAAATATCATGTAGTAAAGGTTTAGCTTGGAAATCCTCAACTGTCTTATTGATATAAGTGTATTGTGGATGGAACATATAAAGTGAACTGTGTTCTCTTGGATCTTCGTTCCAGAATGTTACATAGTCACCTTCTGATTTATCGTTCTTGCGATTGTTAGTAATACGCCAAACTTGTTTTTTACCAGGAGTAGAAATCTTTGCAGCATTACTTGATAATTTCAAAGTATCCATCATGTTGCCACGATTGTCTTCGATACTTACCAATTTGTATACTGCACCTAGAGCTGGTTGATCAAAAGCTGTAATAACTTTTGTACCAATTCCCCAAACGTCAATCTTAGCATCTTGCATCTTCAAGTTAAGAACGGTCTTCTCATCCAAATCGTTTGAAGCATAGATCTTAGCATTAGGGAAACCAGCTTCATCAAGTTGTTTTCTAACACGTTTAGAAATATAAGCCATGTCACCAGAATCAATTCTGACACCCAAGAAGTTGATCTTATCGCCCATTTCTTTTGCCACCTTGATAGCACTTGGTACACCACTCTTCAAGGTGTCATAGGTATCAACTAAGAAGACACAATTCTTATGTGTTGTGGCATAAGCCTTAAAAGCATCATATTCGTTACGGTATGTTTGAACTAATGCATGAGCATGAGTCCCTGAGATAGGAATACCAAACAACTTACCAGCTAAAACATTACTTGTAGCATCAAAACCGGCAATATAAGCTGCACGTGTTCCCCAAATTGCTGCATCAACTTCTTGTGCACGACGTGAGCCAAATTCCATGACAGGATCATCGCCACAGACAGTCTTGATACGAGCTGCTTTAGTAGCAATCAATGTCTGGAAATTGACCATATTTAAGATAGCTGTTTCGATCAATTGACATTGAGCCAATGGACCTTCTACTTGGAGAATAGGTTCTTCGTTGAAAACCAAGTCTCCTTCAAGTGCTGATCGAACTGTACAACTGAATTGCATGTCCTTTAACCAGCGCAAAAATTCTTCGTCATATTCCCCATATTCACGTAAGTATTCAATATCTGAATCAGAAAAGCTGAGGTTCTTCAAGTAATCTACGACATGTTCCAAACCTGCAAATACTGCAAATCCATTGTCGAAGGGCAAACTTCTGAAGTAAACTTCAAAAACGGCACGACGATTGTGCAAACCTTTCTTCCAGTATGTATACATCATATTTAATTCGTAATAATCAGTATGCAATGTTAAATCTTCATCTTGAAATTGAGTCATGATTACTCCCTTATTTATTTGATATCACGGTTTTATTTTACTCTAATTGGCATTCAAAGTCGCTTGATACCCATCATTTACTTTCTCTGCCAACTTTTCGATCGAGTAGTTATCTCTTACCTCTTGATACAAAGTCATCCCTTTTTGGCCCAAGTTGTCATCTTTCCAATAAGAATGTGCATCATTTAGAGCTTCAATCAATTCTTGTTCATTATCTGATTCGACTAACCAACCATTTTCATTATTGATTACTTTATCGGTAGCACCAACATTCGTGGCAATAACGGGCTTTCCATTAGCGGCAGACTCTAAGTAGACAGCGGGCATACTTTCCGATTTAGAAGTCAAAATTGAAACGTCGCAATCTTGATAGAAATCACTAGTATTTTCCTTAAAACCAACGAAATCAACTTTATCGGCAATTCCCAAATCGACAGTCAATTTCCTCAATTCTTCCATCAATGGACCATCACCCACCAAAGTCAAACGATAGTTAAATTTAACCTTGCTTAGAGCATTCAACAAAAGACGATGATTCTTAACTTCAACTAAACGAGCCACTTCCAAAATGTTAAACGTTGAATGACGATTGAATTTCGGATTAGCGTTAGTGAAGTCAACGGCGTTAAACACTTCAAAAGTCTTCTTAGGATCTATCTTCAATGATTCGAAGTATTCTTCCAGATCAGGATTTACGTAGAATAGCAAATCTGCACGTTTTAAGGCATGAAGATTTAATCTGAGCATAACTTGTCCTCTCATACCTGAAAAGTCGATACGGGGGTCAGAATGGACTGTAATCACCCATTTAGCATTAACTTTCTTCTGTATTAAGGAGAAAATATAGTTAGCACGTGGACCATGCGTATGCACGATATCAAAATCGTTATTATTGATATATTTTACTAGTGGTTTCAAAATTGAAAGGTCGAATCGTTGTTTCTGCGGCATGACAGCAACATTCAAACCGTTCTCACGTGCCATTTTAGAAACAGGTCCTTCTTGAAAAGTCAATAAAGCACTTTCCTCACCGATATTCTTTTGGCCTTTCATTAAACTAACAATATAAGTACGAGCTCCGCCGTCTTCATTACCGGCATTGATATGTAAAATACGCATTTTGACACCTCTCAAATTAATCTTTCTCGTGTATAATAATACATTAAAGGAGAATGCTATGCACAAAAATAGAGTAGATATTTTAGGTACTGAATTTGATAATTTTACCGAAAAACAATTTCATAAATATTTAGACTACGATTTAGATACTAAAGCAAACAAATTTATCGTAACAGCTAATCCCGAAATTGTCCTTTCAGCTAGAAAAGACAGCAAATTTTTAAAAGTTATTAACAACGCTGACTATGTAGTTCCTGATGGAATCGGCATTATCAAGGGAGCTAAAAGCCTAGGTACTCCTTTGCACGAACGTATCACTGGTTTTGACACACTAAAATATTTAATTGAAACAGCAGACCGCAAACAATTGAAAGTTTATCTATTGGGAGCTAAGCCCGAAGTAATCAAGGCTACTGCTGACAAAATTACTAAAGATTATCCTCAAGTAGATTTAGTCGGTTATCACGATGGTTATTTCAAAGATGATGCTCCAATCATTGATGAAATTGCTGAAAAGAAACCAAATGTTATCCTAGTAGCTCTAGGATTTCCTAAACAAGAATACTTCATTGAAAAATATCGTCAAACAGCTGATGCCATCTGGATCGGTGTCGGTGGCAGTTTTGATGTTTTCTCGGGAACTAAGAAACGTGCTCCTAAAGTATTCCAAAAACTTGGATTAGAGTGGTTCTATCGTTTAATTACTGAACCAACAAGATTCGTAAGAATGCTGGCTATTCCTAAGTATATGAGATTAATCAGACAAGAAAAAAATCGTAAATAAAAACAGGTTGTCAATTGACAGCCTGTTTTTTTATTTACGATTCAACATCGATTGTATAAGGATCTTCATTTGTCCTTAAGAAGATTCGTGCATTAAGCATTGCATAAGCTAGGATCGAAACAAAGTAAATACTTACTGATGGAGCTTCAATAACGTGTCCCGTCATCAGCGCCATTCCAAATCCTAATGCCACACTAGCTACCAACATAGCCCATTTATAGGACCACATGTATTTGAATTTTCTGAGGAATGCTCCTAGCAAGTAAACTAAGCAGTACGCTAATGGCGCCATAAAGACGATCGTACCGATCAATCCAAATTGGAAGAAGATATCAACATAGTCCATCTCGACCAACTTAGCTTCTTTTTCACGTTTAAAGCTAGTTGCATAACCCATTCCAAACATTTTTTGAGCTGGCGTAGATTTAGCAAAGTTATGTGCCGCATTTTCAAAGTAAACGGTACGACCACTAAAGAGATAAGAAACAGTCTTATTAGTTTGAACATATTTCTTTTGATCTTTAGTAATTCCCTTCTTTGTCTTAGCCTTTTGTTTCTTATCCTCAATCATTTCCGTGTGTAACTCAGATGTCTTGGCAACTGCCATAGCTGGATAAGCAACAATAATCCCACCTAAAGTGATAGCTAATAATACAAAGATACCGGCAAAATATTTGCGACCATCTTTGTACATAAAGAATTGAATAATCGTTGCCAAAAGTCCCATACAGATACTGAATAGTAGAGCTAACAATGAACCCTTTGTTCCAATCAATAAATCTGCATAGATAGCAACAATAATCGTGATCCAATAATAAAGTCGTGTCCAAGTGTTTAATTTCTTCAGAGCGAACCAAATCATGATTGGGAAAGTAATAGAAACAATCGCACTCAATTCATTAGCGGCAAAGAACCAACCACTCTCACCTAACTTATAGTATGAATATGAACTGAAACTCGAATTAGTAAAGTGAGCAACGACCATAATAATACTAATAATATTTACAGCTAAGAAAACAACCCCAGGAAAGAATCGATTAATGATCCGATCCTCTGCCAATTCTTCAAAAGCATATAAGTAAGCTAGCAACATGACTGGATAGTACAAACTTTTGGCTAAAGTCGTAACTTCCAAAGTTGTGATAAACAATACTTTAGTTTTGTAATTTATAAACAAACTGATAGCCGAAATAACTGCTAACAAGACAAAATAGCCGATCATCATGAAGCCACGCCTATTGTCCCGATTTAAAATCAGAAATATCAGCAAATAGAAAACCGTGACCGCCATAACGGCCATACGAATCAATACCCCAAACGAAACGTTCATATGTGCTTGAGCCATCAATCCAGTAACAGCATCTAGTACTGGTTGAAAAACAATGTATAGCATCAAGAAGATACTGTACTTTTTAATAAAACTTTGCATATGTGGTGACTCCCAGTTAAAGATTTAAAAACATATCAAACAATATATTACCCTAATTTTTTTGCGAAAGAAAATGATTATCGCTCTAAATAAAATTCAAATCTATCTCCGGCATATTGTGAACGAACATATTCAAAAGGACGTTCATCGTCCAAAGTAGTAACTTGTCTTACTCGTAAGATAGCAGAACCACGTTTAACATTCAAAAAATTAGCTATCTTCTCAGATGCAAGGATTGCAGATACGGTTTGTGTAGCATTGCCCAATTTGAGACCTGCTTTATTTTCCAAGGCCTTGTACAAAGAAGACGTAATGTCTTCCTTATCAAGAGATTTTACAATATCAACTGGAATTGTCGCAACTTCAAAACAAATTGGTTGGTTATCAGCATAACGAATTCTTTCCATTCGTAAAATCTGATCGCCATCTTTTAATTTTAATTTTTCCATTTCACTGATTGAAGGATCAGCAACATGGTAGGAAACCGTCTTACTTGATGGTCTCTTACCCTGGCTTTCAGTTATCTCAGTAAAACTAGTTGTTCCAGACATTTTTTCTTGAACCTTACTACTAGCTACATAGGTCCCAGAACCTACCTGTCGTTGTAAAATTCCCTCGTCTACAAGCGTTTGGATGGCCTGACGCAATGTCATTCTACTAACATCAAAATCTTGTGAGAGTTGTCTTTCAGACGGAATACGTTCTCCAACGCTCCATTTGCCAGACTCAATTTCTTTTCTTATCTGATTGTGAATTTGTATATATACTGGTACCTTCATTTTTGGCACTCCTTTATGCGCATTACTTCCATCAATTATACAGTATTTCGATTAAAAATTAAGAACTGCTCGAAAATTAGAAAAATAAAAAGGCAAAATTCATATTCAGAATTTTGCCTTTTTTCATTAATTGGGTTAGCTGGATTCGAACCAGCGCATGATGGAGTCAAAGTCCATTGCCTTACCGCTTGGCTATAACCCAATGAATGGAGGGGAGTGGATTCGAACCACCGAACCCGAAGGAGCGGATTTACAGTCCGCCGCGTTTAGCCAGACTTCGCTACCCCTCCATGAGTTGCTCTGTCTTTATTCGACTTAATTATATTAACGAAAAACTGACTTCATTTCAAGTGATTTTTAAAAATAATTGTTAGTTTGGTACAAAATATGCTTAACTTGCCGGCCTCCGTAAAACTTGAGAATGCCTTGGAACGCTGCGGGCACGTTTTGAAACTAATTATTTTACACTCCGTGCAAAATAATAGATTTCCAAAATCGGCCTTATTGTAATCGGCATAGCCGATAACAATAATTTCGCGGCTGAAGGCATTCTCAAGTTTTACTCCGGCCTAAATAGTATTTCTGTTGTTTAGTTTCAGATAAACTATTTAATCCACTATATTGCACTTCGGGAAATATTTTCATATTGAAAAACTACCAAAATAAATGATCCCAGAAATATTTATTTCTATTCTGAATACAATATTCTAACTAAAAAATATTTCCATCTAATTTTAATAAGTATCATACAACGACTATACCAACTCCCAATATTCAAACTTCTAATTCCTAACAGATATCTCTTCCCTTTTCAAATTAACTGAAACAAATAATAAAACACGTTATTCAGTCGTTCGCCAAATAGAGGACTAAACAAAAAAGCCCCAACCGGTTTATTTTCCAGTTGAGACCATATTAAATTTAGTTTTAGTTAACACCTTGCATAAGCTTCTTGATCTTTGGTACAAACATGATCAAGATAACTGCTACAACAAGTGTTACGATACCAGTTACCCCAAAGAACATCATTTCGTTATGAGGATCTCCTGGATTGTATAACTTAACAATTTGAGCATTAGCAGCTTGTCCGGCTGAATCAGCTAAGAACCACATACTCATCATTTGACCCTTGAAGGCCTTAGGAGCAAGTTTAGTTGTAGCTGACAAACCAACTGGAGAAATTAACATTTCACCAATTTCAATGATACCCCAACTCAATACTAGCCAAAGTGGACTAACCTTAGCGCCAGGTGCTATTCCCATCAATGGAATAATCAATACAAAGTATGAAATAGCCGTAGCAACTAATCCCATCCAGAATTTAGATGGTGATGATGGTTGACGTCTACCCAACTTGATCCATAACCAAGCAAAGAATGGTGTATAGATAATAATGAAGAATGGGTTAAGCATTTGGAACAATGGTGCTGACAACTTAAAGCCAGCAAAGTTAAGATTTGTTTGTTCAGCAGCAAATAATGCTAGAACAACTGATCCTTGTTCTTCAATAGCCCAGAAAATAACGGCAGCTAGGAACAAAGGAATATAAGCAAGTACACGTGATCTTTCGATCTTAGTAACTTTCTTACTTGTTAACATCATGATGAAGTAACCGATTGGTAAAGCAATACCAAGGATACTGATAATCGTGATGATGTTATCGATTGTAAAGGCATGAGCAAAAATCATTACGATTACAATAATAGCGATTGCTAAAACAGAAAGAGCCACGCGTTGGAAGAACTTGTTACGCTCTTTATCGGTAATTGGATCTGGAGCATGTAAACTTTCTTCAGGAAGATACTTACGACCATCCCACCAGTAAACAATCAATCCAATAAACATACCGATAGCGGCTAATGAGAAACCAGCATGGAAGTTAAAGTGGTTACTCATAGCATTTACAGCAGGTGGAGCAAATAATGAACCTAGGTTGATACCCATGACATAAATACTGAATCCAGAATCACGTCTTGGATCACCTTCACTGTACAATCCACCAACCATTTCGGATACGTTTGGCTTCAAAAGTCCAGTACCAATAACAATAAGTCCAATAGAAACAAATAAACCAGTTTCACCAATAGGAAGTGATAGGACGATGTGACCAAGCATGATCAAGACACCACCCCAGAAGACTGTTCTTCTGGCTCCTAAAAGTCTATCACTGATAAATCCACCTAAAACACTAGACATGTAAACTAGTGAACCGTAGATAGACATAACTGAAGCAGCTGTAGTACGATCCATTCCTAGACCGCCCTTAGTTACAGCGTAGTACATGTAGAAAAGCAAAATGGCACGCATACCGTAATAACTAAATCTCTCCCAAAATTCAGTTAAGAACAGTGTACGTAAGCCTGTCGGTTGACCGAAGAACCCTCGGTCCTTTTTCTCATCCATTAAAAAATTCTCCTTACATTACACAACGATGTATTAATATTAAACTTTCAGAAACTTCATGTCAAAGTTTTTTTAATAAAATTCATAAGAATCCTTTTATATAAGCAATAAAAAATAAGAGTCTTTTAAGATAGACTCTTATTTTAATTAGATATTATGCTTAAATGCCATCGTTGCTTCAACGGCATCTTTCCAACCATCATACAGATTTGTCCGCGTGGATTCTGACATTTCTGGTTGATAAGTTTTCCCAGTTTCGTAATTTTTCTTAATATCATCTAAATCTTTCCAATAACCGACTCCTAAACCAGCCATAAAAGCTACGCCCAAAGAAGTCGTTTCCAATTCGGAGGATCTCTGTAAAGAAATCCCTAAAATATCGGCTTGAAATTGCATTAAATAGTCATTAGCTGAAGCTGCACCGTCAACTTTTAACATCTCAATTGGAATACCTGCATCAGAGCTCATTGTCTCAATAATATCTTTAGTCTGATAAGCAATCGCCTGCAATGTAGCCTTAACCACATCTTTATCAGTTGTGCCTCTAGTTAGACCAAAGATAGTTCCATGGGCTTCATTATCCCAATATGGTGCACCTAAACCAGCAAAAGCTGGTACTACGTAAACTTCATCGTCATCCTTAGAATTTTTAGCGGCATCGGATGTAGCTGGTGTGGAACTAATTAGTCGCATATCATCCCTTAACCACTGTAAAGCAGCTCCGGCCACAAAGACACTACCTTCTAAGGCGTATTTGATCTCACCATTCAAACCATACGCAATTGTCGTTAGCAAATTATTATCAGACATCGCTGGCTTATTACCAGTATTCATAACCGCAAAAGCCCCAGTACCATAGGTATTCTTTACCATCCCTGGTTCAAACGCCATTTGCCCAAACAAAGAAGCCTGTTGTGATCCTGTCATTCCTGAAATAGGGATTTCTGAACCGTAAAATTGATAGTTCTTTGTTATCCCAAATACTTCTGAATTAGATTTAACCTCAGGCAACATCGCACGTGGAATGTTAAAGAGTTTTAATAAATCTTCATCCCATTCAAGTGTATTGATGTTATAAAGCATTGTTCGACTGGCATTAGCACAATCAGTCATAAAACTTTCGCCGTCAGTTAATTTCCATAATAACCACGTATTGATAGTTCCAAATAAGAGTTCACCCTTTTCAGCTCGCTCTTGGGCACCGTCGACGTGATCCAAAATCCAACGAATTTTAGTGGCTGAAAAATAAGGGCTAATAATCAAGCCGGTTTTTTGATGAATTTCATCTTTATAACCCTCTTTGATCAAATCATTAGCCATTTTAGATGTCTGTCTACTCTGCCAAACAATTGCGTTATATATAGGAAGTCCTGTTTTCTTATCCCAAACAACCGTCGTTTCTCGTTGACTAGCGATTCCGATAGCTTTGATCTGTTTAGGTTTAATCCCTGAATCGATCAAAGCTGTAGCAATAGTTGTTTGCACCGCATTCCAAATTTCATTAGGCTCATGTTCAACCCAACCCGGATTAGGCAAAATCTGTCTAATTGGGTGTCTGGCCATCGCTACTTGTTGTCCATTGTGATCAAAAACTATTGCTCGAGCTGTTGTAGTTCCCTCATCAATTGCTAAAATGTAATCTTTTTCCATCTTTAACTCCTAAACAGCAAAAAAGGCGATATTTCGCCTTTTATTTAGTTGTCTTATGCTTGAATTTTCTTGTTGCACTGACTGCTTCACGCCAACCCTCATACAAATAATCAGCATGTTCTTGATCCATCTCTGGTTCAAAAGTAGCACCAGTAGCATATTGTTTCTTTATATCATCTAGGTCATTCCAATATCCTACCGCTAATCCGGCCAAAAAGGCAGCCCCTAGTGCAGTTGTCTCCAAATCCTTTGCTCTTTGGACTGGAGTTTGTAAAATATCAGCTTGGAATTGCATTAGATAACGATTATTAGCTGCCCCGCCATCAACTTTTAACGTTGGAATAGCGATACCAGTATCTTTTTTCATGGTATCCAAAACATCACGTGATTGATATGCCAATGACTGTAATGTAGCTTTAATGAAGTCATTCTTAGTTGTTCCTCGAGTTAAACCAAAGACAGCACCGCGGGCATCGGCATCCCAATAAGGTGCACCCAATCCGGTAAAGGCAGGTACAACGTAAACTTCATCTTGGTCAGTTGAAGCTAAAGCAGCCTCTTCAGATTCAGGAGCTGAGTCAACCAAGTTCATTGCATCTCTTAGCCATTGAATAGCTGATCCGGCAACGAAGATACTACCTTCCAAAGCATAATAAACTTTATTGTTGATCCCGTAACCGATAGTAGTCAATAAATTATTATCAGATAACTGTGGCTTTTCACCAGTATTCATAACGATGAAAGCACCAGTTCCATAAGTATTTTTAACCATCCCTGGTTCAAATGCCATTTGACCAAATAAAGCAGCTTGTTGATCACCAATCATACCAGCAATAGGAACTTCGGATCCATAGAAGTGATAATCCTTAGTCTTAGCATATACTTCTGAATTAGGACGAACTTCTGGCAACATTGCTTGAGGGATATTTAGAATTCTCAAAATATCTTTATCCCACTCCAATGTATGAATGTTGAAAAGCATCGTACGACTAGCATTAGAATAATCAGTTATATGAGCTGCTCCACCAGATAATTTCCAAAGCAACCAGCTGTCGATCGTTCCAAATAACAATTCGCCATCTTCAGCTCGTTTTTGAGCGCCTTTTACGTGATCCAAGATCCAACGAATCTTCGTGGCTGAGAAGTAAGGATCAATCAATAAACCAGTCTTTTCGTGGATCATATCGCCGTAGCCACGACCAGATAATTTTTCAGCGATATCAGTAGTCTGACGACTTTGCCAAACAATTGCATTATAAATTGGCAACCCAGTCGTCTTATCCCAAACAACGGTTGTTTCACGTTGATTAGTGATTCCGATACCCTTGATCTGATCTGGCTTAATGCCTGATTCAATAAAAACATTGGCTATTGTCGATTGAACTGCATTCCAAATCTCATTTGCATCGTGTTCAACCCAGCCTGGTTCAGGAAAATATTGCGTAAACTCACGTTGAGCATCAGCTATTTTATTCCCCTTTTGGTCAAAAATGATTGCACGAGTACTAGTCGTACCTTCATCTATCGCCATAATATATTCATTGGACATCACATTTCACCCCGTTTTTAATGTAAACGTTTCATATCAAAATCTTATAACATATACAGAAATTTGCAAATATTTCGATAATATTTATAAAATTTAGCTGTATTTTCTTTGCGATCTATCTTTGACCTTTATAATCCAAAGAAAACTCAAGAACAGTATAACGACAATAATAGAAACAAACCAGCCTAGTTTTAGTCCTGGGACCTGATAATTTAAAATTACGGTATGTTGTCCTTTTTTGAGGTCAATAGCCATCAGATTCGAAACCACTTTATGGATTTTAACTTTCTTCCCATCTACAGAAGCACTCCAACCATCGTCATATGGAATACTTAGCAACAATGGTGAATCCTCATCAACATTAATTGAACCTCGAACTGTATCGTGATTTAAATCAGAAGTGATTTGTAAAGATCTATTTTTAAATTTATCAACTGATAATTCAAACTTAGCTTCATCCAATGATTGGAAATATCTTGGATTTAAACCTAGTGACTTATTAGTCAAAATTTTAATTTCAAGTTGCTTATTTCGTTTGAAATCACCTAAGTATAACGTAGCGGCACTATAAACATTCATTGGCGAAGTCTTGATACGCTTGCCATTAACGTAAATCTTAGCTTTATCGTAATTAAAAGGCGTTACATAGAAGTATAACGGTCCTGATGCTCTAGTTGCCAATTGATAGGTATAGAGCTCGCGATTGCCAACAGTACGCTGTTGCATGCTGGTCAACAAGGCATTCTTAAAGTATTCTGCACTATTACCGTTCAAAGCTTGCCAGAGACGATCTTGATTAGATAAAGCTTGACCTGATTTCATTTTAAAATCATAAACATTTTTATCCACCAAAAAGCCCAAAGTCGGTGCATCGTAGTTTTCTTCAACATGATAATGATTGTCCCACTGTCGAACCCGATAATAGACACCTAGCAAAGCATTAGTCAATTTGGTACCACCATAATAACTGACTCTTCTAACGTTATAACTGAAGTATCCCAAATTTTGCATCATTTTTAAGGTATCTTGATTCAAAGTTGAACTATACAGACTTAATCCATTGATATTAAACAAAATGGGGTCGTTATAATTGTTATATTTTTCAGGAAAGGCTTTATTCAAACCCGATTTAGACACAATTATTCGGTGACCTAAATTACTACGTGCCTTTACCTCTTTTAAAATTTCATTCTCACGATCAAATTCATTCTCATAAGTAGCCTGATTTCCAAAGTCAGCCGTCGCCATAACTGAATTAAAGTTAGCGATAGCCTCAAAGCCGACCATTAAGAATATAATCAATAAGAAATTCTTATTCCGATTCAACATTAATAATAAGAAGCCTGAAAAAATGATACAAGCCAAACTTAGCCAAAAGTAACCAATACTGTATTCTATATTGATACTGTCAAAGCCGAGTTGTTCAATTATTTTAGGTAATAGCCATTCCGTTAAGTAACCCAAACAAATCAGGATTCCGGCCACACATGTACTCTTCGTTATAACGCCTATTTCATTAACAACTCCCCTCTGCCAAGCTTTTCTTGCAATGAAAATACAGGCGAAAGAGAAGATAAAACTGTTTCTGAACGGAAAACCAGCTGGATTTTGGAACATATGCCACATTGTATTAAAAGTCGTTACAAACATACTGACCAACAAAATTCCTAATAGGAAAACTGAATTCTGTTTGTCACGATTGCTTACCTGCGAACTTAAATAATAGCTTAATAATAAAATTAGAATAGTCGACGTTATAAACACCGACGGACCATGCTCCAAACGTTGATCGAAACTATTACCCCCGATTCCTAGTTCAGTTAAAGCCTCTAACCCAAACCGAGCTGACGGTAAATAGTTAAAAATATCAAATGATGTCTTAGCTGTCTTTAACATCCCAGACAAAGTTGGTAACAGTAGAACTGCTGAACTAAGACCTGCTAGAATTGACGAAATCAGATAACGTCTAATAACCAGCCACTTATCTTTTTGATGAAATAGATTGTCTTCCAGACCAATAAAGATAAAGAAACAAAGTGAAAAGATGCAGAGCATGTAACCCAAATAATAATTAAAAATTATCGACAATAGAATGGAAAAGTAATACAGCACATACTGATGATGTTTAATAACATGCATTACCCCAACCGCAACCAACGGCAACATGATCAGAGCGTCTAACCACATTAAATCGTAGAAATATGAGGCTACAAAGCCACAAAAACTATAAGCAATAGTAAATAACCAGTTAGTGACACTTCGCTCTTGAAAGTATTCTTTTAAGAAATATGCCATCGTTACACCCATTGTGGATATCTTGAGCATAATCAAAATATCAGCCGCAACCGGGATATTTCTAGCACTGAAAAAAATTAATAACAGATTAAACGGAGACAACAAATAGTAACTAATAACCGGGAAAAAATTATCGCCCAGAGACTGACTGAACAAATAAAGATGCACATTACCCGACACCAATTGCCGTCTCAATTCAGTCAAAAAAGTTAAGTATTGCGTTCCCAAATCACTACTCAAAAAATTATTATTACCAAAAGGGACCAAATTAGCACTAGCAAAGATAATCGAAATAATAACCAAATTAATGACAAAAGCTCCGGAATAATAAAGCAGACGACGTTTTTTCATATCGAAATTCTCCTTACTAACTAAGAAAATAATATGAGAAATTAAACAATAAGTAAAATTATTGACGCTCAAACACAAAAAAGGCTTGCTTACGCAAGCCCATGTTATTATCGTTTTTCATATTATTTACCTCGGATCAGTTAAATAGTTATTTGCTTTGAATGGTTTTTGTATTTTTGATTTGAATGATTTAGTACTTAAATTAGTTCAAAAATTTCTTTTCATTGTGGCTTCTGATCATCTTAGTACAAACAGTAGCTAAGACAGAGACGCCAGTAAGAACAAGAAACGGATGTTTTTTCATACACGTTCACCTCGTTTTTTTGAATAGCCATATTTGACTATGTGTACATAATAGCCTGATTTTATGAATTGAGTTTAAACAAAGTAAGAATAATTTGTGAATTTTAGAGAGCAGAGAGCGGAGCAGGGGCGGTCAGCTCCCGAGGATTAAGACTACTTTCTCAGTCGGCAACGAAGTGCCGGCAGAGAAAGTTGACTTAACCGGAAGGAGTTGCCCCTGCGAAGCTCGTTTCCACTATAAAACATAGAACAATGGTTATTTATTATTCTTCTCAATCTGCCCCAAAAATTCCTCCAACAACCCAGGATCAACCCCAGAAACACCATCTAACTTACCATATAATCAAATACCCAACCGATAATAACTATCTCCATCCAATTCAAATTTTTGCGCATAAACATAATGAATCGCTTCTTCATATTTACGATGCAACAATAACCGATCTAAATTTGTATAAATTTTTCCCTTCTGGTTCTGTTGTTGCTCAAATACTACTTCATTCTTCTCTTTACCCTTACCAAGAATAGCTCCAAATCCTTCGGCAAAAGATTTAATCTGACGCAAAATAAAGTCATCATCTTCCATCAACAACACCTTCTAAAAACAGTTTATACAAAAAAAGCAGCCCTAAAGCTACTTTATAAATTAAGCAATAATATTATTCGTTAACAGCTGAGTCAGCTTTTTCAACAGCAGCACCGGCTAGAGCACTGACATAGTTAACTGGTTTGTCGAAGTTTGGTTGGAACAAGAAGTCTACCATTGATAGTTCATCAATTGTAACTTTCTTTTGAATTGCTAGTGACAATAAGTTAGCTGACTGTGATACATCGTACATACTTGTCAAAGCGCCACCAAGAACAACTCTTGTTTCTGGATCCCATACTAAGTTCATCAAAACTGGTGTTGTTGACAACATGAATTCTGGACGATAGTTGTCTTCAAGTGAAACTTCAGCAACCTCTTTACCTAAAACATCAGCGTGAACTTTTGTCAAACCACTAGCAGCATATGTTCTACCAAATAGTTCAACAGCTGAACTGGCTTGTGTACCCATGTATGGCATCTTATCTTCTTCAATGTTCTTACCAACTAGAATACCCTGACGTACTGAGTTAGTTGCCAAAGGAATGTATTGGTTATCATTAGTTGGATTGTAGTGAACAGATGCAGCATCCCCTGCTGAGAAGACATCAGGAATACTTGTATGCATATATTTATCCACAATTAAGGCACCATTTGGCAATGTCTCAAATTTATCAGCAAACATCTTTGTATTAGGACGGAATCCAACACACATAACAGCAATATCTGCTTCATAAGTATTCTTGTCTGTCTTAACGATCACACTATGATCTGTTTCTTCAAATGATTCTACCTTTTCACTCAAGCCCAAAGTTACACCATTGTCACGATAATCCTTTTCGGCAACAGCTGACATATTTGGATCAAGATTCTTAGCCAAAACATTTGGTAGAGCATCGATCAAAGTTGTTTCTTTTCCTAAAGTAGCGTAACCTTCTGCCAATTCAGCACCGATATAACCGGCACCAATAACGATGGCACTCTTGATGTCTTTAGCGTTTTCTTTCAATTCATTTGCATTAGTCCAGTTCTTACATAGCATTACACGATCTGAATCAATACCAGGAATTGGAGGAATAATTGGAGCTGAACCAGTTGTGATGATCAATTTGTCATATGTTTGGCCAAAAGTATCACCATTAACTAAATTCTTTACTGACAATTTCTTGTTATCAAAGTCGATATCAGTCACATCATGTTGCATGTACATATGTGCGCCCAAATCAGTTAGAGCTTCTGGACTTGCATAGAACATCTTGTTAGGATCTGAAACACGATCACTTACCCACAGTGCGATACCACAGGATAGAAAAGATAAATTATCGTTTCTTTCAAATACGGAAACTTCCCAGTCTGGATGCTCTTTCAAAATATTCATTGCTGAAAAAGTTCCTGCATGAGTACAACCTACAATACTTACTTTCATAATAGACACCGTCCTTTTTTCTTATTATTATAATTTATTCACTAATACATTAAAAGCGTTTACAGAATATTTAAAAAAATATATTCCGTTTATATAGTATCTTGATATTCTCCAATAAATCCCCTTTTTAATCCTCACTTCCTTCAACTTTGTGGATTAACTCTTTTGACAACAGGATTTATGATACCGCTATCATATAATAAATGATGAAATTTGTGATATTAAAAACAAATAAATATTTTTTTCAAAAATGAATTTAATTGTTTAAACACATGTGGTATATTATATATGTGCTAGGGAGATATGGAAATGCAATTCCTTCCTTTTTTAACTCTTAATGAAGGTCGCGATACACATCCTCATATCGTTGATCTATAAAGCTCATTCGTATCAATAATAAAAATTGCCCCCCTCAATCAATTTTTACTTGAAAGATACGTTTGTAATATCCCATTACAATAATTTACTTTGAATGCTTTCATTAATTAATTAACAAATCCCTCTCTATTTGACAAATATGGAAACCTCACAAGCATTCATATCTTCCCCTGACACTACTGGTAATGCTGCTACACACATGGTGTAGCAAAAAAACAAGCCCGTCCCCCCAGATGAGCTGTTTTTTTTGCCCTTTTTTATTAGTACGAACATAAAAGGAACATTATAATCAATAAATTTTCAATATTTGTATCAGGCCAACTTAATTACGTTAATTAATAGGCTAGCTTTTCTTTCCAATCAAACCTTCTTTTAATGCTTTTTCATTTTACAAAAAATTATTATTGTGATATTAAAAACAAACAAATAAATTTACAATAATTGAATAATCATGTTTAAACACATGTGGTATATTTATAACCGTGAAAGGGGATAAGGCATGAATCGATATGATTCCTCCTTTATTACTTTTAATATGAAGATCTTAGTACCCCTCATACTATGATCTCCCAACTAAACAAACTAATAAATATAAATTGCCCCCTCAATCAATTTATGTTTATTGCGAGTTATCCCAATTACAATTCAATTTTGAATACTTTTCATTATTTAATACCAAATCCTTCAATTTGGAAATTTTATCGAAAAGATTCATGCATTGTTTCCTGACACTACTGGTAATGTCGTTGCATAATCGTAACGATAAAAAAGCTCATCCCTCCTCAGATGAGCTCTTTTTATGTCCTTTTATGTATACGTTTTCTAAGAGACGCAATATCGAATCATTATTGCGCAAAAGATTCTTTGATTTATCCTAAAAATAAAAAAATATTTTGTTCTATTTTGAACCAACATGTTTAAACATATATGGTATATTTATAACCGTGAAAGGGAAAAGATATGAGATGCCATTCCTTCCTTTAACTCTTAAAACAGTTACGATACATCCTCATATCGTTAACTCACAAAAATTGAATTCTTAATTGACCCCCTCAATCAATTAAGAAAAATCCCATTACAATAATTTACTTTGAATGCTTTCATTAATTAATCAACAAATCCCTCTCTATTATTAAAATTGGAAATCCTCATATAAGAGCATTCATATCTTTTTTCCTGACACTACTGGTAATGTCGTTGTACTCTTGTACAACAAAAACAAGCTCATCCCCCCTCAGATGAGCTGTTTTTTTGTCCAAAATTTTAAGTCAACCAAACAAACCCTTACCTATCAGGATTCTTAACTATGAAAGTAACTAATATTTGCGCCCTTGTCAGTTTCTCTTGTACCAAAGCTGATGAATACTTGCTTGTTTGTTACGGCGTTTTGGTCGAAATTGAAAGTATCAAATAGATCACAGAGGGTGTTACAGATGTTAGAAATCAAGCAGGTCAATACAATCATTGGCAAGAAAAAAATTATTAAGAACGCAACTTTTTCCATTTCGTCTGGCAGCATCGTAGGACTAATCGGTCCTAATGGAGCTGGTAAGACCACTATCATGAAAACTATCCTAGGTTTAACTAAGTTCAATGGGGAAATCAAATTAGATAACCAGGCCATCACTGAAAACAATCATCAAGCACTACAAAAGGTCGGTGCTTTAATTGAACATCCCGCTATCTATCCATTTTTAACTGGTATTCAAAACCTCAACCTCTATTCGACCGATCCAGATGATTTAAGACAGATTGTCCACTCACTAGGTATGGACAGTTATATCGATCAAAAAGCTAAAGAATACTCACTTGGAATGAAACAAAAATTAGGAATCGCCATTGCTCTACTGAATCATCCTTCTTTAGTCATTCTTGATGAGCCAATGAACGGCTTAGACATTGAGGCAACTATATTAATACGAAAAATTATCAAACAGTACGCTCAAAAAGGTTGTTCCTTCCTAATTTCTAGTCATATCTTAAGCGAATTACAAAAAGTCATGACCGAAATCGTCTTAATAGATAATGGCAAAATTATCTTGACCAAACCTATGTCGGCTTTTCTAAAAAATAATTACGACCATTACGTAATTTTAACTGATCAGCCTGAGAAAACTAAAGAGTTACTGGTAAATTACCAGACGACAAATTTCACAAATGAACATCTAATCGTTAACCGTGAAGACATTTCCACGATTCAAAAAATACTTTACTCTAATCAGATTAGCTTGCTGGAATTAATCCCTAAACGGCCCACACTTGAAAGAACTATCGTCACACTATTAAATGGTCAGGAGGTTGAGAATCATGCTTAGAAGCTTAAAACAAGAATTCTTCAAATTCCGCTATCAGCGAATGCCACTGTATGGATTAATGACCTTATTGATCCTGATGATTTACACTTACCTCACCAATCATAATGCTGATTTTCTTTTAAAAAGTGGTTTTGGGGCCAGCCAGTGGGTCATTATTATTTTGATAACCGTCGCCTCTTCGATCATATCCATAGAATACCAAAATAACACGATTATTAATCTACTCTACAAAACGTCTCAAAAATGGCAGATCTATCTGGCTAAATTTTTAGTCATGCTCTTCTACAGTCTTTTCCTACTATTAATGAACCTTATTTTTACTATAATTTTGAAATTTATTCTTTTTAATAACTATCACAACGCTTTTTTAAAACCTCTATTATTAAATCTGACAGGTGGATTTATCTATTCTTTTTTCATTATCGCTTTAGCATTCCTATTGATCTCTTGGTTAAAAATTAATCCATTAGTTATCGGAATTGGACTTGTCATGGGCTTTTTGGGTGCTAGTATTTCAACAGCACTTTACAGCATCTTTAATCCAATCAAGTGGAACCCACTGAATATGATCTACGTTTCAAATCAACTAGCTAATCCACACTTTATTCACAGTTCACATCTGAATAACTCAGAATTAATTGTTGCCACCTGTCTTTATGCGGCTCTATTCCTAATTGTTGGCTATCAAATCTTTAAGAAAAGGTCAATTTAGGTGAAAATTATGAAGCAGAGTATAAAAAATGAACTTTTCAAACTGACACATCAAAAAGTTACTTGGATTGCACCAATACTAGTTTTAATTTTAATGATGTTAACGAGGGCGTTTACCGACAACTCCGAACAGAGACTGTTGATCATGGCAACTTACAATTCCAGTGAATGGATTCTATTAGCTTTAATCATTGTTGGTTCAACAGTACTAACGATGGAATATCAAAATGAGACCATTCTCCTAACAATTTACAAATCACCTAGTAGATTTCAAGTTTTCATGTCCAAATTATTGGTCCTCTCTATCTACAATTTATTCCTTCATATTTTAGCCATCATCTTCACTTTGTTATTACAGTTGACACCTCTAAAAGCACACGTCTCCTGGCTAGTTATCAACAAGTATTCGCAAATTCTAGTTGTTAACATGTTGAACACAACCCTCGTTGATTTGGCTGCCTCGACTTTAATCGTCAGTCTGATTTTCCTCAGTTCCTGTTTGATCAAGTCTAATTCAATCGTTATAACGGTCAATATGGCTATCGTCTTTATGGGACAAACAGCTTCCTCACAGCTTTTGTTGACTAATGCTAAATTATTGAATTTCGTTAAATGGAATCCTTTAAATATGTACAATTTGACTGCCCAGTATTACAACTATGCTGTTTATCACGACACTAGTCACCTAAGCAATCCTGAATTGTTAATTGGGACTCTGATATATACGTTAATTTTCTTCGTCCTTGGATATTACATTTTTAGGAAAAAGAGATTTTGACAAAAAAACCAATAACTCAAAATCGAGTTATTGATCTCTTTGTTTTTAGTGTTCAGAAGCTCCACTTGTAGCATCAACTTCAGGCTTTTCAGGTTCAGCTTCTTCTTTAGAAGCACTAGATGTTGCATCCACTTCTGCATCAGCTTTCTTCGATGCACCAGCAGTAGCGTCAACCTTAGCATTTGGATCTGGAACTAACATTTGACCTGTTTCTTTCAAATACTCATCAACGATTGGTTTCAAATCAACAGCCCATTCATTAACACCCTTGTAGTTACCTTCTTCATCGTGCATAGCTTTGTAGTAATGCATAACATGATGATTGCTATCGCCACCAGGTACTGGCATTGATACTAGATCTGTCTTGCCATTTCTCAACATGTTGATAACTTGTTTAACGTGCTTGATAACACGTTCTTTACCAGGGTGAACATCAGCTAATGAATCACCGACTTGAGCAGGTGTTCTCTTAGCAAGCATCTTTTCAGTTGGTAAGAAACGATTGTAATAGATAAATTGATTGTTTTCGTCAACATAAGTTAATTCAATTGGTGTTGTCTTCAACATGTAATTCAATTGATTAACTGTTAACAAACCAGCATCCAACTTAACATATGTATTACCTTCAACAGCATTAACCTTTGCAGCAGCCTTATCTAACCAGTCATCATCAGCCATATCTACACCTTCTACAGTAGTATCAGTACTTCCTGAAGCTGTTAAATCTTCTTTTTCATAATTATCAGCATCGATCATATTAATCACCTTCGCAAATTTAATAAACTTCTGTAAAGTTGAATCAAGAAAATCAATTGTACGTTGATCCTTTAAATCACCATTGTCATCGAAGGCCTCTTTAACATTGCCTAATAAGAATTCGTTACCTGGCAATACGATAGCATTAACACCAGGTGCCTCCAAAATTTGTCTCAAATGCAATTGGGCACGTGATGAACCTTGTGTATGATAAGAAGCGCCTACGATCATAACGGGCTTGCCATCGAAAGGATGAATCTCATATGACAACCATTCGATAACATTCTTTAAAGCAGCGGGAACGGTATGATTGTGCTCAGGAGTAGCAATGATTACACCATCAGCTGACTTAATTTTGTTACTTAGTTTTTGAATCACAGCACTACTAGTTTGGTCATCATCTTGACTAAACATTGGTACTTCATCGATATCCAAAACTTCAATATCAATAACACCTTTACTGTGTTTGGCGATAAAATTCAATAATGTTCGATTGTATGATTGATCAGCAATTGAACCTGCAATACCTACTAATTTCATATTCGTCACTCCTAGTCCTTATCCCAAGAAAATTCTTTAGCTTTTTGTTTGTTGATCTCATGAGCATTGTTTAATTGTTTGGAAATATTAACAAAGTCCAAAAAGTCTTGGAACAATCCATCTAATTGTTTAATGATTTTCTCATCTTTCAAGTCACCATTGTCATCGAAAGCTTGTAATGAGTGACCTAATAGAAATTCTGAGCTAGGCATAATTCTAGCCTTTAATTCTGGTGAATCCAAAATTTGACGTAGTTGTGCTTGAGCACGTGATGATCCCAAAGAACCATATGAAGCCCCTGTTATCATAACTGGCTTATCAACAAAAGGATGAATTCCATATGATAACCAAGCCAAAGCACTCGATAAGACTGCCGGAATAGAGTGGTCATATTCAGGAGTGGCGATAATTACACCATCGGAAGCCTCAATCTTAGTAGCCATATCTAAGGCTTCTTGAGGAACATACTTATCTTCACTCTTCTTAAAAATAGGTAGATTCTTGATCTCGACTAATTCGATCTCAGCAGCCGATTGGAAGCGTTTCTTCATATACTTCAATAATTCACGGTTAGTTGACTTATTGGAATTAGATCCCACTATCGCAATAAATTTATTCATAATATCAATCACCTTATTTATAATTATCTTACACGTTCATTGTAAATTCATTCACAATATAAAGCAACACAATTTTGGAATTGTTATGATATATAATTGTTATATTTTAAAAAACTTGTCACGTAGTCCACTAGTAGTCTTATATTCTAAATCTTTCGTAATAAAAATAGCTTCAATTCCGGGTTGGCTTTCAATCAAAGCCAATCCTTTTTCAATGCCTTGATAAAATCCTATCGTCGACCAAACCTCACCATCAATCGACTTATCACTGACAATTGTCACGCTGGCAAGATTATTTTTGATTGGGTAACCAGTCTTTGAATCGAACATATGATGATACTCGTGACCATCAATAACTAACTTACGCTCATAAATTCCAGAAGTTCCAATCGACTTTGCCGTAGTGCGCAAAACACCAAGTGAAACATCCCGCTTCTCGACTGGATTCTGTACACCAATATTCCACATTCTATCTTCATGCAAACTTGGACCGACTAAGAGCACATTACCACCGAGATCAATAATCCCTGTCTCAACATCCATGCCTGACCAGAGTTCTTTGATTTTATCAGCGATATAACCTTTAGCGATTCCACCGAGATCGATCTCCATGCCCTTTTCTTCTAGGAAAACCGTCTCTTTGGTATCATCCAGCTGAATTCTTTCAGGATCGATAATTCGTAAACGTTCCTGAATATCTGCGTCACTAGGCTTGTTAGCACCTTTGAAACCAATTTTCCACAATTTAACCAATGGACCGATTGCCACATTGAAGCCTAAATGCTGACGACTGACTAGTACCGCACGTTTGATCAGAGCATAAGTATCAGACGGCACTGTTACTGGTTTAATTCCAGCCATATGATTGATCGACATGACTTCGGATTTATCTCGATTAACAGTCAACTTATCTTCAAAATTCTTGATCAATTCGTAAGCTGCTTCCAATTCTTCTTCCCCTGCTGGAGTCGCAACGGTCAGATTGATCACTGTTCCTAAGGCATAATATTTTTTATTAACTAAACTCATTTTCATCCTCGTTTTCAGTTCCAGATTTATAAAATGTTCACAATGTCCTATTTTAGAGTTATATTAACCTTAACACCTTACGGAAATGGAGTGAATAATATGTTTGAGGATTCAAAATTAAATTGGAATGCTAATTATGATGTAATCGTATTGGGCTTCGGTGGTGCCGGTGCTACGGCTGCCAGATTTGCCGCTGATAACGGTGCCAAAGTCCTAATTACTGATTCAGCTCCCGAGGGTCATGAGGGTGGCAATACTCGCTACGCTGGACAAGTTATTTCCTCAGGTGATGATTTAGACGATTTGAGAAAATATTATCAAGATTTAGCCTATCCCTTATCTTACGATCAAGATCTTATGGAGACTTTTATTCAAGGATTGTACAAGATCCCTGATTATTTGGAAAAGTATCTTGGTGTAAAGCCTTTTATAATGGGCAAACATCCTGAATCACCAGTTTCTAAAGCCTTGTACTTCATGGCTCACGAATATCCCGAATTCAGGGGTCAAGCTACACACGAGTTAGTTGCTGTCCACGAAGGAGTTGCCGACTCAGCATTATGGAAGAATTTGCGTCAACAAGTCCTCGACCGTGCTGACAAAATTGACGTACTCTATCAAACACCAGCTAAACACTTGATTCAAAACCCTGAGACAAGAGCTATCATCGGCGTTCAAATCGAACGTAACGGTAAACTATTGAATGTCAAAGCCAATAACGGTGTCGTTATGGCAACTGGTGGTTTTGAAAATAATCCTGAAATGATTGAAAACTACTTGGGCGAAACTAGTCTTAATCCTATCGGTTCCCTCTACAACAAGGGTATCGGTGTCAAAATGGCTAGCGAAGTCGGTGCAAAACTTTACAACATGAACAATTATGAATCATACGGTATTTTCCATGGGCTAACACCTAAACCTGCCAAGGGCCAACGTTCTCAATTTTTGCCATTCGATTGGCCTGCTTTCCATCAAGGCAGTTTAATTGTTGTCGGTGATGATGGCACTCGTTACTTTGACGAAAACGAAATTCACAGACACGGACACATCCAAGATCACGGTAACTGGAGAATTCCTCTCGCTCAACGTCATCCTTATGTTGTTTTCGATCAGAAGAAGTACGATGAGTTATCTAATGACAAGAACGCCCCTTATCCAGAATTTTTGAAGGCTGTCATTAAAGCTGATGATCTTGAAAGTCTAGCTACAACTTTGAATGTTGACTCCGATAAACTGGAAAAGACTATCAAAGATTTCAACTACTTTGCCGAACAAAAACGTGACTATGCTTTCAACCGTGATCCTGAAACTTTGACTGCCTTCGATGATGGTCCTTACTATGCTCTAGCCATGGTTCAAGGACTATTGAATACTCAAGGTGGTCCAGTTCACAATTCTCACGCAGAAGTAGTCGACAACGATGACCAAGTAATCCCTCACCTTTATGCAGCTGGTGAACTAGGAAGCTTGATGGGTCGTCAATATAACGGTGGTAGTAATTTAGCTGAAAACTTAATTTTCGGTAAAATTGCTGGTGAAAATGCTGCAAGTGTTAAACCCGAAGCCGCTGCTAAAGAAGTCGATGCACAAACTTCAGCTAGTGTTCACGAAGAAGGACTTGGATCTGACGTTGTTGAAGAACACTACGAAACAAAAGATAATCAATATATCGGCAAATCCACTGCCGGCATGGGTAATGAAATTGTCGTTCGTGTCACAGTTGATGACGATGACAATATCCAAGATGTTGAAATTTTGAAACAAAGTGAATCCGACGACTATGGTCTAAAAGCTGTCAAAGAATTACCTAAAGAAATCGTCGCTAAGAATTCAGTAGATGTTGATACAGTGTCTGGTGCTTCCGCTTCAAGCAAGGCTATTAAAGAAGCTGTTCAAAATGCTTTAAATCAAATTGATAACAAAAAAGTCAACAATTAGTATTTAATTGTCGACTTCGTTTTTAAAGGTTAATCCCGCGGGATTAGCTTTTTTTTGTTAATTTTTTATCAAAAAAATGGAGAAACACGTCGTGTTTCCCCTGGGAGGTATTTCTCAATTCATTATCTAATACATACATTATATAATTAATGCGAACAAAATTACAGTACTTATATCAAATTGTAATATATTTTTGATATTCTCTGGTTTGATTTGTAAAATAATTTATTAGAGGAGAGTAAATTATGAACGCAAAAGAAATGCAGAAAACATCGCTTGAATGGCTTCGTAACAATGAAAAATATACCGATATGGCATCCAATACTGTAAAAATTGAAACTTCTCTTTTGGATAATTCTCTAGATACCATAATTATTTATGCTGAAACAAATGATTCAAAAATAACTCTCACAGACGATGGATGGACTTTGGACAATTTAGAATCACATGGATTCGATTTTTCTAAGGACAGTTATCTTTTCAACTCTCTACATGCCATTCTAAAAGTTTTTAAAATTACTTTGATTGATGATGAATTGTCCATTAGCTGTAATAAACATGATTTTCCAACTACTAAACAAAATTTCTTACAGGGAATAATTGCTATAAATAATTTAGGGCTGTTAACTAATCTTCAAAATTAAATGACTGCATTGGACCATACAAAAAAGATACTGCAGACACAAAACCTAACGGTTATTTCAAACCAACCAACACAAGACTAGATTTTCTTGAAGAACTTTAGCAATTGGTATTATATCAATATTAGTTTTTCTTTTTTATTGTGTACAATTTGTGCACATAATTGTAAAAATCTCAATTTCTGAGCAAATACACGACAAAGACATTGTCGCCTTGCTGGACAAGGATTAGAGCGATTATTTTGCACAGCAAATTTAAAAATCAAAAAAATCGTCAGCCGTGCAAACTTTTGTGCAAAGTCTTTTGACTTTCTATGTTCTCAGATTTCTACAAATAATAAAAGAGCCCTTAAATGCTGATTTAACAACATTCAAAGGCTCTTTTATTTTTAGCTGATGTTCTCTATGACGTTCTTATTATGCCGTGTGCAGGAGTCGAACCTGTGACCGCCGGTTTACGATACCGATGCTCTACCAACTGAGCTAACACGGCAAGAAAAAGAAATCCTATAAAAAAATACATCTAATTCAAATGAACTAGATGTATTTCTATTGAAGACACCTAGGATTTCCTAAGTATTTATAACTCCGGATGTCAGACTCGAACTGACGACACCCTGATTAACAGTCAGATGCTCTACCAACTGAGCTAATCCGGAATAATTCAATAGCTCTTTAACAGAACTATTAAATTTTATCAATCTATACGGATTGAGTCAATACTTATTTAGCATTTTCTTTAGTAATTTTTGTAACTCCACCCATGTATGGTACCAATACGTCAGGAATTGTAACTGATCCATCTTCATTTTGGTAATTTTCAAGGATAGCAGCTACTGTACGTCCGGCAGCAAGTCCTGAACCATTCAATGTGTGGGCCAATTGTGTCTTGCCATTTTCGTCACGGTAACGGATATGTGCACGACGAGCTTGGAAATCAAGACAGTTTGAACAACTTGAAACTTCACGATACTTGTCTTGAGCAGGCATCCAAACTTCAAGATCATATGTCTTAGCTGAACTAAAGCTGGCATCCCCACTTGAAAGTACGATAACGTGATATGGAAGTCCTAATTTTTGCAAAATGTTTTCAGCGTTAGCTGTCAATTTTTCTAGTTCGTTGTATGATTCCTCTGGTTTTGTAACCTTAACCATTTCAACTTTGTTAAATTGGTGCATACGGATCAAACCACGAGTATCACGACCGGCACTACCTGCTTCTGAACGGAAACATGGTGTTAGAGCTGTAACATACTTAGGCAAGTCTTTTTCGTCCAAAATCTTGTCAGCAAAGTAGTTTGTCAAAGGAACTTCAGCTGTTGGAATCAAAGTCAATGGGTTTTCATCAACCATAACAGTATAAACATCTTCAGTAAACTTAGGGAATTGACTAGTACCAAACATGGCATTGTTGTTTACCAAGTATGGAGGGATAACTTCTGTATAGCCTTCTTTTTGGTGTTGATCCAACATAAAGTTGTAAACAGCACGTTCAAGTCTAGCACCCATACCAATGTAATAAACAAAACGTGAACCAGATACTTTTGTAGCTTGTTCAAAGTCTAAGATACCTAGTTCTTCACCGATATCCCAGTGGTGACGAGGTTTGAAGCCTTCCTTAGGAATAGCACCAACTTTACGAACTTCAACGTTAGTACTTTCATCAGGTCCAACAGGAACTGAATCATCAGGAATATTAGGTAGTCGAACTAAGATGTAGTTCATCTTGCCTTCTGTTTCTTCAAGTTCTGTATCCAAATTCTTAATATCAGAACCAACTTGTTTCATTGCAGCAATTTCTTCACTAGCATCTTCTTTATTACGTTTCTTGTTAGCGATACCTTGTGAAACAGTATTTCTCTTTTCCTTAAGTGTTTCACTCTTAACTAATAGTTCACGACGTTTGCTGTCATAACCTAATAGTTCATCGATTTCCTCACTTGTTACGCCTCTTGATGCTAACTTGTTCTTGATCCATTCTGGATCTTTTCTGATCAATTTGATATCTAACATTGGGGTTCTCTCTCCTTTTTCTTTTTTCGCTTTTGAGTGCTTTTCTCTGCTGGTTTTTGGGGTAACGTGTCTTTTTTTATAGAACTTTGGGGTTTCTCTGTTTAATAACCATTGTTCTATGTTTTATAGTGGAAACGAGTTCCACAAGCCAGATTCCTGTGCTTTGCCTGACTTCACAAATCGCCTGCTGCGCAGTCAATTCGCAAAGTCCTGCAAATGCTCAGAATCTAAGCGGCTTGTTCCACTCTCTATTCCGAAACGAGCTTCGCAAGGGAACCCATTCCGGTTTGCTACAGACCTGAAATCATCCGCAAGTTCAGCGGCTAATTCCAGGTCTTAGGCAAATCCTCGTGGGTTAAGCGCCCTTGCTCCGCTCTCTACAAAAAAAGGCCGATTCATCCCAATAAAGGGACGAATCGACCATTCGCGGTACCACCCAGCTTCAGTGTACACAAATACACTGCACTTTCAGACTTTATCGGATCAACCCGAACGGCATTACCCGTTGCCAGAATGCTGGAATAAAAGCCTTAGCGATTTCCACCAACCATCGCTTCTCTGAAAGGTTTATGAGTAGGCACTCTCTTAGCGTTATATTCATTCCTAATGATAATTTAAACTTACCTAATTATCAATAGCGATTCTGTTTTTGTTCTTGTTTTACATCAATATCTTCTAGTTTTAAGAATTTTGTCTTATATCTGAGTTTATAATATAGCCAGCAGACAAATAAAATAATTAATCCACTGTAACTAATCAATAATCTTCCAATATTGAAGTCGACCATTGATCGTACGTCTTGTCCTAGGATAATGATAATCCCTAAAACAATGGCTAAAATTGGCCCAAATGGGAACCACTTTGCTTTGTAACGAAGATCGTCTAAATCGTATCCTTTGTACAAATAAGCTTTTCTAAAACGATAATGTGAAAAAGCTATTCCTAGCCAAGCTATGAATCCTGTTAGTCCTGAAGCAGCAACTAATAGTTCGTAGAATGAATCTCCGTACAAACTTGTAAATAGTGCGATTGCCCCTACTAAGGCTGTTAACAACAATGAAAATACTGGTACGCCACGGCTATTGGTTCTTTCAAAGGCTTTTGGTGCCATGCCTTGTTTACTCATTGACCAAAGCATACGACTGGCAGCATATAATCCCGAATTAGCGGCAGAAATAACTGATGTCAAAATTACGGCGTTCATTATTCCGGCAGCTAATGGAATTCCGACTTTTGTAAAGACGATAGTAAATGGACTGATAGCAATATCGCCAGCTCCTGAACCTAACAAGTTAGGACTTGTATAAGGAATCAAGGCTCCAATTACAGCGATTGAGAAAATGTAGAATAACAAAATTCTCCAAAATACTTGTTTGATGGCCTTTGGAATACTCTTTTCAGGTGTAGCTGATTCACCGGCAGTAATACCGATCAATTCAGTTCCCTGGAACGAGAACCCAGCCACAACGAAAACGCTCAGGATTGCTGGTATTCCGCCAACAAATGGTGCTTTCTTATATGTAAAATTAGTTAAACCGACAAAATTTTGATTGCCTAATACACCTAAAATACTTAGGACACCAACAATCAAAAAGATAATAACGGCGGTAACTTTAACTGATGATAACCAATATTCGGTTTCACCAAATGATCCAACTGAAATAAAGTTAATTACTAATAAGACAATCATGAACGTTAAACTTATTTTCCATGATGTCCAACTTGGGAACCAATACTTAACAACTAAAGAAATTGTTGATAAGTCTACCGCTAAGGTAATGGCCCAATTGAACCAGTAATTCCAACCTAATGCAAATCCGAAGGCTGGATCGATAAATTTGGTTGCGTAAGTTGCGAAGGAACCTGAGACTGGCATGTAAGTTGCCATCTCACCTAAACTTGTCATTAAAAAGTAAACCATGACACCAATAGCCACATAAGCTATCAGAGCTCCTCCAGGTCCTGCGGTCGAGATTGAAGAACCACTGGCAACGAATAACCCAGTTCCAATCGAACCTCCTAACGCAATCATTGATAGATGACGAGTCTTTAACGAACGACTCACATCATTATTTTCCATCTTTCATTCCCCTTTTATTTGGACATAAAAAAAAGTCCCTATTATCAGAGGAACTACTGACAATAAGGATTATAATAATTATCCCAATAATCAATAGCTCAACGTTTTCCAAAAAATAAAAATTATTCTATTTTTTAGACGTACGACAGTCTACTACCTCTTAAGTAATAGCCCAACCGACCTACCGAATAGGGATAAATCGATTTCGGCAACTTTTCCTTTAATGTTTTTTCAAGGTACCCTATCGTACTCAAAAACACGACTAATAAAAATTGCGCCTCTATCTGATTACAAAATATTATAAATAAATGTTAAGATAGTAGCAAGTAGTGTTTCTTATATTTATTAATCTTTTTCAATTAACAATTTAACATTGCCGGGGGAAACAAACATGTTGGAGCAAATTTTCTTAGTTAAGCAAGACGTAGAAAAATATCGAATGCTAACTGTTATTAAGTCGCTACCACCTCGTGAAGTAAACTTGAGTAATATTAGTAGTAGATTACAATTTACCTACCAAAAAACATACAACATTTTCCAAGCACTGCTAGAAGATTTTGCCGATGTCGCCCCTGATATCGATCCTAGTGACACTAAGATCGAATCAATCGACTTTAGTAAGATTTCCATTGATACTTACCGCCTATACTTAGTTAAGAACTCGGTAGTTTTCCAAGCCTTTAATTACGGCTTGACCAGTGCAAATCCATCCTTTGAGAGCTTCAGTAACGAACACTTTACTAGTAAGTCAACTCTCAATCGTCGAATGTCCAAATTCAGAGCTTTTCTCAAGAACTTCGGACTTAAAATTTCCAATTCAACCCTAGAGATTAAGGGTAATGAGAAAAATATCCGATGGATGGCTTATTATGTCTATTGGTACACTTATCATGCTCAAGAATGGCCTTTTAGCTTAATTCAGGAGAATTCGATCGATCAAATTATTGCTAAAGCTGGAATCACCTTTGACAATCCAATCGTGCATTTTCAGCTAAAATATTTCTTGGCAATCTCTAGAATTCGTTTAATCAAACGAAATTATATTGAAGATCTGCCATATTACAGTGATGTCTTCGATAATCAACAATTAGGCGAAGATATCGTAACTCATGATGACTATCCAATCGTGCCACTGGATGCCTTACACAATAAGAACAAGCTGATCAATCTCTTTAGAAAGACAGCCTTTCAACCTAGTGACACCGCCTTTGAACAACCAATCAATGCAGATGCTCGTATCAATCCGAAATTCTATGCGCTCGTTTATCACTTTATAGATTTCCTTAAAGAGCATTATCATGATGATATGACTGTTTATCATAATCAAAAGACCTTAAAGCACATTATGACCTATGTCACCCGTGATATAGTCTTCTATTACATCATGGCACCATATTCTTTGATGCATCTAGACACAATGTACGCTGAAGGCAATGAGCAATCGTATACCGACTTGTACAAAGACGTCTATACCTTCTTCTCGAACATTGATCAAAATGAATTTCCGGGCATTTATAACGCAGCTGAATTGATTTCAAAAGATTTGTATCAAATTTTGCCAAGTTATATTTCAACGATACGTGAAGAAGATTTCATCAGAGTAAAAGTCTTGATTGATCCAGGTAACCAAGCAGCCGAAGTCGTTTTAAGAACCGTCCGTAACCTCGAATTCGTCGAAGTAGTACCAAGTGACGTTTACGATAATGTTGACGTGCTGATTACCTCACTTGATGTCTTACCATTAGATATCGAAAGAAAGAAATATCCAGAAAACTTAAAAGTAATTTCTTGGGATATTTCTTCCACAAGACCAGATTATATCTGGTTGTTGATCCAGTTGAACCAAATCTACGTTAAAAAGCTTAAGAATAAAATTACTGTAAATAAAAAGAAGAAAGTTTTGTAGAGAGCAGAGAGCGTAACAGGCCTGGGAATTTCCGAGGATTAAGACTACTATCTCAGTCGGCAACGAAGTGCCGGCAGAGATAGTTGACTTAACCGGAAGAAATTGGCCTGTGCAGCTCGTTTCCACTATAAAACATAGAACCATGGTTATTTACAAAAAAAGATGAACCCTCAATAAAGAGAGCTCATCTTTTTTGTTATGCAATTTAAACCGAATTATTCAAAGTCCAATTAATCTTACCAGTATATTTCCCACCACTAATAAAATTTCCATTTGAATGCAACAAAATTCCAGTACTCTTTGACCAATCGTGCGTTATATCAATCGTACCATTCTCTGAATTCTCAATTTTTGAATTACTAATTAATGTTTGAGAGCTCAAATCAGCTACTTTCCCTTGATTGTCTTTATAAACTAATTCACCATCGAAAGTTTCATTATTACTGTTATGTAAAGGTGTGGCACTGGCCATTAATGACCAAGGAGTCCCCTGAACAATCACATTTACATGCCAATCATTTTTACGAGGTACATCCCCATAATAATATGATTGGATATCAGCAAATGAAAAAACTCTATTCCCTAAATCCAATTTCAAAGATTGTGGATTGACTTTAATCTTAAAAGTCTTCACTTCAGATTTATTATTGTAATGGTCATTAGCGTAAATTGTAATTTTATGTGTCCCTACACCTAAAATTTGTTGTGAGGACAAATCATTACCGGCATCTGCACTACCATAAAAGGGAATTGAAAAATCAATCCTTTTACTATTATCATCAGTTGTAATCGCCATCTGACTTAAATCCTTATCATCAACTGTTATGTTGAGAAAGGCCCCTTCACTTTCAAAGGCACTGCCATCAGCATAACTGAGTGAACCAGTTAAGTTGGTACTAGTAACTGCCGAAATCTCAGTCGGCGTCATATCAGCACTCAAATTCAACGTCTTAATTTTGGGATTACGAATAATAAAATCAGTTGCCATCGCATCACCAATATAAGTATCACTGACAAAATGAGCGTGGCTAGCAGGAACTTCGGTATTATCTGCCACAGTACTTGGCGTTGTACCAGTTAAAGTAATCGTAGCCTGATTGTTCGTCATATTCATTGCATTGCTGGTGGCACTAATCGTGTGATTCAAGACTCTAGTATTATTGGCTTTATCAATTTCCGTATCGGAAATAGCTTCAGTATTACCGTTAGCAAACTTAATCGAGGCCCCATGATTCAAGGTAACATTTTCTGGTAACCCTATCGTCGTTTTTACATTTTCAAAATTTTCTTGTCCGCCGTTATATTTCAAAGTATATTGCATTTTTAAAGCATCGCCAGCATTGATTTCTTTATAGTTAGATGTTAGTTCACGATTATTTTGAGTAGTATCAAAAATCTTAGCATCTTGTGAAACATCGGCTAGAGACGACAATTGTTCATAAATTACTTGAGTGGCACTAGGTGTTGTTTTTCCAGCACCGACAAAACCCCAAGTAAGTTTCTTATTAGTACCCAAATTGAATTTACTTAAATCAAGCTGAACCGTTTTGTCCTCTTCAATTGGATTCGTAACGGAATCCACTCCAGTATTCACATTTGGAGTCCCATCAATATTCTTATCATTGAATTTATAAGTAACATTTGCAGTCTTATCATCATTAGGATTATACAATATTGAAACATGATGCCAGCCACTGTCAAAACCGATCGTACGGTAAATCGGTGAACGATGAATCAATGTGTACGCTCTATTGTTCAATGGCACATAAGAAGTCGCATCAGCCGGATAATTGGAGGCAATATGTAGTTTACCGATACCCAATTGTGAGTTATCTAAACTCGAATCTTTGTCAAAAGCATTATCAATTGTCCCTGTCGTATTAGGATAATTATCAAATTCTAGTGCCCAACTGTTTTGAATAGCATTAGCCATATGCGGACTATTTTGATCAGCAGCCCAGACTCCTAATGTTTCCATCGGTGAAATCAAGTTGCCATTCAAAGTTGATAATGCATTTGTCCCTTTTGAATCATTTTGCATGACAAAGGCTAGACCTCCGCCCCCTTCAGTTGTAGCGGGAACGTTTAACCAAAAAGAAAAGTAATGATTCTTCGTGACATCCATTTTATTTTTTTCATTTGACCAGAGAACGCCGTTATTGCTTCTAGTGTTCCAAAAACTGATATGAGTTGAATTACTAGAAATACTGGTATAAACAATTGCACCATTACCTCCACCAGTGACTAATTTAGTGGGGCATGTAAAAATCCCATCTTTTTTTGGTCTTCCACCGATTGACTCTGAAGGATTATATCCCAAAATATCATCTGAGTTTAATCCCGATGGCGTACTACCAGCCAAAACTCTAGTCCCTCCAATAAATAAAAATGATGTCAAAATAAATAAAAGTAGGCAAATTATTTTTACTGACTTCCCTATTCTTCCAATAGTAAGTCCCTCCCTCTTGAGACTACTTATGTGAATGATTATATTCTCAATGATAAAATCTAGCTACCATAATAATCAAAAAGTTCAATTAATTAAATGATTATTTGACTAATTTTGTGAATAGTTTCTTAAATAAAAAAGGACCAGTGAAGCAATCATCCAAAATTGATGACTTCTTCACTGGTCCCTTTGTTTTTAAATAACCATGGTCCTATGTTTTATAGTGGAAACGAGTTCCGCAGGGGTAGCCCATTGTGGTTTGCTACAGAAGTGGAATCATCCGCAAGTTCGGCGGATAATTTCACTTCTTAGGCAAATCCTCGTGGGCTAACCACCCCTGCTCCACTCTCTACTTCTTATGTCTTTCGGTTCTAGTATTACCAGATCTAGTAGTCTTATTAGGATCATTCTTAGGTTTCTTACCTAACCTCAATCCACTACGACCCTTAGGTCCTTTACCATTCTTATTACGTTGTGAATAGTACAAGTACATCCAAACTGCAATAACAATTAGAACGATAATTCCAACAATAATACCAATCCACTGCTTATTATTGCTTTCCTGTTTTGGATTAACAGCTTTTTGTACACTATCAATTTCCTTCTGTTGGATCGAAATATTCTTATCGAATGATTTCGAGAATCCAGAATCATTCTTCAAAGTAATGTGTGCTTTATAGCTACCGGCACTTAACTTACTAATCGGAATGAAATAATTGAATTGTGAGTTAGGCGCAAACTGTAAATTGTCAGCACTATACTTAATAGTTTTACCATTATGTTTGATACGTGCTGTTAATTTGACCTTGTTGACGTTAATTGGAGCTGTATTATCCAACATATATGAAATACCCGTTGAACCGGCTACGGCTCTTGGAGCGGCTGATGTTAGATGCATATCAGGCATTACTCCATCATCTTTGGAACGCAATACAACACCTTTGACGTAACGTACTTGGTTCTTAATGTTGATGTTCTTTGACTTAGTGGGACTAACTGAGGCTGTAGTCGTGACACCACCAAGAATAATCCCAGCATATTCAGAATCTGGCGATTTAACTTTGAATGAAACAGTCTTATTCTCACCAGTGCCTAACTTTACAACTTGTTTCCTTGAACCATCAACTAATGATGTCAATGAAGGAAGTTTTGACTTGTACAATTTAGCGTTGTATTTGTCATAGCCAATCACACCAGAGTCCGCCGTATAGGCATTATTGACCTCAGCGGTTACCGTGATTGGTTTCGTACCAGTATTAGCAATCAACACCTTCAAAGTTTGTTCCTTCTTAGGAGTTATCTTCAAATCGAAATATGACTCATTTTTGTCAACTTGATTATCGGGTAAAATTGCTTGGATCGCATATGATTTATCTGGTGCTGCTTTCACTGTTGTCGCTGGCAGAAAGGCAACCAGACACATCAACAGTGTTGAAAGAAATAATATTATCCGTTTTCTCATATTTTTAACTCCTACCTGAATACCAAATAGCCCAGAAAATAAGGAAGATCAATGAAACTAAGACACAGACAATAAGGATGTAAGTTGTAGTTTTGTTGTAAACCAAACCTTTACAACGTTTATTGATATCATTAGCTTGATCTTGCGTAATTTTATATGTCTTGTGAAAAGTCCAAGTGGCTTTTCCACTTCTGGCCGCACCTTTAACAACGTAAGTTCCAGCTTGAATCGGCGTTTGATTCTGATCAAAATCAACCGGAATTGCGGAATTAGGTGCAACTTTATTATACGTCGTATCGGCAACCATTTCCTTAGGTCCTAAGTTAAAACGATCTAACCAACTTTTACGTTTTACAGTCATATGAACAATAACATTCTTCATCTGACCAGGTTCTTTATTCTGTAAATTAATAATAACGTGCGGCTTACGATCAATAACGTCCAAAGCTAAGTTGTGCAAACTGACAATGCCACCAACCGCTTTATTGTCGCCAGTTATCCATACTGGAACATTAGCGTTACCTTTGAGACCATCTTTAGAAGCATCGTAAACATTAAAACCACCCATAACTAAACCGTCAACCTTTTCAGATGGCAATTTAATTTTAAAAGTCACATCTTTGGTCTTATTAGGTGCTAAAACTAGAGTTTGGGACTTAGTCATATCAGCAAATGCATACTTAAGACCATATTGACCTGCACGAACTTTATCAGTATAGACAATTTTACCGTCCATCGAAGTCGTTGCATTTGTCGGTACAATTTTTAGATGTAGCTTATTGATACTGAAATTACCAATAGAAATTTTAACTGTACGAGTGGCATTCGGTTTTCCAACAATATCGAATCTGTCAGTGACATCAGCAGAGTCATCTTCAATTAGAGGCGTAACCGTAACATTATTAATATCTGCTTTCACAGTTGTACCATTTATCGTCACAAAGCCTATAAAGGCAAAGAATACCATTGATAGAAAATAGATTATTTTTTTATTCATTGTTCTGCCCCTGATAATTACTTCACCTCTAATAATACTAAAAAAGCCGTTCCAAGTCTTGGAACAGCTTAATATTTAATTATTTATCAAACAATATTAACGGCGACGTCTTGTTGGTTGACTACCATTTCCACCGTTGTTGTTCTTATTGTTGTTTCTCTTACCTAAGTAAATACCCAATCCTAGGATAATTGCCAATGCAAGAATACCTAATAGGATGTATAACCATAGATAGTTTGGCTTAATACCTGCTAATTTGTTGTACTTAGCAGCATCGTTGTTTGTAATTGTAAAGTCTTTGTTTAGAACCCAAGTCTTCAAACCACCTTGAGTTTTATAAGTTAATTTCAAATGATAATCACCGGCTTGGAGTGTCTTCTTTCCCCATGAAATACCTAGATTATAATTTGTTGTGGAAGCAAGATTCTGATCATCGTACAATTGTGTGATTTTAAAATTCTTATCACCCTTTTTAGTTACTATCGCCTTGGCTGATAAGGATCCAGAGTAAGAATTAGTTGCATTATGGATATTAGCTTGGACACCTTGCTTCTGTCCTTTAGAAGTAGTAGTCAAATCAGGCTTAACTGTTCTAATTGAATATTTAGGTTGAACTGTTTCAGATCCCTTTTGCTTAATTTGAACAGGAATAGAGTAACTAAATTTATTCTTAATTAAATTACCGTTACTTCCAACAGTCCCCTTAGCCTTTTCTTTATAAGGTGCAACAGTAACACCACCCATTATAGTACCATCATACTTTTTGCTAGGTATCGTTAACTTCAAAGTTATCATAGCAGATGTATTCCCTGGAACTTTAAATGTAGATTTATTTGGAGAGATAGCATCTTTTGTCTGAATCTTTAGAGATGGATCTGTTACCTTTGACTTATCATATGCCAAAGCACCATTATCATTGGTATATGCTGTTGAAGCATAGTAAATGAAATTACGAGTCGAACTTGCCTTGTTAATTACCTGCAATTTTATTTCCGTTGTCTGACCTGGAGTTCCAGTAACAAAATAATTTCCGTTATCAACATTAACGACATCATTACTAGTTCCGGCAGCTCTAATTGTATAATCTCCTGAAGTTGCGGCACTAACATTTGTTACACCCAGTAAACTTAACAAAAATGCAAAAATTACTGGCAAAATAAATGTAATCTTTGACTTAATTTTTAACATTTGAAACCTCCATATTTAAATCACCTATCTAATGATTATTAACCCATTCATATTATAAAATAAAAACCACTACTATTGTAGTAGTGGTCGTTATTTATTCACTTTATTCTGATTTAATTAAGCTTTATCAGTTGATGTTGCAAGAGTCTTCAATGTCCATGTGATTGTAGCATTGTATGATTTAACACCATTACCTGCTGCAGGATCTGAAGTATCATTCAAATTCAAAGTTGCATTACCAGCATCCTTATTGAATGAAGCATTGATAGGTCCATTGTTGTATGTATCTTTATCTAGTGAAATAACATTAGATGTGTCACCTGTTGTACCATCAGCCTTACCAACAAGGTGAGCTTCATTTGTAAGAGCAACACCATTTGTTGAAACGTTATCACCTTTATCATTCAATAGCTTTGCTTGACCCAAATTCAATGTATAAGCTTTACCTTTTGTAGCATCAGTTGAACCTTCTGCAAGGAACTTTGTAATAGCTGCATCAACTGTAAAACCAGGTGCACCGGCACGAGAATCAGTAACTGTTAATTTATCTTGACCTTCACTATCTGTTGCTAGATGTCCATTAGTATCATTGTTATCCAATGCTACTGTTGTACCTTCAGCAGCGTTAGCAAATCCAAAGTCAGGAACAGCATCTAATGTTAGAAGTCCTGATTGAACCTTAACGTTAGCATTTGATTCTGCACTTGCTTCACCATCGCCTTTACCTTCTGCTGAATCAAAGGCAATTGCTAATTTACTATCTTCTCCACCAAGTGGTCCAACGTTTGTACCTGCTTTATATGTAACAGTACCATCGTTAGCTGTAGCACCTGTTGCTGTAGCGGCTTGTGCTGTAACTGCTGGTGCGATTGCTCCTAAAACGATTCCTGCTGTTGCTAATGATCCTGCTAAAACACTCTTAGATAATTTCATGATATATCCTCCCTGATATAGAAAATTATTTTTGTTTTTGTCTTTCTTGATTACAATTAGATAATAACAAATTTTACGAACCGTACATCTCATAATTTGTAAAAGTTATTTATCGGAATTGAATCAATTTGTTACCTTTGAAACGTGTAAAGATTGAAAGCTTTTCCGGAACTTCAATCCATAAAAAGCGAATAGACCAATCAAAATAGTAAAGCCTAAAATGACTAATCCGGTATCATGTGCATCTCCCGTTTGTGGGTATGTCGACATGTTGTTGACGCTGACTGACGGAATATAGTCAGTATCTTTAGCCTGTGTTTGTGTACCGGTACTTGTTCCGGTATTATCACCAACTAAGACGTTAGCATTGGTTGCTCCCCCGCCTGCGCCTGAAGCATCGCTATCAGACGTCTTGGCAAGTACCGCAACTGGTGCTGCAGCGCCATTCCCTGCCGTGTTGTTAGATTCAGCAATAACTTTGTTAATGCTGAATCCTGCAACCACACCTAATAATATAACGGCAATTGCGAAGAAACCGACTATTCGCTTTTTGACTGTGAGACTTTTTCTAGTTCTCATCTTTCTTTTCATATAAAAAACCTCTCATCAAAAGTCAGTCTATTTTCTCCTTACAACAAGTATAGTACCATCCGTATATCGTTTACTTGCTCCGAAATAATTAAGAATTTCTTACAAAAAGTGAATCATTTCTTCAAAAGGTAATATTTCACCATATTGCTCTGTGTGGCGAATGGAAGCGCTTGGTCGGCACTATAAATGTATTTGAATCCTAATTTTTCTAAAACCTTTTGTGGAACCTGATTATTCTCTTCGGTAGATGACCAAATCTCGGTTAAATGCTCTTGATTGAATCCGTAATCAACCACTAATTGAATAGCTTGAGTAGCGTAACCTTTGCGACGATACTTTTGATCGACTACAAAGCCAATTTCTCTTGTTGCCGCAAGGTCTGCGTACTCCCCTCGATGATTGATTTCGATTATTCCTACCATTGTATTGTTTTTTACTTCGGCAATCACATGAGAATCATCTCTTCTCTTATACATCTCAAACAACTCATGAACATAGCTTGGATCGATGCTGTATTCCAATCCTGCCAGCTCATGATTGGTTCTATCACCTACTAAGGCTTGGAACTGGGGAAAGTCTGTTTCTTGGAAATCTCTTATCTTGATATCTTTTCCTTCTATTAACATGTTGTAACCTCTAATTTACAATCTAATTTCTAGGTTTTTATTTAGCCCTAACTTATAATAAATCTAGTATTTAAAAAGAAAGGGTGAATATTCGTATGAATTTGGAATTTAAAGGACAAACTGTTGCCACTATTGGTCAACCTCTTGCTGTTGGGGACAAGTTCCCTGACTTTACTGTATATAATAAGAACAATCAAGAAGTTAAGCTCAGTGATTTACTCGACAAACCACTTCTGATCAGTGTTGTACCTAATATCAATACTAGTGTCTGCAGTATTCAAACTAAACGTTTCAATGAAGAAGTCGACGGTCACACGGCTATCAACTTCGTCACCATTTCCACTAATACCGTTGAGGAGCAAAATCACTGGTGTGCTGCCGAGAATGTTAAGAACATGCAAATGCTAGCTGACGTTGATCGTGACTTTGCTAAGAAATCGAATCTTTGGATCGAAGACTTAGACATCTTGGCACGTTCGGTCTGGGTAGTTGACCCTAACGGTGAAATCACTTATTCTGAGGTTGTTCCGGTGCAAACTGACGAACCAAGTTATGACAAGGTGCTGGATCAAATTAACCAAATGAACTAGAACCATTGAACTAATTCAACATTTGTAAAAATTCCTATACAAATGCGTTGAACCATTCCTGATAATAACAAGAAATCTCGATCAATTCCTAACAAATTGACCGAGATTTTTTTATTTTAGCGACGACGATGCTTAACAAAAGTCATAAAGTGCAAGATGCAAGCCAGCAAGACAAAGAAAATTACCGTAAAACTAGCGTAATTCAACCAGAAATTATTACCGATCCAGTTTGTGAGTGGCAATTGAATCCCCATTGTTATTAGTGCCATAACGGCAATCATAAAGAATAGCTCTATATATCTTTTCACGGTTGAATCATCCTTTCTCTTCCTGACAGAAATCTTTTTAGCGTATTTTTGACACAGTTTCTTCTTATTATATGGAATGGTTTTCATGCCAAATGTATTAGGCAAAACTATTTCTCCAACTTTTATCACGCCAGCAGCTGACATCACTCGATCGATGGTTTTAAATGAATCGTCGGTGACGCCGGTGACAAAGTTCTCTAATGTAGAAACGTAACAAGATGAAATACTCAAATAGTGCTTATTCTTGAATTGACCAGGTATCGTATCGCCATTTTGTTTGAAGTAAACGAATTTTGGACGCATGCAGTCAAAGAAATTCTTCAAAACACCCGACAATTCACGCCAATAAGTCGGTGCAGCAAAGACCCAGACATCACTGTCCATTAATTTCTGAGCTAATTCATCCAAAACAGGATTATCCTCATGATACTTGTGTGGCGTAATATCATAATTCTCTAAAAAAATTGTCTCCGTTTCGACTCCACTATCAACATTTTTCAACACTTCATCCAACATTTGGGCATTGAGACCATGTTCTTGATGTGAAGCCAAAATCCCTAATATTTTCATACGCATTTTCCCCTTTGTATATAAGTCTAATATACTCAAATATAAGATTCAAAACACTAGCATTATTAAAAATTTGTTGATACAGTATGGTTAACTAAGGAGGTCTGAGTATGAAAGTTCTTATAATTGGTGCCCACGGCAAGATAGGACACTTACTGATTGGTGAATTGCAATCAAGGAACATCGAATTTGTTGCCGGATTGCGTAGTCAAGAACAGATCAAGGCCTACAACGAAAACAATATTGAGACTCAATTTATCGATTTAACCGCTTCTCTAGACGATATTAAGAATTCAATAGAAGAATCCGATGCCGATGTAATCGTCTTCTCAGCTGGATCTGGTGGTGCTAGTGATGCTTTAACTATGGAAATAGATCTCGATGGTGCTATCAAAACGATGATGGTAGCCGAAGCAATCGGGATCAAACGCTACATCATGGTTAGTTCTGTTTACAGCGATAACCGCAACAAATGGAGTGCCTCTGGAATCAAACCATATATGATTGCCAAACATTATGCCGACGATCACTTACGTGGAACCAGCCTAGATTACACAATCATTCACCCCGGAACCCTAACTAATGAAGACGGCACAGGCAAAATCAAGCTGTTGGGACCAAACGAAAATGACACAATTCCAAGAGTAGACGTCGCCAAAGCAATCGCCCTAATCATCCAAAATTCATCCACAATCGGCAAAGAATACACCTTTGCAAGTGGAGATCAACCAGAAGAAGACATTTTTAGCTAAGTAAGGCGGTATAGAATAAGTACCCGTCCTCCGCAACAAGGCCGATTGGTCTGGAACGCTGTGGACACTGATTTGAACCAATTGAAGACCACAACTGTTTCAAATACAGGTCTTATACTAAGCGATAAATCGCTAAGTATAATTTCACGGCTGAGACCAATCGGCCTTGTTACTCCAGACTAATGTGTTGTTCTATCGTTTATATATTCTTAGGATACTAATATAGTAGAAATAACGTTTATAAAAACAGATATTCAGACATATTAGTTCAATTGATGAGCCCTGCTGCCTTTTTGAGTCTAACTTCATCTGATTTTACATAGAACTAAAAACTACCCATATATCGCATCTCCAATAAATAACAATAGAAACAGAAATCCAGTCGGTGGTTGAAAATCTGTGGGCCCTAAGTGGTGAAATTCTACTTAGCTTGCGAAGCAAGGTTAGTAGAAGACCGGACTTGGAGATCCATGATTTTTCGCGAAGTGAAAAATTATTAGCTTCAAGCCGCGTCCGCCGCATTCCAAGCCCACAATAAAGAACTGATAACCTATTAGGCTATCTTTTTTTGTATATAATAGTTATTATTCGTTATTTAATTATAATAAACATTTAAATTTGTAAATAATTATATCTATATATCAATAATCCCGAACAATTATCCAAAACGTAGCTCAAATAAATCGTATTTTACTTGCTATTTTCCATAATTTTTGTAATACTTTCTAAGTAATAAAAAAACCTAGGGGGTTATATCATGGATTCTTCAACAGGTTCAAATCGTAGCTTCATTGAAAAATTGTTCCACTTGCAAGAAGCTCAGACTACTGTTAGACGCGAAATTCTAGCTGGTTTGACGACCTTCGTATCAATGGCCTACATCCTCTTTGTCAATCCGCAAGTTTTAGGGGTCGCGGGTATGAACAAAGGTGCTGTTTTCACAGCTACTGCACTTTCAGCAATCTTGGGTTCTATTTTAATGGCATTATTAGCTAATTATCCGATTGCAATTGCTCCAGGTTTGGGTGATAATGCCTTCTTCACCTACTCAGTTGTTCTCGCCATGGGTATTCCTTGGCAAACCGCAATGGCTGGAGTCTTCATGTCCAGTATTCTATTCTTATTGATTTCTGTATTAAAATTGCGTGAATTGGTAATCGACTCAATTCCACATGACTTAAAATTGGCCATGGCTTCTGGTATTGGACTCTTCATCGCTTTTGTTGGTTTGCAAGGTGGTGGCTTAGTTGTCAGCAGCAAGTCAACGCTTGTCGCAATGGGTTCACTAACTGTTCCAACAACTTGGTTAACAATTTTTGGACTAGTCGTAACTGGTCTATTAATGGCTAAAAAGGTGCCCGGATCAATCTTCATCGGTATGGTGTTGACTACTATTTTAGGATTGGTAACGAGATTAATTCCATTGCCAAAACAAGTTATCTCAACCATCCCAAGTATGAAACCAACTTTTGGTGTCAGTATCGCTCACTTACCTGATCTATCTGATCCCAAACTTTGGGCCGTTGTTCTAGTCTTCCTATTAGTTGCCTTCTTTGATACTGCTGGTACTTTGATCGGCTTAGCTGAACAAGCTGGCTTCATGAAGGACAACAAGATGCCTCGAATTGGTCGTGCTTTGATGGCTGATTCTATTTCTATGTTAGGTGGTGCAGTTATGGGTACTACTCCAACTGCCGCTTACGTTGAGTCATCTGCCGGTATCGCTGTTGGTGGACGTACAGGTTTAACATCGTTAGTTGTCAGTGTAATGTTTGCCATCGCTATGTTCTTCTCACCACTATTGACCGTCGTTACTTCAAACGTTACCGCTCCAGTATTGATCATTGTCGGTATCTTAATGGCCGAATCAATGAAACAAATCGACTGGAGCAAGTTTGAAATTGCTATGCCAGCCTTTCTTACTATTGTAGGTATGCCTTTGACATACAACATCTCTTACGGATTTGCTTTCGGAATCCTCTTCTACCCATTAACAATGTGGGCCGCAGGTCGTCGTAAGGAAGTTACACCTATTATGTACATTTTGTTCGTGGTATTCATTATCCTACTTTACTTTATTAATATTTTGCCAGGTTAAAATTGAATTTTAGAATTAAACAAGAAAAGATGGAAACTCCTTATGATAGGAAGTTCCATCTTTTTTAGTTTGTGGTTACGACATAAAATGTCGCCGCCATTACTATAATTATTAAAAAAATCAGTATTAATAAATCAATTTTTCTCTTTTTGATATAGTTATAAATATTTTTTAATAGTATTATATTTATAAAGATATGTAACATGTAATATAAGAGGGAATAAAAATGTATTATAAACAGAGACATAATCTATCCATTATAGTTATGCTCTTTTTTGCGTTAACCATCTTTTTTATGCACACAACTAGGATTCAAGCGGCGGATCAGTTTCCGTCATATTCTGACGTTTTAAAAGCAGCACCCAATGGAATAAAGATCGGTAATCTTTTTGAATATCCCACAACTTATACTGGAACTCCTGATACAAATAATTCTGTACAGATTCTAAAGGCTGATAAAACGAGTTCTAATCCTGTCGATGTTATTCAAATGACCGATGGTAACAAAGATGAAGTCGGATCTATCTGGGGAAGGATGACCAATCCAGACGATTCTTCCGAATCATACAATTATTTTGACTTAACTAAGGAGCAAACAATTACCGGTTGGATCTACGTAGGACCAACGTTCAACGTTTCCGGTGATGGGGTTGCTCTGGTATTACAGAATGATTCCAGAGGAAGCGACGCCATTGGACGTTATTATAAAAAAGCTGGACTAATATCTTTTTTGGATCCTGAAAAAAATTATCCAGCCTATGGTGAATCATTAGGTGTTTACGGAGGAATGGTCGCACCAAAAAGTCTCACTGACACCAGTACTATTGCTAGTTACGCTATTCAGAATAGTTTTGCACTCGAATTCGATGCCTTTAACAATTCAAGTTCAAACGCTGGTTTAAAAAATGGTACGCAACAGTATAACGACAACTCTACCAACGACCTCTTCGATGGCTTGTACGATAGTAAAAATACCCTTGAAGCTAAAGGCCAACACGTTGCTTGGACTTATCCGGGTGATCCCGATTCTTATGCTTTAAAGATGGCAAGCATTAATAACTTCTATGGTTTGCATCACCACAATGTTATTTTTAACGCAACTATCGGTGGCTATGATTCCAATACAAATAACACCGGTAAGGATGCTTGGCACCACTTCACTTTTACCTATAAACCTGATAAAGATGATAGTAATTATGGTTACATCAGCTATGTCTACAATGATCGTGAAACAGACGGAACTGTTAAGCCATACAGTACTTGGGACAAACGTCCTCGTGACATTGATGATCCTATTAAAATTGATCTACGAAAGTTTAATCTAAGCGACGGTCAAACTAAGATTCGTTGGGGATTCACTAGTTCTACAGGTTCTCCTGGTTCCACACCTGGATACAACGATGTCATCCTTGAAAAAATCCCCGCTGTGGCCAATGTTATTGATACATCAAGTCTTTACGATGTTACTCAAAAACGGGCTATCAAAGATCTTGACCGTCGTTCTGAAAATCCAACAGCCAGCGATTCTGATTATACCGTTGGCGACGGTGACAAATTGGCCTTCAACTATAATTTGAAATATGATTCTGGTGCCGTTGGTACTGGTGATATCACCGCTAAAATGCAGTTGCCACAACACGTGACTTATCAAAATGATAGTAACAATCATATTGGTGAGATCACCTATCCTGACGACCCTAATAGCGTTACTTACATTAGTGCTTCACAGTTAACCACAACTAAGAACGCTGATGGCGATGATGTCCAGACCCTTAATTTAGACCTTGGTGCCCTTTCCAAAAAGAGTACCGAACTGAATATCAAGATTTACGGGACTGCCAGTGCCCCTGTAAGTAATACTGTTACTTCAACCACAGTCGATCCCGAACATACCGCTTATAAGAGTGATTACTACAATGCTGATGTCATGAGTTATGGCTTCAAAATCACTAATCAGAAATTACAGATTACCGCAGATAAAGATTCAGAAACACAAACTATCAAGAAAACTAACGACTTAAAACTCAAGGGAACTGCCAGTTATTTGTTCAATTCCAAATTCAGTGGCGATGACCTATCAGCTTATGGTGAAGTTTTCGATAGCAACGGTAAAACTACTAATATGAAGAGTTCCTGGAGTGTACCCGTTGCAAAAGATGCTACAACTGGTGACTATTCACTCGACATCCCTAAAGAAACCTTGGATCCAGGTAGTTATAAAATCAAAGTATATCTTACCGATAGCCAGGGATTGGTTTCCAACACCGTAACCTACAACATCACCGTCACCGACAGTGAACTAGTGATTTCTCCTGACAAAATTAATATCACGGTCGATGATAATAAACCGGTCACGCTATCAGGAAGCTACAAGTATTCTGACAACTCAGCCTTTAAAGATGATAACGTCACTAAAACTTATGAGATCACTAATCCTGATGGTACAGTTCACAAGATAACCAAAACCATGGCACATGATGGCAAAATCGATATTGATTTGAAACCTATCGCCTACGACAAACCAGTCAGTCAAAGTTTAGAGGATTATCTCAAGAATCCCGCTGACGATAACGTCTTAACTGAAGGTAAAAATATTGTAAAAATTACCATTCAAGATGGCAAGTACGCTAGTGCCGAAACGACAGTAACCATCAATGTTCCTAAACTAACGCCAACTATCAAAGCGCAATCTAGCAATATAACTGTTCTTGGTGCTAGTGGCAAGGTTCATTTCCCAATGACTTTCACTTACGGCAGTGATTATACTTTGAATCAACACGATTTAACTGGTGTCTTCACCGTTGATGACCAGACGCCTATCAATTCTAAAATATCCAATCCCACTGAAGCTAAGGATTCAGCGTTCGACATGAGTTTCGACTTAACCGGCGATGAATTAAAATTGCCGACTGATAAAGATACTTCTGTGGTATCCGTCTACTTCACCGACCCTTATGGGCGAAAGACCAACACTGAATCCTTTAACTTGAAAATTTTAGCCAAAGCTTTGGAACTAGATTTTAACAATTATCGTTTCAAGACGATTGATCCCAAATCCTTCAAGCCTGGCTATATCAGTCGTGCCGGTGACTGGGATCTGGATGTGACAAGCTACAAGGCTGGCTGGGTTCTTAAAGCTGAGGCTGGTAACTTAGATTACGCTTCAACTAATAAGGCTTCTGATCTTTCAATGTCCTACATCAATAAAGATGGCTTAGCTATTCCTCTGAGCCTTGATCCGATGATTGCCAAAGATACTAATTTGGACGCTCACACGGTCGATATTAGTAACAAATGGAGTTCTGACGAAGGTATCCTGCTCAAAGCCGATACTTTACCGCAAGCTGGCGATTATCAAGGTACGATCTATTGGAATTTAACTGAAAGTTTATAAAAAGATAACCCCAATCGGTTATCTTTTTTATTTTTTAAATCATATTTATTGTATAAATAAAAAAATCAAATTGTATCATTTTCGACTTCATGGATATATTATAGAGTCAGAATATGGCATTTTGAGGATGTGATCAACATGATGATGAAGCAGAGGACTTTATTCATCCTGTTAACAAGTTTTTTGATAATAATTATAAGTACTTTATTTACTATTCCCGTACACGCCGATTCAGCTTATGACAAGGCTGTCAGCACTGCTCCACAGGGAATTAATATGTCTAACGGTAGATTTGCTATGCCTGTGACTGCCGCCGACGGTACCGTCTATAATCCGGGTGTTTCCAGTAAAGTTTTGGCTCCTAATAGCGATGGGACTAGTATTGTCCAAATTGTTAACGGTGGTTCTCAAGCTGGTGGTATCTGGGGTGACCCCGACAAACAAAATTACATCAGTACAGATAAAAAACAAACTCTCTCTATGTGGATGGTTATGACTAATTATAAGGATGCTACTAATAAGGGTGATGGCTTAGCTTTTGTTTTGCAAAATGATAGTCGAGGTACTAATGCCATCTCTAGTTACAGAGATTCGATTAATGTTGGTGAAACGCTTGGTGTTTGGGGATCAGATGTAAATCCCACCACCTCAGATGCCTCCACACTTAGTGCTCAGGCCATTCAAAATAGTTGGGCTTTGGAATTTGATCCTTTTCCAAATATTACTAAATTCAGTTCTAATGCCGAGACCGCTTACAACCAGCTTATGAATTCTGATCCTTCCAGTTCATTCGACGACGGCGATAATGGTGATACGTACTCACACATTGCTTCTGGATTTCCGGCACAGGCCAGCACGTACAATCCCGTTGCCATCTCTTATAAGCCGACGGTATTTAGCAGTGCCAAAAAAGCCTATTACTACACTATGAATCATTCCTTCCCTGGAAGTAAGGGGGATGATGATTTATTAGTTCCCGATATAATGAATACTAATAATTGGATACACTTAACCATTACTGTCGATTTTCCTAATAAACTTATTACTTATCACTACAATGATAAGAATCTTGATGGCAGCCCGATTACTAGTAGTAAAAATATTGCTGGCGTGGTCAAGTTATCTGACGCCGATGTCAACGGTACAGGACGTTTTGGTAAAATCAAAGATAACCGCTTGCTTTATGGCTTTACTGGTTCAACTGGTACATCCGCTGAAAATGGTTTGGTTATCTTTGAACAGATTCCTAGTTTCGTGGAGTCTAGTAACAGTTTTAACTTTGTTGATACTTCGAGAAATGATAAGGCTCTCACATCTGCAAAAGACTATGCTTACTCCGGCGATAATTTGAAGCTCAATTACAACCTTCACTACGATGATGGTAATGAAGATTGGGATTCAATCGAAAGCACGATCAACTTGCCACAAAACGTTACTTATAAAGCTGACGGTGACGGCAATATCGGTCAATTAACGGTCGGTTCAGATACGGTTAAAATTCCAGCTTCAGATATTAAGACGACTAATGGTATCTCAACTTTGACCTACACTTTGCCAAAGTCATTAAGCAGTACTGATCCTTCCGCAACAATCACTATTTACGGGACCGCAAATAAGGTAACCTCCAACACTACAGTTGCTGCACAGCATGCTAAATACGTTGGTACAAACTCGATCAGTGATGGTTACTCACCTATCTTCACTATTAAACAACCGGACCTCAATTTAACTTCAACGACTGACAATCCTTTGAAACTCAAGAAAAATCAGGATGCTAATATTGTGGGGAACGTCGCTTATGCCGACACTTCTAAAACAGTGACAAATGCTAACATGACAGTCCACACTATTTTAAATAATGGCACCGAAAAAACTTTTTCCATGAGTAGTAGTGATCCTGTCGGCCAACTGAAAGCTACTATTTCTAAGGATGACTTGTTGCCGGATAACACTTTGCAGGTCTATATCACTGACAATAACGGCGGTGTGTCTAACGAATTAACGTTCAATATCACGGTTGCTGGTGGGACAGTTTCTATTTCTCAATACCCCATCAATGGCTACTTCAAGTCTGTTAACGGCAGTACTTCAAAGAATCAATTGCTCGGTCGGACTGGCGACTGGGGCTTAGCTGTTAGCGATACGAGAGGTTCCGGTAATAGTTGGCGATTGACTGCCAATGCTTCTAAGTTGGTTAAGACTGGTACTACTACTGATTTCAATGGGGACGTTGTCTTCAAGAGTGGCGGTACTATCAATTCAATTGAAGGAAACGATGTTCAGATTGCTTCCGGAACTACTTTGAACGATAATTCCGTGACCGATATTAATAAACAATGGTCTGATAGCAGTGGTATTTTACTTGAAGCCAGTGGTGACAATTCTGCTGGTACTTACAAGGGTACGATTGTTTGGACCTTAGACGACAGCATGTAAATTTTAGATAAAGAAAAGAGACCATTCCTGGTCTCTTTTTTTGTTCTTATAACTCACAATCTTAGTTATCAAAATTAATGAATTGCAAACGGATCGCATTTAGTACGGCAATGATTGTTACACCAACGTCGGCGAAAACAGCTTGCCACATATTGACCATTCCTAGTGCTCCTAATAATAGGAACAAAATCTTGATGATCAAGGCAAAGGAGATATTCTCAACTACGATGCGACGGGTCTTTTTAGCTATCTTCATGGCTTCGGAAACTTTTGATGGTTCGTCGCCCATGATGACAATATCAGCTGCTTCAACGGCTGCATCTGAACCCAAACCACCCATCGCAAATCCGATATCCGCCGTCGCTAAAACGGGAGTGTCGTTGATTCCGTCACCAACAAAGGCAACTTTCTTGTTATTCTTATGTGATACTTTCAATAAATCATTGATGATCTCAACTTTATTTTCTGGCAAAAGGTTCGTGTAAACAGCACTCATCTGCAACTTCTTAGCCATTGCTTGACCAACAGTTTGATTGTCGCCTGTCAACATGACGTTCTTGTGAATGCCACGGTTGTTCAACAATTCAATTGCCTTTTGGGCGTCATTCTTTGGTACATCCGCAATCACAATGTCGCCCCAGAACTGGTTATCGACTGCGACATAAACGATCGTACCGACGGCATCTGTTTCAGTGAAAGTGATACCAGCTTGTTTGAGGGCTTTGGCGTTACCCACGATAACTGTTTGACCGTCGACTTCAGCGCTTAATCCGTGACCAGCCTGTTCGTCAGCTTTAACAATCGGGATCAAGTCTCCCTTGTAGGCTTGCAAAATTGATTTGGCGATGGGATGGGTCGAGTTCTTCTCAACACTGGCTGCCATCTGTAATAATTTTTGTTCTGAAATATTGACCGGATTGACTTGCACAACTGAGAATTGCCCTTTTGTCAGCGTTCCCGTTTTATCAAAAGCCACCGTATCCACGTCATTCAAGGCTTCTAAGTAGTTACTACCCTTAACGAGAATTCCCTGTTTGGAGGCAGCACCGATACCGCCGAAGAAACTCAATGGGACTGAAATAACTAAGGCACAAGGACAAGAAATTACTAGAAAAATTAATGCTCGGTAGATCCAAGTATTCCAATCACTCGTCACTAATGATGGCACTATTGCCAAGGCTACCGCTAGAAAAACGACGATTGGTGTATAAATTTTAGCAAACTTAGTGATAAATTTTTCTGTATCGGCCTTTTTATTGCTGGCATTCTCAACTAAATCCAAAATCTTGGCTACGGTTGAATCATTGTAAAGCTTGGTCACCTTGATCTGTAGTGTTCCCGTTTGATTGATTGAACCGCTCAAAGCAGTGTCACCCACCTTGATCGATTGCGGCATTGATTCACCAGTTAGAGCTGATGTATCAACCGCTGAACTACCAAGAATAACCGTTCCATCTAGTGGAATCTTCTCACCCGGTTTAACCAAAATCGTTTCACCAATTTGAACTAGATTAGGATCGACTACTTTATTTTGACGACCGGTAATCAAAGTTGCATAGGCTGGTTTCACTTCTAGAAGTGCAGAAATGGAACGTTTCGACTTGTTGACGGCAATATCTTCAAAGACATTACCCAACTCATAGAACAACATAACCGCAATGGCTTCGGGATATTGTTTGAGGATAATTGCCCCAATTGTCGCAATACTCATCAAGAAGTTTTCATCGAAGATCTCTCCGTGAAAAATATTCTTGATAGCTTGCCAAACGATCCGTGCTCCTATTACTAAATAGGCACTGACTAGTAAGACAATATTAAAAGGTTCCGGAACAAAGGAACTGGACCCGACTATCAATAAAATGAAGGCAACTAAAAGTCGCGTAATCGTCAGTTTCGTTTCCGAACTCATTTCACTTTTTATTTGTTTAGCTTTCTTTTTAACTTTGTAATCAGTTTGGACATTATATAATTTCATAACGTTGTCCTCCTTGAAAAGGTTTACATGTTCATCTGAATATATGAGCATTCATTCATATATGAATTATAATATAATGAGGTAACAGTTTGCAACCCAATTTTGATAAGAGGAACGAAAAATGTCAGAACAAAATTTTGAGGTCAAGCACCAACAAGCGCTTCACAGTTTGAAGCAGAATTTACCCGATGATACCGACTTGGAAGCTATGGTCAACATCTTCAAGGCTTTCGGCGATATGACCAGGGTCAAGATCATCCTAGCTTTGGCCGAAACACCACTAAGTGTTGGTGAGATTGCGGATACATTGGACATGAGCCAGTCCTCCATCTCCCACCAGCTCAGCATTTTAAAGCAATTAAATTTGGTCTCAAATGCCAGACGTGGTAGAAATATCCACTACCGTTTGAGCGACCAACATATTATTACGATCTTCAAACAGACTAAGGAACATATTATTGAGGACGATAATGATTTTTAATGCAAAAAAATTCCACTGAATAACTTAATTGGTTATTTTGGTGGAATTTTTGATTTTCTACGATAATGACTATTGAGAATGCAGCTACTATGATTCACTTCCAAAAAGATACTTGCCCATTTCTTCTTTTTGAAAAGAATTACGATATTTTTTTATCACCCTTTTATCTTTAAATGGGTTCAAATGTTTTGGAACATAAATGATTTCACCGTTACTTCCCTGATGAACGTTATAAATGTCTGCTTGAGGTTTTATGTAAGACCGATATCTTCTTTACTCATTACAACGGTATTGCTTGAAGATTGTGCCAAGGCTGCGAAGGCTTGGATTTGTTGATCTGTGAAGTATTTATTGTCAGCTGAGGCTAACATATCATTCAACTTCTTGATTTCGTATGCTTTGGCGTCGGCTCTGGCGATGGTTGCGGCTGCTTCGGCTTTGGCTGTTGAAACGGTTGCGTCGTTTCTAGCTTTGGTTTCGATTTCGATACTTCTAGCTTCACCATTGGCTTTGGCAATTGCGGCTGTCTTCTCACGATCGGCTCTGATTTGCTTCTCCATTGATTCAGTAATGGAGGCTGATGGTTTCAATTCATCGATATTTACACGGTCGACTTTGATTCCGTAGGTGTTAGTCAAGTCCCCGATGGCTGCGGCTAAGTCTGCGTTGATTTTTGAGGTTGATCCTAGTGCTTCGTTCAAGTCGATTTTACCAATAATATCACGTAAGTGTCCACGGACTAATTGCACCATTGATTCAACTGAATTGCTGTTCTCATATTCAAATTTACGTGCATCGGTTACATGATAATTTAGAGTAACGTTGGTTTGTACTTCAGCGTTATCTTTGGTAATAACGGAATATCCTTTTAAGGACAACGGTATCATTGCCAAGTCTACTATTCTGACTTTTTGAAAGATGGGTATGTAAAAACTCAAACCAGCGTTAACTTCACGCTTGTATCTCCCTAAAGTTTCAACCAATCCTACATGATTTTGACGCACTACCTTAAATCCAAACATTATTCCCCGCCTACTTTTCTATTTTAATTCCTGAATTGTCAGGATATTGCCGTTGGCTTTTATAACCTGATAATTGCGTTGGGTGTTAACTGAATCATTTGCCAGTAGATCATAGCGATAGTAGATACCTTTAACCTCGACCAAGTCGTTTGCCATATTGATCTTATCCCCTCTGACGATAGATCCTACAATTTGGCGCTGTTCGAGGTTATTTGTAGGTACAGCTTCACTCAATTTGGTGACAATATAATTATTAACACTGCGATTTTCACGTCCGGCATCTTCTGCGATCCGTTCGTACAAATCTTTGTCTAGTCTTAATGTAATCATTTTATCTGCCATGTCTGTATTATAGCACCTTTATGTCAAAGTGATATCACTTTGATGTGATTTTTTTTACAAAATAAAAAAGCCTACTAATGTAAGCTTTTGGCAACATGCGCATAATGTTTGTATAATCCTGAATAACGCTCTTTGTAGTCTGGCTTCCAAGGCTTGTCGCGGCCACAGAAGTGCAGAATCGAGGTATGTTCGATCACCCAATCGATATCCCAGACACCATTACTCTTAGCGTAATAAAGTGGATTCATTCGAGCATCATAATTGTAGAGTTCATCAGGGATCTTCTTGATGTGCTGTCCGTAGAGTCCATTTAAGATATCTTGGTCTGGTAAAAATAATGCCAAATTTTTGATTCTGATATAGCCATAGATATCTTCAGCTTTGACATGGGCCCGTTCTTCGGGTAGATTCATCAAAATAACACCGGAATTGTAATAGCCGTCAGTATCATAGTTACCTAAACGGATCTTATTCAATGAATCAGTTACATCCAGTGCGACGTGGCTGGCAGCTGCGTACCAGTAACCATTGAAGTCCAAGTTATATAACTTTTTCAGATCATTGATTACTAAGACATCAGTATCGAGATAGAGGACTCGTTTCAAATTCTTAGGTAGGTATTCGTAGGCCAACAGGCGGTAGTAAATCGTCTTCGGATAGCGGTCGGTTACTGGTGCCTTGTCGAAATGAGTGTTGGATACGATGATTGGATGATAATTCATTCCAAGTTTCTTGCAGACTTGGACAATTCTTTGGGTGTGGGTTAACTTCTTATCTTGAATTACGTATACGGAAAAATTTGGTGCGGTGGTGTTACGCTTGATTGAATATAAGACTGTTAACATTTGATCGACGACGTTGTCATCAATTGCGAATAATAAATTCATTGGTGATTCCCCCTCTGAATAGATTAACTACCTTCATTATAGCTGTTTGCCGGTTGAATCTGTTATCTTTCTTCGCTTATAATTAGAGCATTCTATAGGGTTCTTCCAAAAGTTTGGTAGTTTTGGGGATATACTTAAATTCCCGTCCTCCACAAAAATTGGGAATGCTGTTGGAACGCTATGGGCGCGATTTTGAACTAATTATTTTACACTTCGTGCAAAATAATGGATTTCAAAAGTCGACCTTATTGTAATCGGCAAAGCTGATAACAATAATTTCATAGCTGAACGCATTCCCAATTCTTGTTCCGGACTAAAGAGTACTTCGATTGTTTAATTTGATACAAATGAAAATTAGTGAATTACACCTATTTAATATGTATTTTAACCAAAGTTTTTTTAAGTCCTCTATAGTCATTACTGACCTAAACTCAATCCAATAAAAATAAAGGAAATACAAAAATGATTAAACCGATAAACCACGATCAAGCACTTCTCAGTCAAAAATCTGAGCTGGCTACTAAAAATGATTCTCAAGTCGTTCAAGATTTGCTCGATACTTTGCAATCTCATTCTGAAAACTGTGTTGGTATGGCGGCTAACATGATTGGCGTCAACAAGCGTATCATCGCCTTTTCTATGGGTATTATGAATGTTCCAATGATAAACCCTTCTATTATAAGTATGCAGAATCCTTATCACACTTCTGAGGGTTGTCTTTCTCTTGATGGCGAACGTCCTACTAAACGTTTTAAGAATATTACGGTTAAGTATCTGGATGTTAACTTTCAAGAACATACACAGGAGTTCTCTGATTTTATTGCGCAGATTATTCAGCATGAAGTTGATCACTGTAATGGGATTTTGATTTAAAGACTTCGAATGATCAAGTACGTCTTATTTCATCATTGATAATTTCAACTTATCAAGTACATTTTTAAATATGCTTGATTATTTAGATAATAAAAAAACTAGAAAATCCTCTAATTGGATTTTCTAGTTTTTTGTTTTGGTTTTGTTTTAGAAATAATTTTGATTTCTTTGTTTTTTTTAATAACCATGGTTCTTGGCAATATAGTGGAAACGAGCTACGTAGGCCAATTTCTTCCAGTTTGCTACAGAACTGAAATCATCCGCAAGTTCGGCGGCTAATTCCAGTTCTTAGGCAAATCCTCGGAAATTCCCGGGCCTACTTCGCTCTCTTCTTTAACGATCTGCCACTGCTTCTCTATCGAATTCGGCTTCTGAACCGGCTTCTCTAGATAACTTAGCTAAGTGTTCATATGTTGATGATACGTGTTCACTTGCTAATTCTGTCTTCAACTTTTCATTACCTTTATGCATATCAACCAAGGTCCATACTAACAAGGCTACTACGGCTATAATCAATACCCAAGCAATAATATCGGCTTGTGTTGATTGTGTAGCTGTAATTCCGTCTCCATAGAAGGCTTTGATTTGATCTGGTAATCCGTAAAGGTTCAAGAATGTTAAGGCTAATACTGAGAACCAACCGAATCCTTTGATCCAGGCTGCGTTTTTAAATTTCTTACCCATTTCGGTAGCACTGTCGGTCATTAATAGTAATGGCAACATTGAGAATGGTAAGGCGAAGGCTAGGAATACTTGTGAGTTGTTCATCAAATCATTCAAAGCCACGTGTTCATCGATTGAACTCTTACCGCTTGTTAACATAACACAGATAAGAACTGGGATAACTGATAACAAACGTGTTACTAAACGACGTAACCATAGAGGCATCTTCATGTGAACGAAACCTTCCATAATAACTTGTCCTGAAAGTGTTCCGGTAATTGTTGAATTTTGACCTGAAGCCAAAAGGGCAACAGCGAACAATGTTGAAAGAATACCTGACTTAGCAACGGCAATCAAAACGCCATTACTTAGAGTTGATGTATCTGATAATGCTTGGTACAAACCGAAGAATGATGGATCTTTAACGGCACCACTCTTGAAGACGGCAACACCCATGATCAATAGCAAGGCATTAACGAAGAATGCGGCTGTTAATTGGATATTTGAATCCCATGCTGAGAAACGTACGTTTTGAGCAACTGATTTTTCATCAGCGTGATCAACTTTTCTTGTTTGAGAAATAGCTGAATGTAGGTACAAGTTATGAGGCATAACTGTGGCACCAATAATTCCTAATGCACCTTGAAGAGGTGTTTGTCCACCAACTGATGGATGTGTAGCGAAAGTTTTGCCTGTTGGAAGTAATCCAGCAAAGGCAGCACTCCAGTTAGGATTTGATAATGCAACTTGATAAACGAATACGAATAAAATAACAAGAATTAAACATACAACGATAGCTTCAATTTTTCTGAAACCGATCTTAGTTAATAATAACAATACTAATACATCACCAACGGTGATAAATACGGCGATTACTAATGGAATATTGAATAATAGGTATAAAGCAATCGCACCACCGATAACTTCGGCAATATCTGTCGCCATAATAGCGAACTCAGTTAAAATCCATAAAACAATTCCTAATGATCTACTTGTTCTAGCACGAATTGCTTGCGCTAGATCCATCTTACTCACGATGCCTAGTTTAGCAGCCATATATTGTAACAACATGGCAATTAAACTAGACAAAAGAATAACTGACATTAATAGGTATTGGAAATTTTGACCACCGGTGATTGATGTTGACCAGTTACCTGGATCCATGTAACCAACGGCAACTAAAGCCCCTGGACCTGAGTATGCAAGTAAAGTTTTGAAAAAGCCTTTGTCCTTTGGAACATCGACTGTACCATTGATCTCTTCTAGCGAAGGACCATTGGCATATTGGATTAATTTACGCTTTTCAGCCATATTAATCTCCCCTTATATTTGAATTTGGTTTTAGCGAATGATCATCACAGAAATAGGTGAATATTTCGCCATATATGCGGCTTGAGAACCGAAGTACTTCTTAATCCCCTTCTTAGATAACGAACCGATCACTAACAAATCAGCGTCTGCGGAAGGAATGATATCTTTCACGATTGTCTCGCCGGGATCCCCTTCACCAATCATAAGTTCGACCTTTTGGACTCCAGCATCCAAGGCAACTTTACGATACTCTTGCATATGCTCTTCTAGATCTTTACGCTCACCGTGAACATAATCTCTAGTTAAGGCTTGATATACATTCATATCTCCGCTTTCCAATATGGAAGTGATAATCAAAGTTGAATTGTCTTTGATACAACGGTGCATAGCATATCTAAATGCCATTTGTGCATCATCAGAATCATCAACACCAACCAAGACACGTTCAAATGTGTTGTTTTGCTTTGACATTGGTTTCTTTCCTCCAATTTATTTTTACCAGACAAGTACGTCTTGCCTTTCCAAAAACCATTCTACCGCATTTTAAATCTATGTAAACTATTTTTTAAGGCTGCCTAATAAAAAAGTACAATTGGTAATTTTTATGCAAAAATTTCAGAAAACGATTACTTGCCCGTTATAAAGACTTTTGAGGCTACCTAATGTGATATAGCAAATTAATCTTAACCCCCTCTTAACTATTTTAAATAAAATTTTTATGTTATATTAAAGCCGTTACCGACGGAGTTATAGCGTCTCATGAATATAAATTTCGAGTGGTATCTCTATATAATGGCATTTATATTTATGTTTAACTATTTTTATTAGGTCAAACTAATAAAGTACTCCAATTATTATTAATGGAGGAACATCATGCGAAAAGAAACACATCAAGAAGTTATCGACGAGGTCAACAATGAGGAGTTTCTAACCAATAACTGGCTAACTTCCGAAGTTCTAGTTGGTATGTATTCGAGGATTTTTACTAATTCCCTACTATTAGATGACATGATCTTCAAAAATCGCAGAAAATAGGTTGAAAGAACCTTATTAAGAAAAAGTGGTGAACGACTTTGAACGACCTGAATTTTTTACGACTCATTTTCGAACTCGGCGGCAGTTTCCAAAACGTCAACAATATCGACTTAGCTATCAAAGCTAATGTCAGTAAGGCTTCCATTTCTGACCGTACGCAACATCTGTCAAAGTTAGGCTTGGTTAAGTATACGAAATATTACGGCAGCAAATTGACTAAAAAAGGTTTGAATGACGTCATCCCTTTAATTCAACAGCACCGTTTAATAGAAACTTGGCTTTACGAAAAACTGGATATTCCACTAAGCGACATCTACGATAAGGCCACGACTTTATCGGATCATCCCGATTTACTATTGATTGATCGGTTAAATATCCATCTGGAATATCCCCAGACTTGTCCACACGGCAACGTCATTCCAATTAATTCCGCTATTCCTATTTTTCCCAGTGAATCTTTGTTAGCGAGTCAAAACATTTCTGACACAACTTTCCAAATCGTCAACTTTACCGAAGATTCCTATCTATTTAAAATTCTCAGTAACATTGATATAAAACTCTCTGATTCCATTCGAATCCTCAACATCAATGATTACGATCACTCAATGGTCATCTTGAATCTGCGTAACAATTTAAAACAGATTCTTCCTAAGAACATTACGAAGATGATCCACATCGAAAAAGTTAAAGAGACACAAAAAAGCGTTTGAGTAGGCATGATTGTAGTAAAATCACGCGTTGTCAAACGCTTTTTTTTATTTGCTGGCTTCTCTGATCCAACGTGGCGAGTAACCATATTTTCTCGATAATTCCATAATTTGATCAGACTGTACATTCATTTTTTGTAATTTTTTACGTAATTTATTAGCATCGTAGAGACGCATTGGCAACTGTAATTGCATCCCACAGTAGTTGTCACGGACTTTTAACATTGCTTCCACGCCGATAACTTCCGCTAACCCTTTGTATGATTCGTTTAAAATTTCATAGTCAACTTTTTCAGACATATTTATCACCTAATTTTCCTTAATTCAACAATCTTATTATTAACCTTCTATCACTAAGTACCTTATAATATCCGGTAGACAGGATACGTCCATTTACGTCGAAGGAGGAAAAAATTTTGAATACATCCGAACGTCGATTCTCCATATATATCCAACTATTAGACAACCAAATCCTCAATAAAAGCGATTTGGCAAATAAATATGATGTAACGCCTCGAGCAATTCAACGTGATATCAGCCAAATTAATTCGGCTTTTGCTGACAATGCTCTCCCCTACACAATTCAATATGAAAAAAGTAACGGCGGCTATCACTTGCACAGTGACCAACACGTTATTAATGCCCAAGAAATTCTAGCTTTAATCAAAATTTTATTGGCCAGTCGTGCCCTCAATGAAGATGACCTTCGCAATACTATCAGTGGTCTTTTGAATCTAACCCCTAGCAGCACCCGTAACGAAGTTAGCCCTCTACTACAAAATGAGATTTTTAACTATACACCTTTGCAGAATCAACAACCATTACTCGATAAAATTTGGAATTTGAGCAAATATATTATTCAAAACCGCTCTGTCCAAATTAAATACCGTCGGCAACATTCTGAAGTCGTCACACGTGATGTTTTACCACAGGCTTTGATTTTCTCAGAGTACTATTTCTATTTGGTTTCCTACAATCCTGACTATAAGGCCAGTTTACTTTATCGAGTTGACCGTATCGAAGACTATCATCCCAATGGTCGAATTGAGTTAGGCTACCAAGAACGTTTTGAAGAAGGTAAATTCCGTCAAAGAATCCAATTCATGTACCCTGGAAAATTAACTCACATCAGATTTCAATACTGGGGCATCGTTGAGGCAGCGCTGGATCGTATTCCGACTGCTAAAGTATTTGCACGCTGTAACCCCAATGGTGACGCTATTCCTGACACCAGTTCTGATCAGCCTCGAAAGGGCGGCAGTGTCATTATCGAAGCCGATACTTTTGGTGAGCGTGGCATTATGATGTGGCTTTTGAGTCAGGGACAAAACGTTAAGGTCTTATCGCCACAAAGTTTAATCGACAATATCAAAAAGGAAGCTCAATCCATACTCAAACGGTATGATTAAGCTCCCTTTTATTTCTCAATTGGATCGACAATAGTTGAAACAACTGCTTCTATGGAAGAAACTAATGGACTATCTTTTTGAATTCCGGCTTTCACAAAGCGGTCTTCCCACCATTGACTACGAATCTTCTGAACTTTGTCGACAATTTGCTTACCTTCATCAGTGAGGTTGAGAACCTTGGTTTTCCCTGCCCCATCAGACTTTGTCAGGTAATTCAACTTGTTCATTTTATTGATTTCTCTAGTGGCTAAGCCCTTGTCGATAACTAAAGAACGGGCCACTTGATTCTGGCTAATATTTTCATAATCACTTACAGCCAATAAAATACAAGCTGCGGTCGGATTCAAGTTAATTTGATTGAATTCTTCCCGTGTATCCTTGTAATATTGACGGTGTAAGATAGAAATATCTTGTGCTAAGTATCCGATATTTTTCATTCACTTTCACTCCATGAAAAGATTTACGTGTTGACAAATCAACACAAATGCTTTATTTTTTTCCTATAAATAATTATAGAACAAATCTACACAAAAAAGAGGTTAGATACAATGACAAAAACTAATGGTGCTCAAGCTTTGATCCAATCGATGATCAACCAAGGTGTACATTATGTCTTCGGATTACCTGGTGCGAAGATCGATCAACTCTTTGAATCCCTTGAACACAACGACGATTCACGAACTCCTGAACTAATTATTACACGTCACGAACAAAACGCAGCCTTCATCGCCGCCGGTATCGGACGTTTGACTGGTAAACCCGGAGTTGTGGCTACAACATCCGGTCCTGGTGTCTCCAACTTAGCTACTGGTCTAATCACCGCTACTTCTGAAGGTGATCCGGTAATCGCTTTAGGTGGTCAAGTTCCCCGAAACGATATTGCCCGTTTAACTCACCAAAGTATTTCCAGTAAGGAACTTCTTTCCACTACTACTAAGGACAGTGTTGAAGTTCAAGATGCTAACAATTTGTCGGAGACTTTTGCAAACGCTTACCAAAATGCTATTTCACCTAAGGCTGGGGCAACTTTCATGTCCATCCCTCAAGATGTGTTAAATGACGAAGTAACTCGTCCAGTTATCAAACCACTTCACAAGGTTGAACAAGGTGGCGTCAATTCTGAGACTCTCAACCAAATTATTGAAAAAATCGAAAAGGCTAAGTTGCCCGTAATTTTAGCAGGTATGCGTTCTTCTACCAATGAAGTTACCGACGCTATCCACAAATTCTTGCACAAGTTCTCGATTCCAGTTGTGGAAACCTTCCAGGGTGCTGGTGTCATATCGCGTGATTTGGAGAAAAACTACTACGGCCGTGTCGGCTTGTTCCGTAACCAAATCGGTGACACGATCCTCAAGGAAAGTGACTTGATCATTGCAGTCGGCTACGATCCAATTGAATATGAGGCTCGTAACTGGAATATTGGTCGTTCGGGAGAAATTATTAATCTCGATAGTATCAAGCCTGAAATCACCAATGATTATCAACCTGACTTGATTGTGAACGCTGATATTGCTAAAACTCTTAACGAAGTTAGCTCTAACTTACCGGATGGTATCGACCTAGGCGAAGATATGCACAAACATCTGGCTGATCAACAAGAGAAATTTACAAAGAAGGATGCGATTCCTGCTAACCACTCTGACAAGAACGGAATTCATCCACTTGCTATCATCCACGCTTTGCAAAACCAAGTTGAAGATGACACGACTGTTACGGTTGATGTTGGTAGTCTTTACATCTGGATGGCACGTCACTTCAGAAGTTACAAGCCTCGTCACCTACTCTTCAGTAATGGTATGCAAACGCTAGGTGTTGCACTTCCTTGGGCAATTGCTGCCGCTTTGGTACGTCCTGAAAAACCCGTTGTTTCCGTTGCTGGTGATGGTGGCTTCCTATTTTCTGGTCAAGAGTTAGAAACTGCTGTCCGCCTGCACCTTAATATCGTACAATTGATTTGGGACGACGGCTATTATGACATGGTTCGTTTCCAAGAGATTGCCAAATACGGCCACGATGCTGGTGTTAAATTAGGACCGGTTGATTTTGTTAAATATGCTGAAAGTTTTGGTGCCACTGGTATGCGCGTTGAAAGAACTGAGGATCTTGAACCAATGCTAGCCAAGGCTTTCGATACAAAGGGACCTGTTATTCTACACATCCCTGTCGATTACTCTGACAACATCCAATTAGCATCCAAGTTGGTCGATGACGTCTTGAATTAGTATAGAAAGAAGGATCTCATGCCAAAATCAAATATTCTTTATCAACACGGAACATTAGCTTTACTAGTGCCCGGTTTACTCGACGGCACCATTACTATGAAGGAATTGTTGACCCATGGCGATACTGGTATTGGGACTGGTGAAGGACTCGACGGTGAATTAATAATTCTAGATGGCAAGCCTTATCAAGTCGACAGTACCGGCGAAGTCAATATTGTTAACGACCGCTTCACACTACCGTTCGCTAACATCCACTTTGGCGACTACCAACAATTAGTTAACGTTGATAAAATCAGCCAGAAAGATCTTGAGGACAAGATTCTCTCACTAACCAGTGCCAACACATTTTTCTCAATAGAATTACACGGCCACTTTACCAATGTGAGAACCCGTGCCGTCAGAAAATCACATAAGCCATATAAAACCTTGGCTAAAACAGCTGAAAAACAAAGCATCTTTGAAAAAGCAGACGTCACAGGTACTTTGTTGAGCTATTACTCACCCGAAATTTTCGACGGAGCTGCCGTAGGTGGCTTTCATCATCACTTTATATCCGATGAACACGACTTCGGTGGACATTTGTTATCATTTGGTACCGCAAGTGGCGACGTAAAACTCCAACAATTCGATACCTTAGAACAACATCTCCCCGTTAAAAATCATTCTTACATGGACTTTGACTTTTCTGGAGAAGACATTTTGGGCGATATACATAAAGCAGAGTAGAGAGCGAAGCAGGCCCGCTTAGATTCTGAGCATTTGCCTAAGTACTGGAATCGCACGCGTATTTTGCGGGCAATTTCAGTGCTGTAGCAAAGCACAGGAATCTGGCCGCACAGCTCGTTTCCACTATAAAACATAGAACCATGGTTATTTAACTTAAAAAGACGAATCCATTTGGACTCGTCTTTTTGTTTACCCTATTTGATAGTGCTAATTTTAAGTATCATTCTTGCTTATTCTTCAAAAGTAATTGATCCTTATGCTCTCTAACATAAGCTTTAAACATTGGATCAGTAAACCTCCAAGAATTTCTATCTTCACTAGTTAGTATGTCGAATTTTGGACTTTTTAGCTGAGATAGTATCGGACTAATAGAATTTGCTTTCCCATGATCGTCATGTCTTAATTTATTTACTGCCTTAAGAATATCTTGCATTGTCATATTGATTCTATCGTCATTGGCCATTGCGTAAAGGACATAATTTCTTACAGTTGTTTTTGTACTTGCTTTATTTTTAGCCTGATTTAATTTTGATTCATATTCCAATTCATTAACTTCAAATATTTCATGTATAGCTTTCTCTATATAATCATCATGTATCGTCTCGCTATTATCATCTATAGCGGCATATCCGGTTTTCTGTCCAAGTTCATGTACTACTTTTCCAATACCACTTGAAATATAAACCGTTTTTTCAACCTGTTCGGAATTGCTCTTCAGTTCTGCCTTTTTCCATCCAGTTTCAACAATTTGACTACTTTCACTTCTGTTTAAATAAGGAACGGAGATTGTTGCCAATCTACTTTTTAACGATTGAACATCACTCCATAATTGTTCCGCAGTATTAGCGATACCTACAAAAATTATTTTTGCGTATGATTTTTCATAATTCACAGCATCGTCAGACATATTTTTAGCTATCTCGGCTAATCTTACTCTTAAATCTGTCGCTTCATCACTTAGGTTCTCCATATCATCAACAACCAATACGGTATTGCTTTTAAATAATGCTTCTTCCAGAATGGCAAAATCATCGGTACCAGTATATTGTTCAGAAATATCTTGTTGTGACTCTTTTCCCCTTGCTGACCAACTAAAAATCTTTATGCTTCCGTCAACATTATTACTTTTCTCATTTGTTTCAATGGTCTTAACGTTACGCATCAAATGGAGTTTATTTGCAATATCTGCAATAAAACTTTCCAAATTTGTTGTATTCGTCATTGTTACTCGTATGCTGTTAGTCCCATATTTTTCCTTCAATTTTGCAAGATTATCAAGTACCATACTCGTTTTACCTGCACCGGTGGGGCCAAAAACAAGTACTTGTCTTCCTTGTTGCGAGAATTCACGAAAAATGGTTCTATCTAATGTTCCACGTCCAACATAATTCTTCGTTGCAGGTTTACTTGGTGTGAACCATTTTGTTAATTCATTTTCTGATTTATCTCTGTCCCATCTCATAACAACAACTCCTTTTACTTTTATTATATCATTGTAGGGCGAGCATACAGGTGTGGTTGCAGCGTGGCTATTTGTATATGTGATTATACTACTGTTACTCAAGAAGTTATATTAATTATTGTATTAAAAAGACGAATCCAAATGGACTCGTCTTTTTGTTTACCCTATTTGATAGTGCTTAATCCGTTTATATTCTTCACCATTAATTTCTTCCGCATTTCGAATGTCGATGTCATTTTGAAGATTTAAGAAATAACGATCCGAAACGCCAAAGAACCTCCCCAATCTTACGGAAGTATCAACTGTTACCTGACGTCGATCATGTAATAAGTCTTGAATACGAGATGTTGGTACCATAATATGTTTAGCCAATGCATAAGCTGACAAATTTAATGGTTCCATGAATTCTTCTTTGAGAATTTCACTTATTTTAGGGGTAGGAATTCTATTCATCATATTCTCCTCTTTTTAAGTCTCAATATACACGCGACACATGTATACTTCAAGTGTTAAAATCCATATACGTATTAAACACGTGTATGGATTTGGAGGAATTAAAAATGAAAATAGTATATCCTATTATAATTTCTAAAACTGACGATAAGAACATCCCCTACTTTGTCAAAATTCCCGACATTGACGGTATAACACAAGGTAAAGATGTTGATGATGCTATTCAAATGGCTTGCGACTACATTGGACTGAACATTATTGATAAGCAAGATAACAATTTAGATGTATCCAAATCAAATTACGTACTTCCCACCTCAAAGGATTGCAACATTGTCACTCTGGTGGATGTCGATATCGATGAGTATCGTCGCAAGAATGACTTTAAAACGATTAAAAAGACTCTTACCATCCCTAACTATCTAAACAAATTAGAAAAAGAGAATAACATCAATTTTTCTGAATTACTGACAACTGCTTTAAAGAAAGAATTACTTGTTTAATTGATCAAAAAAAGTCCTATTTCAATAGAATAGGACCTTTTTGTATATCTACTTTGCAAATCTAATCGAAACCCAAACACTAGTCAAAATCAAAGCTGTGCCAGCCGCAAAACCCCAAGTCAGACCTTCTCCCAAAATCAGCCAGCCTAACAAGGTGCCGACGATTGGTTGTAACAGATAAATCAATCCGGAAACACTGGGACTGACCATTGTTAAGCCTTTATTCCACATGACAAAGGCCATGGCGGTCGAGATTGCGCCAACATAGAACAAACAAGCTAAAATCTTAGGATTGAAAAAGTTAACATTGGATAAGGATGCTAAATCTCCCATCACGAATGGGGTCAAACAGATCATTGCGACGATGGTTGAGATAATCGTTATTTGTAGCGCTGAGTATTCTGACAATAATTTGATCATTACTGACATAAACGACCAACTCAATGCCGCTAATACTAAGAACAATACACCGATTAAGATATGTTTACCACTCAAATGGATGCCGACTATCATCACTACCCCGAGTGTTGCCATCACTAAAGAAATGATCTTAACGCGATCTAATTTTTCCTTTAAAATTAGCCATGCAAAAATCACCATGAAGGTTGGGGTCGAGGATGTTACCACAGCTCCTGTTTGAGCGCTGGAAAACCATGTTCCGGTTTCTTGAGCGACTAATGAGAGTGCGTACCCTGTCAATCCTGAGAGGATAAACCATTTCAAATCTTTCCTTTTCAAATGCCATTTTTCTCGCTTGATCAATGAGAAACCGACTAAAAAGATCAACGCGACTAAATATCTTAGCCAAACCAACTGGAGTGGATGTATCACGCCCACTACCATTTTCACTGCCACAAAAGTCCCACCCCAGATACTGGCGGCGACTCCTAAAAGAATAGAACCTAATACTTTGTTAGAATCCATAATGCTTAGTCCTTTTAGCTATTGGTCTCTCCGGAACAAAATTTATAATTAAATAAATTCTTTTGAAATCTTATTTTTGTAAAAAATTATAGCATTATCACAGTAAGTTGGAACTGAAAATATAAAAAAAGGCAAATCCGTTTTGGATTTACCCTTCTACTTACTATTTACCTTCAAATCTAACTGATACCCAGACGCTACCGATAATCAATATTGCACCAATAAAGAAGCCAATTGAAATCGATTCTTTTAAAAACATCCAACCAAGTAGTGTCCCCACGATTGGTTGTAATAAAAAGAATAGTCCCGACGAACTAGAATTAACTAGCGTCAATCCTTTATTCCACATGACAAAGGCTAAGGCTGTCGAGATAACGCCTAAATATAGCAGACTAAGAACAATTTTGGGTTCTAGAAAATCAATATTTGTTAAATTAAGCTTATTTGTAAACACAACTGGCGTTAAACAAATTATGGCAATCATTGTCGACATGATCGTAATCTGTAATGAACTGTAATGTTTAACTTTTTGTATCAAGACTGACATCAAAGCCCATGTTAAGGCCGCAATGATCAATGATAATACCCCAAGTAAAATGTTATTACCTACTAAATGGATACCGACTATCATAATTACACCAATCGATGCCATGACTAAGGATATTATTTTGACATGTGTTATTTTCTCTTTAAAGATCAACCAAGCAAAAATCACCATAAAAGATGGTGTCGCTGAAGTAATCACTGCCCCAGTTTGAGCACTGGATAACCAAGTACCAGTTTCTTGGGCAACTATTGAAATAGTATTACCAATCAAACCTATTATGACGATCAGTCCGATGTCTCTTTTATAAATGGTCCATTTTTCTTTTTTCAAAATCGAAAATAATACTAAAAACACGATTGCTACTAAATACCTTAACCACACCAGCTGCAAAGGATGAATAACGCTGACTACGTCCTTTACAACAACAAACATTCCACCCCAGATACAGGCAGACACACTAAGTAAAATTGATCCTAAAATCTTCTTTGAATTCATAATATTTCCTTCCGTTATTTAACTTCATCTGAAATTAATCAACGGAAATGCCATCCGCTGATTAACGGATAGCAGGAACATCACATTCATTTAATGGTGAGTAAATCATTTTTACACCTTCTTTTTTGCAATTCAAATATTATATCACTAAAAAAAGGCAAATCCGTTTTGGATTTACCTTGATTCTAACTTATGTAATACTTCATTGCTTTCTATCCAAATATCTTCCCATAATTTCAAAATGATGTTTTATAGACAATTTCTTTATATATCCTAATCCTGAATATTTTTCAGCCTTATACAACTCTTTAAACTCCTTTAAAGCTCTGGAATCATTCTTCTTGCTATCAAAACCAGAACTGGAAACGAATTCAATCAATTTTGCCAACGCCTCATAGGTTTTCAATGCTGGATTTCGTACATCGTCATTAGAATCTGAAACAAAGTGATGAATCCTTAATTCATCATTCTCATCAAAGTAGACTAAATGAATTGCTACGGCTTTTGCTGCGAAACCTGTTCTACTGTCAATTACTGAATAATCACTAAAGCCACAGTAGCCTTCTTCCTTGTAATATAAATGTTCCACTGTAAATAATTCATCTGGTTTGGATAAATAATCTATATTTCTATCCCATTCATTATTAAATTGTTCATGCATTTCTACCATAAAATTTGTATTATTTTTTAATTTTCTAATTGCCAATCGATTATTTGGTTCAATTACTAAATAAGTATTACCGTCAATAATAGATGTATCATTAAAATCCGATTTTTCATTCACAATGGCCATTTTATTAACATTAGAATAGTTAGAAAAAGAATTATCATTTGAATTATCAAGAATTAGGGCCGGTATAAAATTATCTTTTGCTTTTATTTTATTCATATCAATATTATCGGAAATCTTAAAATTAGCGGCAGGTGAATTTTGAATCACGGCAATCTTCTTATTACTGTCAGAAAAAGACTCTAGTAGATTTCCTAATGTTGCTGAAGTACCTGTTGGTTCTATAATCGGCAGTATGTTTTCACTTAAAATACCATCATTTAAAAGTTCTCTTAATGCTAATAACTCATGTTGTTTACCTTTAAGCATAGGAAAGTACATACGTATTCGCTCCATCTCAATATTTAATATTTGGACATTCACCATAATACATTATATTTTTTAGTACCATAACTAGAAAAATTATAGCATGAGTTGAACACTATTATTATTGCCTTGATATTTTAAATTACGTACAAAAAAGGCAAATCCGTTTTGGATTTACCTTATTAATTATTATTCAATTTTAATTTTGCATTCAGTTTTGCTGGTCGTGTTCTCTCTAAACGAGTCTCATCTGTGGATGAACCATCGAATTTAACTGAGATCCAGACACTGGCTAAAATCATGGCCGAACCAATGATAAAACCAACGGAAATTTGTTCGCCTAATAGTAACCAACCTAGAAATGATCCGACGATTGGTTGAATCAAGTAGAACAATCCTGAAGAACCGGCACTGACGATTTGGAGGCCACGATTCCACATTACGTAAGCAACGGCGGTTGAAACGGCACCGATGTAAAGTAAACTAAGAATGATCGTTGGGTCAGCAAAGTTAATGCTTGTAAGTGATGACATATCACTCAAAATAAATGGTGTCAGAGCAACAACAGCTACTACGGTTGACATAATAGTAATTTGTAAAGAACTGTACGTCTTTACTTTTTTAACTAGAACTGACATTAAAGCCCAGGCGATGGAATCAAGTACTAGAAGCAGAACTCCTAATATGACATTGGTTCCTGACATCTTTAATCCAACAATCATAACTACTCCGAGAATAGCAATAATTACGGAAAAGACTTTAACCTTATCCAACTTTTCTTTGAGAATTAACCAACCAAAGATGATCATAAATGCAGGTATCGTTGATGTGATAACCGATCCTGTCTGGGCATTTGACAACCCTGTACCCATTTCTTGGGCAACTAGTGAAATGGTATTTCCAATGATTCCGATCCAAAAAATTAATTTCAAATCGGACCAATTGATGTGCCACTTCTCTTTTTTCATTATTGAAAATCCAATTAAGAATACTAATGCAATCAGATACTCCAACCAAACTAGTTGAATTGGATGTACTTCATTTACAATAATTTTTACAACTACGAACATTGCTCCCCAAATAATTGAAGCAATGGTTAAAAACACGGATCCTAAAATCCTTTTAGACTTCATGAGTAATATTTCCCTTCGCTTTGATTTCCTATGAATTCATTGCTACGCTACCCTCGCGAATAGCCGAAATATTACTGCTGTCAACTAACGATAAATACTCACCTTCCTTATGGTTAACATCATCCAGTATAACAACGACTAATAATAAAACAACCAATCCTGGCGTAGTAAACGTTTCCAGAGTAGAATTAACCCCAGAATGTCCGGAAAACGATTAGTATATCTTTATAGATACAGAAAGGTGACACTTAATGACGACAATTTATGATCTAGCAAGAAAGACTGGAATCTCCAAATCCACCATCTCTCGCGTTGTGAGCGGCAATGGTTACGTGAGTGAAGATAAACGTAAAATCATTCTCGATGCGATGCATGAAATGAATTACGTCCCTAATCAAGTTGCTAAAGATTTACGGAAAAAACGAACAAACACGATTGGTTTTCTTGTTAGTGAATACTTTCCCTTCGTAGGGGATTTTCTCAATTCCTTTACTAAGATTGCGGCAGAGCATGGTTACAGCGTCAACGTTTACTTCACACAAACAGCGGATAATGAACTAAAGGCTCTGCGATTACTGACAACTCACGCTTTAGACGCTATCTTCATCTTAACGAGGATCAACTCATGGGATACTATCAGTTCTTATGCTAAATTCGGCCCTATTTCCACCTGGCATCGAGTTAACCGTCCTAACATTTATTCCAACTTTATCGACCATTACCCGATTTACCTTCAGGTACTTAACCACCTCTATAAATCTGGTCATAAAGATATTGGACATGTCTTATCTGGTTTAAGAAACGCCAATACACGTGCTCGAGTCAGAGCGATAGATGACTTCGTGGCGGCTCATCCCGATAGCAATCAGAGTTTTCAACTGTTCTACCATACACAAATGAAAACTGGTGAAGACGTTGCTAAAAAATGGTTAGATAATCCTGATCACCCTACTACGGTTATTTTTTATGATGATTTCGTAGCCGCAGAGTTTATTTCCACATTGAGAAAAAACGGCCAAAAAGTTCCTGAAGATTGTCTTGTGGTCGGCAGCAACAATAGCGAAATTGCTAAAATAATGAACATACCGACAATCGACCTCTGTTTTAAAAATCAAGCTCACAATGCGTTCATTTATTTATACAACGAACTGAACTCAGCACAATTACCCTATGAAACGCAAAATCCACATTGGGTCGATGCTTACTAACTTTTTTAAATTTATACTTGACCTGGGACCAATCCCACATCGTACTATATAAATGTACTAAGGAAGAGGTCATAACAAGCCCAAATTTACAGCAATTCAGTGGAATGGTCGTTATAAATAGGTGATTGTTGGAACATGACTTCCGATAATTGTGGACAACCATAAAAATAAATACCCTTTATTTTAAAAATTCAAAAAGTTACTAAGTAGATTAATACCATCCGCAATTATCCAATCCATTAATATAATAATCTGATGATCATTGTAAACAGCCATTACTTTGATTGTCTGAACTCAAAAAGGATCACTTCAATAGAAGTGATCCTTTTCATTTATCTATTCTTTGAATTTGCATCGTCATCAACATCAGTTCTTCATCTGTCAATGGTTCACCAAATTTAATTTTTATATAATCTGATACTTTCTGAGCTATTTGAAAAGCCTGTTCATCTTTACTTTTAACAATGGCAAAGATGGCTGGATCGGCGTCTTCAAACATATTATCTGCGATTATGCGTTCCACTAAGAATTTTATATGCACGACACAACGTTGAAAATTGGGAGCTGAATCGTTGATTCCACCTTGAAACTGATACTTGATGATATTAACGATTCTTCCAATAATTTGACTAGCTTTTAATGCATCCCGACGATCATCGCTGCCATTTTCAGCATTGATAATATGAGCGGCAATATTAGAAGCTTCCTGATCTGAGAACTTAGTTCCCATTTCTTCATTCAGCAGTTTCACGGCATAAGTTCCCACGGAAAATTCTTTAGAATAATAAGTCTTAATTTCCCAATAAACTTTATTCGTTATAACGATGCCATGTTCTTCCCGTTCCAATGCAAATTTCATGTGATCCAACAAGGAAACATAGAGTGCATCACTCAATTTGGTATTCAAACTTTCAGTGGCATAGTTGATAATTTTTTGAGCAATTTCGATTAATTTAGGAGACGACTGGGCAATCGAAGTTAGAAGTTGTTCAACGTTGCCATTACTAACTGGTACGAAAACTTGATTGTAGGAATCACTTTCAAGAATTGCTCCAGTTTTCTTACCATAGCCAATTCCCTTACCTAAGAGAATGAATTCTTGGTTTTGATCATTTACAGCCAAAACAACACTGGAATTCAGAACTTTCTTAATTTTCATCCCTAAACCGCCTCCCTATCATTAATCTAAATCTTGTCCATTGGTCTTGATAACGTGTTGATACCAATCAAAAGAATCCTTCTTGTAACGGTTCAAAGTTCCATTGCCTAAATCATCCTCATCAACATAGATAAAGCCATAACGCTTCGACATTTGTGACGTTGAGGCACTAACTAGATCAATTGGAGCCCAGCTAGTATAGCCCATCAAATCGACACCAGCATCAACTGCCTTAATCATCTCACGGAAATGTGCTTTAAAGTAGTCAATTCGATACTGATCGTGAACTTTTTTATCGTCTGTCAAAGTATCTTTAGCACCCATACCATTTTCCACGATGAACAATGGCTTGTGGTAGCGATCATAAAGTTGTAACAAGGAAATTCTTAAACCAATTGGATCAACAGTCCAGCCCCAATCAGTCGTTTCCAAATGAGGATTCTTCCCACCAACAATTGTATTGCCAGCAGTCAATTCAAGATTTCCTTCATCGTATGAAGAAACCATCGACATGTAATAACTAAAGGAAACAAAATCAACGGTATTATCCTTTAATATTTGTAAATCGTCAGGTTCCATTTTAATTTCAATCTTATTTTTCTTAAAGTAGTCCAAAACTAATTTCGGATATTCTCCGAAGACTTGCACATCACCAGGGAAATAATTCATCGTATTTTTATTGAATGATGCCAAAACATCTCTTGGATCGGAAGAATTAGGATAATCAGTTAACTTAGTCAACATGCAACCAACTTGGCTACCAGGAATAATTTCGTGACAATCCTTGGTAACTAACGCTGACGCAACAAATTGATTGTGGAAAGCTTGATATTCATCTTGCAACAAGTTATCTGATTTGTCCGGGATAATGCCGGCTGAGGTGAATGGATGACGTGTGACACTGTCAATCTCGTTAAAGGTTAACCAATATTTCACATCATCTTTGAACTCATTAAAACAGGCGTCGCAAAATCTCCTGAACATATCGACCACACGACGATCGACCCAACCATTGTATTTAATGGCTAAATTCAATGGCATCTCATAGTGAGACAGTGTCACTAAAGGTTCAATGTTATTCTTATGCATTTCCTTGAAAACATCTTTATAGTAATCTAATCCCTTTTGATTAGGTTCGGTCTCTTCGCCAGTTGGAAAAATTCTAGTCCAAGCAATCGAAATTCTTAGTGTCTTGAAGCCTAGTTCGCCAAATAATTTCATATCCTCAGGATAGCGATGGTAAAAATCAATTCCGCGGCGCTTTGGATAGTAAGTTGTATCGTCAGTCTTTAAAGCTTCTTGAATGCTTTCAGACGTAACGCCAACTTGCTTGCTGTAATCTTTTACATCCACTTCAGGTTTATATGTAGCGACATCGGCAACTGATGGACCTTTGCCATCAACATTCCAAGCACCCTCAACTTGATTGGCAGCAACAGCGCCACCCCACAAAAAATCTTTTTTTAATCCCATTATTAAACTCCTAACTTAGCAATATTCAAAACTGGTTGAATTCCTTCATTATCAGCTTGATTCTCAATTTCAGCATCAACTGAATAGTCATTTTGATTCGTGACAATCATCATAGTTATTGGATTAAATCCAGCTTCCTTAATAGCATCTAAATCAAAGGTTTCTAGTAAGTCACCTTTTTTAACTTCTTGATTCGGTTCTACTTTAACATCGAAATATTTACCATTTAATTGAACTGTATCTAAACCAATATGGAACAACACTTCAGCTCCGGAATTAGTCTTCATTCCCAAAGCATGTTTGGTGTCAAAAATCATTTCTATCTTACCATCTGCAGGAGCATAAAGCTTTCCCTCACTTGGTACTACAGCAATTCCTTTTCCTAATAATCCTTGTGAAAAGACATCATCTGGTACTTCTGATAAAGCTACAACTTTACCTGATACGGGAGCGTCTAATTCTTCAGAAACGTTGATATCTTTTTCCTCTTTATCATCTACAGTTGATTCTTCATTTTTCCATAGGAATAAGCCAGCAGTAAACGATACTGCGAATGAAATACCAAATCCGATAAAGGCTTTAATTAAGTTCATTGGATCACTCTTATCAACAAACATTGGCATACTTGCTAATCCTGGTCCAACTAACGTGAACGCATTGATTCCGGCAATACCAATGTAAATACCACCAACAACACTACCGATAATAACACTGGATAATGCTCTCTTATGTTGCAAAGTTACACCGTACAAAGCGGGTTCAGTAATACCGAAGAAAGCTGAAATACCTGCAGAAATCGCTGTAGATCTCAAAGTAGAATCTTTAGTTCTTAGTGCGACAGCAAAACAAGTACCACTCTCAGAAATATTATGTGCTAGTGAAGCTGGAAGATAAAGTGCTTCTTTACCCATAGAACTAAAAGTTGCAACAACGTATGGAATCATTGGTTTGTGCATTCCAGTGGCAACCATGAATGGAAGAACACCAGCTAACAAGGCTGTGGCAACCCAACCTAAATGAGTATTTAAGAATAAAATAATATTTACAAAATATTGACCAACTACGTAACCTAAAGGTCCTAAGAAAAGCAATGTAAGTGGTGCTGTGATCAGCATTGACATCATCGGTACAAAGAAAATTCTGATTGGCTTTGGAGAATACTTAGTAAAGAATTTTTCCATGGCCGCATATAAAAGAACACTTAAAATAGCGGGAAATACTTGTGAACTATAAGTAACATTTAAAACATGTAATCCAAAAATCTCTGTACCCTTTGCTAACATAGTTGCTATATCAGGTAATATCAAAACACCAACAACTGATATGGCGACTAACGGATTAACATTTAATTTTTGAGCTGCCGTAACAGCTACCAATAGAGGCAATAGATAAAGTGGTGCTCCACCAATTAAATTTAGAACTTGATAAGTCTGACTCTTGTCACTCATCCAGCCAAACATGGCAACTAACATAAGAAGTGCCTTTAAAATACCACCACCAGCAATTGCTGGAACCAATGGTTGAAAGACACCGATGATAAAGTCTAATACAATGTGCCCAATTGATTGTTTTGACTTAGCCGTTGCATTGCCTTTAAAACCTTTTCCCAAAACATTTTGAACAGCGTCAAACATTTCTACAACATCATTACCGATGATAACTTGGCATTGACCACCAGCGATAACGGCACCGAGTACACCGTCGACACCTTTAATCTTATCTAAATCTGCTTTATCGAAATCGTTCAAAGTAAATCTCAATCTAGTAGAACAGTGGATCAAAGTATTGATGTTATCTTTTCCACCAACATATTTAACAATTTGACTTGCACTATCTTGAATAGCCATTACGTTCACTCCTCTCAGACATGTTTCCGTTCAAATTCAGCATAATTTTGACCAATAACATTAGAACCAGAAATACAGTCGATTGATATTAGTCGCAAAAAAAAGACAGCACCTAAAAAATTCAGAATTTACTCTGATTCTTTTAGATCCTGCCTGCTTTACCAGTTACATGTCTAATTTATTTTCTTAACGGTTATTAATGTAAGCCCTTTCTTAAAAATTGTCAAGTTAACTTCGAAAAAAAATATCACAACTAGATACGTCTGGCATCTAATTGTGATATTTATTTATCCAAGAAATTTCATCATTTGCATCCAGTTAAAAGCTAACTCGATCCACTTGGCAGTCCATGAATTCAAATATTTCTTCTTCCCTGGCTTTTGAGTCACATATGTCCCAAAGGCTAGTCCATGAATTCCCGACCCAAATAGATGGTATTCAACTGGCACGTTCACATCGTTCAATTGATCGACATACTTAATCGTATTGACGACTTTAACTAATTGATCAGTCTGCGTCTGCCAAACAAACGCCGGCTTGGATTGCGAATTTACCAGTTCCTGTGCTTTCCACAAGCTCTTATCTTCAGTAATTTGATGAAGCGCTTGATCGTCATCTGGGAAACTGCCTTTTACGGTCATATCTATAACCGGATATCCGAGTATAACGGCCGCATGAGTTCCTTGATACTGATCTAAATGATATTTCTGGCTTAATTCTGGACTTGTTGCAACGCCGTTATAAGTCGCTACAACGTGTCCTCCGGCCGAAAATCCGGCTAGAATTATTCGTTTCGTATCAATATGATGTGCTGTTGCCTGCGTTGTGATCCAATCAATTGTTTTCGCCATTTCTTGTAAAGCAATGGGATAAACTGGTTCATCACCAATCAATTGATACTCTAGGACCACCGCATGCATTCCATACGAATTGAACCTCAAGGCAATCGGTTCTTCTTCTCTTTGTGAATGGAAGGTAAATCCACCACCGGGACAAATAATCACTATCGGAAAATCAACTTCTTGTCCAAAGTCATCGACCTGATCGAGCCAATATCCTTTAACCTTAAAATCGTGATCAGAGATAGTGAGATTGTATTGTTTCGTCTCCATATCTGCATATCTCCTTAACTTATTAAGCTGTTTTTATATTCATGTTCATGGGATCGGCTTTTTTGGCCAACATTTTGTCGGTAAAACCAAATAGATAAACTAAAACAACTGAGATTAAAAGCGTACCATAATGTGAAATCAAATATCCATAGAAATTGCTGCCAATACCAACACCTGGTGTGATAAAGGCTGGGAATCCAATTAAAGCTCCGGACAATGCATAATTGTTAACTCTTAAGAATCCGGTCAAGGCACCGCCTAAAGCACTAGCAATACTTGCAACAACAAAGATTCGTTTGTACTTCAAATTGACACCATACAGTGCAGGTTCGGTAACACCACAGAATGCTGAAACAGCGGCTGCTAATGAAACTTCCTTCAGCTTCTTATCTTTTGTCTTCAAGAAGACAGCCAAAACTGCTCCACCTTGAGCAACCATTGTAATTGATACGATAGCATTGATATAACTGTGACCATTTGTTGCAATATCATTAATAATAATAGGAATAAGTCCCCAGTGTAGGCCGAAAATAACCATTGTCTGATAAACACCACCAAGTACTAATCCAGAAAGTGTAGGACTAAAGCTGTAAATAGCAACTAAACCATTTGATAAACCTTTACTTAGAACGGTAATGATTGGCCCAACACCAATAATAATAACTAAACTAAGAACCAATGCTTCAATAATAGGTACAAAAACACTTCTGAGATAGAGCGGAATGACTTTCTTCAAGAATTTCTCAACATACTTACCTAACCAGGCAGCTACGATAATTGGGAAAACTGATGAAGTGTATGAAACTAACGTTGTGGGGATTCCTAAAAAAGTGGTACTTGCAGTACTGGCTTTTCCAGCCAAAGCCACAAGATTAGGATAGATAATAATTCCTCCGACAATTGCTAAAACGATTGGATCTGAACCCAATTTTCTAGCGGCGGTAAATCCTAAAATAACTGGTAAGAAATAGAAAGTTGCATCTCCGACCGCATTAAGAATGGCATAAGTACCACTGGTCGTGGATAATACTTTGAATCCTGTCAAAGCAGCCAAGATACCTTTTAAAATACCTGAACCGGCTAAAATCCCAATGATAGGAATCATTGAAGCAGTCAAAACACCAATGAAGTTGCTGAGGCCACTTTTAATTTTTGACCAAAAATCCTTAGGTTCATTAGCTTTATTGGCTTCTTTAGTGGTTTGAGCCACCGCCTCGGCTGTAGCTGAGTTATTTGCATATTGGGTACCAATTTGAGCTATAACGGCGTCATAAACGTCTGTAACGGCTTGTCCAATAACGACTTGGTATTGGCCACCAGCCTTGGCAACACTGATAACTCCATCCAAATTTTCAATTGCTTGATCATTGGCTTTGTTATCATCTTTCAAATAAAAACGTAATCTAGTAATACAGTGAATCAAACTGTTGATATTCTCAGTACCACCAACGTTTTTAACAATATCGGCGGCTAATTGATCATACTTACCCGAGCCTACTTTGGCAGGTTGTTTTTCTTGAGCCTGATTAACAGATGCAGCCGCCACAGTTGTTCCGGCCTTTACATCTTGATCAAAATTGCTCGTCATAAACTGCTTTAATATATCGTTACTATTCGTGATGGCGAGAATAACAGTCTTCTGCTTGCCTGCATCAGTAACCATCTTCAAATCCATCTTGACAACTTCTTGACCGGCTGTAACTTGGTCGCCTTGCTTAATGGACACCGTAAATGGTTGACCTTTAAGTTCCACAGTATCAATCCCCAGATGAATCAAAATATCTGCACCATCTTTTGTCTTGATACCGAAAGCATGCTTAGTCTCTGAAACTAACGTCACCGTTCCCGAAACTGGTGAAACAATGTTTCCGTCTGTCGGTTCAATAGCAAATCCTTGTCCCATCAGTCCTTGAGAAAAGACCGGGTCTTTAACCTGAGAAAGTTGCATCAACTTCCCATCAACAGGAGCTACCAATGAAATCAATATTTGATTATTCATAATGCTCAGTCCTTCTGAAATAATTCCATTATTTGAGTACGCTTACATTATATAGAGGGCTTATTTCATAGTCAATATTTATGCGAATAAATTTTAAGGTAAATGTTGAACATATGCTTATATTATATATTCATTGGTAATATAGATTTTATACTGATAACAGTGAATTACCAAAACGCCATCCACAATTGGTATACTCGTACATCGAAAGTGCTTAATTCTTTCAAAAGCCAACTTGTATATCAAAAAACAAATTTATTATTTTTAGATATTAACAATATATTCATAATTGATTATTATTTTGGAATAAATAGTTACATTGACGGTGTCATTTTTAATATAAAACATCCCTACCACGGTGTATAATACCCTAGTTTGCATTTTATATCCTTAAAATAGGAATCAGGAGATTTAGAATGGATCTAGCTTTTTTAGAAAGATTTTTGTTAAGACTAATTGTGATAACATTAATAATTTTTATAATCACTATCATAATTTATTATTGGAAATCTAGAAAAACCAGTAACAACTATTTAGAGAATAAAGACTTCAATTTAAAATACTTCATTCAAAAACAAGTCGATCATACCGGCAAGACCATCGGCTATGAATGTCTTTTACGTCAGCACAATCCTGACGATACTTGGACTCTTCCAAAACAACTAGATTCATTACCATTACAACGAGTGATTTTTCTCTTAGAAGACACCTTCAAATCATTACCTACCGAAAAAATTCGTCTTTCAATCAATTTAGAATATAACCAAATTATCAGTTCCGACTTCCAGTACTTTGTTCGCTGGGCTATTTCTAAAATAGAACCTATGCAACTTTCAGTCGAATACACTTCCGCTTATGGTCCTAAACATATCAATCATTATCTCTTCGAGAGCCGAATTAAAAGCGCCAAAGAATATGGTATGGAATTCAGTATCGATAACGTCGGTTCAGAGATGAAAAGCTTGCATCAGATCGAATGGATGTTACCTTTTGTCGATACGATCAAATGTTCCATGCGTGCCTTTCGTAAAGAAGATCCTAATACATGGCTAGATTTGAATTTGCAATCTTGGAATAAGATCTCCAAAGAAAATAATATTGAATTGATCTTAATGGGAATTGAAAACAAGGCCGATGAGGATCTAGCCTCCTTCCTGAATATCAACACTCGACAAGGGTACCTTTTTGGTCATCCTGAAAATCCTAAGAAAATTCGAGAGAATACCGATGTCAAAGAAACAAGAGAATAAACAACAATTATATACCGACGAATATTTTGAAAAAGGCCACTGGCTATTAAAAATTTTTCAAACACTAATAGGTCTAATCGGTTGGTTAGCAGTTATTATTCCAATTGTAATAACCGTTACCGCCTTTTGGGCCAGTTTTGATCCTAAAATTCCTCATATTTGGTCATATTCCGAAGGTATTCTGGAAATTCATTTTATCGGCGTTATCTTACTTTTCGCCTTTGTTATGTCAGGAATATTTTCAATTAGTATGACGATCATCCAAAATCGCAAGCGTCAACGTCTTGTTCAACAGTGGCCAACTTTCAATCCCATCAACCAAAAGAAGCGTGAAAACACTATTGATACTTTTATCGATAAACGTTTTGGCAACAAAGAATTTCGTGAAAATGTCCGAACCTACAATGTCCAACCAGAACAAAATCTTGATACTGACGAAATACAAAAACTCTACGATGCGCACGACATTAACGATTTAGATTAGGGGAAACAATATGTCCAATATTTTTATCGATCATCTATTTGAATCCACAACTTTAGGCACTATTCTCAATACTTGTCTTCTAATTCTTTGTCTCTACCCTATTACAGGGTCCTTTTTGTGGTTCTTTGGTGCTATTTCATACCGTTTCATCAAAACTGATAAGGAAGACAACACTTGGAAAAATATTCCTCCAAATAGACAACCCATGATAACTATCATGATTCCTGCCCACAATGAAGAAGTAATGATAGAAGAAACTATCACTTATTTATTTGAAAACTTAAATTACAGTAACTATGAGGTTCTAGTTATGAATGACGGATCAACTGACAAGACCGCCGAGATTATTAAAGATCTTCAAGAGAAGTATCCACAACTACGAACTATCAACATTATTAAAAATAAAGGTAAGGCCCATGCTTTCAATATCGGTATGCATTTTGCCAAAGGCGAATATATTTTAAGTAATGACGCTGACACCATCCCCGAACCTGACGCATTGATGAAATATATGAACTTCTTTATTCATGCACAGGATATGAACACTTCAGCCGTCACTGCCAATATGGATGTGCAGAATCGAACTTCCCTTTTAGGTAAATCTCAAACTGTAGAATTCTCCAGTATTGTCGGAGTTATTAAGCGAAGCCAGAGTTCCATTAATGATTCAATGTACGCTTATAGTGGTGCTAATACTTTGTACAAAAAAGATTTTCTTATTGATGTAGGTGGATTCCGACAAAACCGAGCCACAGAAGATATCAGTATCGCTTGGGATCACCAAACAATCGGTGCAGTACCAAGATTTGCTCCCAACATTATTTTTCATATGAATGTCCCCGAAACAATTCGTGATCTCTATAAACAACGAAAACGTTGGGCTCAAGGTGGTACAGAAGTCTGGTTAACTAATCTCAAGAAATTTATTTTCCATCCCATTAAGAGACGATACCAAATGTCGATGTTCATCGATTCAACCTTATCAATCATCTGGTCCTTTTTCTTCGTCATTACCTCAATAGCCTTCATTCTTTTAATGATCTGGTTTGCAATCCACGGCAATTATGAACGTATCTTCCACGCACTAGCCATCTCCTTTATCTTCGTGACCTTCGAATTAATTGCAGGCTTACTTCAACTATTAACAGCCTTATTGCTAGATCACCATGGTGCCAAAATGAAATACGTATTCTTTTCGCCCCTATACATCCTTTTTTATTGGATGGTAAATCCAATTACCGTCGTTATGACATTCATTCCAGCAATGAAAACTATTCTCGGCTTTGGCTCTGGAACTTGGGTCAGCCCTAAACGAAAAAGTCTTCAAAAATAAGAACGGCCTCTATTAAGGCATTTAAGTATATTACCGTATATCTTGAATGCCTAACAGAAGTCGTTCTTTTAATTTAATATTTCCATTTGATTAGATAGGATCAAAGGATCTCTAAACACTGCAATTTTATTCGATAATATTAGAGCCAAGGATATAGTCAACCGCAAAAAGTCTGTGGGCCCTCAGTGGTGCCATTATACTTAGCTTGCGTAGCAAGGTTAGTATAAGACCGAGCTTGGAGATCCATGATTGCGCACAAAGTGCGGAATTATTAGCTTCAAGTCGTGTCCACCACGTTCCAGTGGCCCACAGATTTTTTGCGGTTGACGGGCATACTTTCGTTATACCAATTAGTATTTAGCAAAAAGCCACAGAAAAAAGGCTTGTAATTAAATCATTGGACTTTTAAAAGCCAAACATTTATCATAATGAGGATATTCAATGGTTCTCAAAGGAGTATTACTTATTATGAAACGAAAATCATGGATATGGCTGCTTATCTTAGCATCAATAGTATTAGTTGCCACTAAGAGCCCCAAATTTATACCACAAGTTCGGGAACAAGTTCGAGAAACTAACACTAAGATACAACCTTACCTTTATTCACTAGAAGCTTCCGTTAATCGTAAGTTAAGTGGCACTAAAGAAGCCACCAATGATAAGCAAGTGGGCAAAGATGCAACGCCCATCGAGGGACCTTTGAAAGATGTTACGATTTCCAATACGTACTACTTTCACTTTAAGAAAAACGTCCCTGAATCAGTTCAAAATGTTTTTATCTACGCTATCAATACCTATAACAAAACTGGTATTGTGCGTTTAGTTCCAGGTGAAGCTGAAACTAATAAAAACAGCATCACTTTCTTTGTTTATAACAAAAAAATAGAAAACGCTGGTTCCAACACTGTTGAACTAGGAAATGGTGGTCCTTCATCACTAGTGATCAACCACTATGCTATCAACAGTGCTCAAGCTGGATTAAATCTTGAATATTCAAACCTTTCTATTTCAGAATCCGTTGCTGTACATGAGTTAGGACACGCTCTAGGTTTGGCACATAGTTCAGATACCAATTCTGTCATGTACCCAATCGACCAAGGTGTAACCACACTGTCTTCATCTGATATAGAAAGTCTTAGAACTATTTATGACCAATAAAAAATTCCGCTAATTCTGAAAATGAATTAGTGGAATTTTTTTATTTCTTGTTAATATTCTTTTCCCTGATACTCTTGATCCAACGTGGCGAATAACCGAATTCCAATGAGATTTCTTGATTAGTCATATTGTCTAATTTTCCATCACGAATGGCCTCTTTCAAAGCAACCCGATCGTACATTTTCATAGGCAATTGTAACTGTGTTCCTCGAAATAACTCATATATCTTCAGTAAATTATCTTCTCCAACAATGTCGTATAACGCCTTATACGTTGGATGCAACATATCATAATTCAACTTGCTGCGCATATGCACTCCCTCCTACAACGATATTTTTTCTAACATCATTAAAATATCAAAAAATGCACAGCACTAAAAATACATTGTACATGTAAGACTACATGCACTATTTACTGCTTTTTTACAGTGAAAGTAGCGTTATATCTAACATTTTATCAAAGCTATCACGTGTAGACATTAGGTTTCTGTCAAAACGATTATTTCTGTCATTAACAATTTCACCTATAATCAAATTACTCAACATTCGCAAAATTATTAACTGAGATTTTTTATCATCAACTAAAGATTCTAATAATTCATTCAATATTTTATGAATCATCATATAGCCATTATTCGAGTCATCAGAATTTAATTTATCTTTGGGAATACTCAAAATTTGTTTAACAACCAGAAAATGACCTAGGGAATATTGAACGCTGACGTTAGCAAAGGTCTTTACCGCTTGTTTGCCAGAAAGCGCTAAGAGATCAGCCTCTAAACGCTGGGCTAGTTGCTTATAAAAATTATTCGCTACGGCGACTTTTAGAGCCATTACATTTGGAAAATAGTTATAAATAGCCTGTGGACGTGTGCCCAACAACTTACCTAGTCTGGTAAAAGTTAGTGTCTCTTGATTATTTATAATTTCGACTGCGATACTAACGATTTTCTCTTTCGATAAAGTACGTGCTGTCAAAATTTACCTCCCACTTTGTACCGACAAAATTCAAATCATAATCCATTTTAATTAATCTAAGTAAATTCCGCAATTCAGGACGCTTTGTTATTTCCAAACATCTAATTTTTCATTTTTATAAAAATAATCGTGATCATGCTGGTTTATTGGTCTTAAAATTTTACAAGGTGTTCCCACGGCTACAACATCAGATGGTAAATCTTTTGTAACGACGCTGCCGGCACCAACAACAGTATTATCACCGATTGTAACTCCTGGCAATACCGTCACATTAGCACCTAACCAAACATTCTTTCCAATGTGAACTGACTTATTGAATTGATAATGAGTCTTTGCTCGTAACGGCGAGTAAATTGGATGTCCGGCCGTTGCAATTGTTACGTTGGGGCCAAACATGGTACTATCGCCGACAAAGATTTCTCCATCATCAACCAGAGTGAGATTAAAGTTGGCATAAACGCCGCTTCCGAAATGAACGTGCTGACCGCCCCAGTTAGCGTAAAAAGGAATCTCAATCATCGAATTATCTCCCATTTGCGCAAACATCTCTTTCAATAGACGTGTACGGCCTTTAAAATTGCTTCTCTTTAAAGCATTGTAGGCGTCATTTTTTTCTTGAGCAGCAATTTGTTGTTGCATTAGTTCTGGCTCATCCGGATTGTAAACTTTTCCTTGTTGCATACGCTCAATATTATTCATTTTGACCCTCTTTTTGAAAACGATTACTTTGATTATAACAAAAAAAGGCTTCAACTTACGAAGCCTTGTGTGCTAAATGTTCACGTCTAAATAGATACAGTAAAATAACAATAACTAATATGATCAAGATCATCGCCGTTAGCATGATGCTGTGAATTCCTTGGAAAAAGATTCGTCTCATCTCTGGAATCAAATGTTGTGGCAAATACTTCGCATCAGCGGCATTACTCAACTTGTTCATCATTGACATCGTGATATTACCATGACTTTGGCTAACTCCACGTATCAAAGCAATATTCAAAATAACTCCATAAATTGAGGACATGAAAGTCTGACTCAAAATTCTAACTAAATAAGCAAATGAAGTTGAGATTGGAACATCCCGTTCTTCAACATCAAATTGAACGGCAATCAATAAGGCATTGAAACAGATACCGACACCAAATCCTTCAAAGACCCCCATGATCAATAGGAATGTGTAACTAGCGGTTTGTTTTGCAAAATACAATCCCGCAAACGAGATCAGAAAAGCAATTGCCCCGATACCAATGATCGAGTAACGACTAATTTTTCTTTGAATCAAAGGTTCTAATTCAGAACCGATGAAGTTGGCGATGGCACCTGGTATTTGTGTCATACCACCAATCAAGGCACTCAACCCCATAATTCCTTGCGCCCACATTGGTATGTAGATATTGAAGGCCACGAACGAACCCCACAATAAGGCAAACAGGATTAAATCAATCACTAGTTTCTCATTTTTGAACAAGCGATTAGGAACAATTGGATCATCGACACGATTCTCGACTCGTGACATCCACCAGATCAGTAAAAGTCCAACGATAATGAAGCCTAAAGTTACAAATATTGAGGAAACACCTAATAACTGGATTCCCACTAAGATTGAAGATAGACCTAATACCATCAAGATGGCACCGTGATAATCGACTTTAGAGTGATTCAAGTTTTCTTTGATCTTGAAGAAGAACGCAATAATAAGGATAGAAATTAGTGCTAGTGGCAAATTAATGTAGAATACCCAATGCCAACTGAAGGTATCAACGATCCAGCCACCAATCAACGGACCAATAATTGAAGTTCCACTAAATCCAGCTGAAGCAATACCGATAACTTGGGAACGGCGTTTAATATTCTTGAATATTTGTGAATAGATAATGAACGGAATTGTATTCATTCCTCCGGCACCTATTCCCATGACGCTTCTAGCAGTGATAAACCAGATGATATTCGGCGCTAACCCCTGAAATAACGCACCAATCATGAAGACAATCGTAGCAGTAATGTAGGCAACTTTATTACCACGTTTCTCACCAAATTTGCTCCATAACGGTGTCGAAACGGCCATTCCTAAAAGGAAAATAGCAACGATCCAGCCCATATACTGAATACCATGCAAATCACTGATGATTGCCGGTAAAGCCGTATTAATAATTGTCGCATCAAGTCCCGCCATCATATTCGACAAAACTAATGCGAAAGTAACCAAAATCTTTCTGTTCCTACTCATATCCTTACTTCTTCCCCTATATAAATTCCATAAAAAATAAGACCCACACGACGTGCAATGTCTTATCTTTACAGCGTATAAACATGATGTTTACTGAAAATAATTATCTATCTTTCAATTATAAACTTAATCATTTAAACGTACAAATTGTAATGGTATAATTTCAAAAGAACATACGTTTGGGAAAGGGATACGAAAATGGCTAAAGAAAGAACTTATATGGCAATCGACTTGAAATCATTCTACGCATCAGTTGAGTGCATTGCCCATAATTTGAACCCTTTAAATGATAATTTAGTCGTTGCGGACAATTCCAGAACAGATAAAACGATCTGTCTTGCCGTGTCTCCTGCCCTTAAAAAGTTTGGCGTTCCCGGGCGGCCAAGATTATTCCAAGTCGAACGGATGGTCTACAAACTCAATCGGGAAAAAATGAATAGTGCTCCCCACCATCGTTTGACCAGATATTCTTCAATTGACCGCCAACATTTATTGAAATCACCCACCCTAAAAATTGGCTATAAAGTGGTCAAACCACGAATGAACTTTTACATGCACAAGAGTGCTGAAATTTACGGAATTTATTTACGATTCATCGAGGCTAAAAATATTCACGTTTATTCAATCGACGAGGTCCTAATGGACGTTACCGATTATTTAGAGACTCATCACGTCACTCCACATGTATTAGCCAAAACGATCATTCAAGAGATTCAATCGGAAACTGGTATCACGGCCACAGCTGGTATTGGTACTAACCTCTATCTAGCAAAAGTAGCGATGGATATTGTAGCTAAGCACATCCCTGGAGATCAAGACGGTGTCCGTATTGCGCAAATGAATGAACATCAATATCGACAATTGCTTTGGGCTCACCAACCATTGACTGACTTTTGGCGCATAGGTCGTGGCTACTCAAAACGCTTAGAAAAATTAGGCTTGAATACTATGGGTGATATTGCCCGCTGTTCTTTGGGCAGTTTGTCTGATGAAATGAACGAAGAAATACTCTATCGTGAATTCGGAAAGAACGCAGAATTGTTAATCGATCATGCTTGGGGACACGAAACTGCTACACTCGCCGACATCAAGAATTATCGTTCCGACAATCATGGTCTCTACTCGAGTCAAGTTTTGATGAAACCTACTTCCTATGATGATGGATTAAAGATTGTTCGCGGTATGAGTGATAATCTAGCACTGGATTTGGTTCAAAAGAAAGTAGTAACTAACTGTGTGGGTCTTATCGTTGATTACGATATCAAGAGTTTGCAGATCGACAACAGTTTCAATGGTGAACTGGTCGATGACTATTACGGTCGCAAAACGCCCAAGCCCGCTCACAATCACATTAAACTGGATGCCTTCACTTCTTCATCAAACGAGCTCCGTCAAATTTTTAAAAAGTTATATGAAGACAATATCAATAGCAAAATGTTGATTCGTCGTGTCACCCTCACAGCCAACAATTTAACCGATGAACAACTTGCCCAAAGACGTCAGGTTTTTAAGCAGACTGATTTATTTTCAAATACTCAAAATGAAATCATCCAAGACCAACATTCGCAAATTGAGCGTAATCGTGACCGCAAGATTCAGGAAACTATTCTCGATCTCCAGAAAAAATTTGGGAGTCGTAACATCGTTCTAAAGGCTTCTGACTTAGTCGAGGGTTCTACAACTATTGAGCGAAACAACCAAATTGGAGGCCACCACGCATAATGGATGAGAAAAAGTTAATTGAACAACAAATTTTTAATGATACTTCCACTTATCAAGATATCATGGATCTGCCTTATCGCCCTTCCAAACGCCACCTACCAATGGAACAAATTGATCGAGCTGCCCAGTTTGCTCCCTTTGGAGCTTTAGATGGTTTCAGTACTTTGATCAAAGAAAAATCTGAAAACTATGCTCGTAAAAAATACTCCAGTGCTGAACAAGAAACACGTATTATGCAACAACTTAACTATTTAAAAACTCATCCGTTAAAGGTAGATGTTAATTACTTTAATGATCAATCTGGTTATTACGAACATCTCAAAGGCTATCTTAAAAAGATCGAACCTCAAAAAGGACGAGTAACTTTTGATGAGACTCCTATCGTTATCGTCAACATCCGCGCAATGAAAAAAGTCCCGACTTGTAATCGAGACTAATCAATATTAAGAATCTTGACGTGTAGTTGCAATATCAACTTCACGAATGTTAACTTCTTGAGGCATGTCATACATGAATTTAACCGTTTCAGCAACGTGCTTAGGATCAAGTACCACTCCACCCATAGTTTCTTCCCAAGCGGCATAGTCTTTCAAAGCTGACTGACTTGTCACATGTGTTAATAGTTCAGTTTCCGCCGCACCTGGTGCCACCATCATGATACGAACATTTTTGGCTGAATTTTCTTCACGAATAGTTTCTGACAAACCGTGTACTCCAAACTTAGAAGCTACATAGGCTGCGTGATTAACAAAAGTTTTCTTACCAGCAATTGAAGACATATTCAAAATTGTACCATGTTCACGTTCACGCATATCGTTTAGGACAATTTGTGTACCGTTTAAGACACCCATAACGTTAGTATCCAACATTGTTTGCCATTCTTTAGGGTTTTGGACTTGAACGTTACCTAACAACATAACGCCAGCGTTATTAACTAACAAATCTGTCTTACCATATTTGGCTTCTGCCTTACGAATAGCTTTTTCGAATTGATCATAATCAGTTACATCAACTGATTCAGTCATGACATTTTCCATACCAGCAGCCACCTGTTCGAGCTTCTCAGTTCTACGTCCCAGTAGCAATAATGGGAAACCATCCGCATTAAAAATTTTAGCAATTTCAGCACCAAAACCTGAACTTGCACCTGTAATTACAACTAGTTTTTTCATATATTTTGTATCCTAATACTTCAAAAGATTTTTTCAACGCTTTAAAGTATAATGGCAGGTATTGTTAACAACAAGTACGCACTTTCAGGTTACTAGCTGTGGAAAACTAAGAGGAAAACTTATGGCAAAATATTTAAACGAATTCGACGCAACCATGCAGATGATTCAAGGAAAATGGAAAATCATTATTCTTTATGAACTAGCCGAGACCGGCCACAGCCGCTTTGGTGAATTACAACGCCACATTCAAAATGTTTCACATAAAACATTGACCAACCAATTACGTGAATTGGAGGCTGATGAATTAATCATCAGACACGATTTCAAAACCGCTGAACCACATGTTGAGTATCATTTAAGTGAGAATGGTAAATCATTAATTCCAATTTTAGATGCCATCTGCACCTGGGGCGATACCCATGTTGATCATGAGTTAATTGAACGATCATTGTGCAATGAATAGAGAGCGAAGCAGGCCTGGGAATTTCCGAGGATTTGCCTAAGAACTGGAATTAGCCGCCGAACTTGCGGATAATTTCAGTTCTGTAGCAAACCGGAAGAAATTGGTCTGCGTAGCTCGTTTCAGATAGAGAGTGGAACAGGCCCGTATAGATTCTGAGCATTTGCAGGACTTTGCGAATTGACTGCGAAGCAGGCAGTTCGTGAAGTCAGGCAAAGCACAGGAATCTGGCCTGTGGAACTCGTTTCCACTATAAAGCATAGAACCATGGTTATTTCTTCTCTTCAGTCAAAGTCCCATCCCGCATCACAAATACTCGATCCGTCGAATCCAACAACCGAGTATCATGGGTAATCATAATCACACCACGATGATATTCATGAGCAATTTTAGCAAGTAACCCCACAACCTGTTTAGCCCGTTCTGAGTCCAAACTAGCCGTTGGTTCATCAGCTAGAATCACATCGGGATTATTGTACAAAGCTCTAGCAATTGCAGCTCGTTGGCGTTCACCACCAGACAGATTGCTAGGATAATTCATCGCTACATCAGTCAGATCTAACATCTTTAATAAATCAGTTTGATTCATTTTCTCCTTGTTACTTGGCGTAAACTTATCAACCAATTTGAACTGTTCTTTAACCGTTAGAAAGGGAATCAGATTAGATGCTTGCAAGATGAAACCAAATTTATTAAAACGTAAATCAGTTTTTTTCTTGGCACTCAACTTAGTAACATCTTTTCCACCGACAAAGATTTCACCGGACGTTGGTGTCTGCAAAAGTCCTAAAATGGTCAGTAGCGTCGTTTTACCTGAGCCAGATGGACCAATGATTGCGTTAAACTCACCTTTATCGAGGGTAAAATTGGTTTTGTGCAATGCTTCGACCAGTGTACGGCCAGAACCATATTGTTTCACCACATCTTTTACTTCAATCAAATGCATAATTTTAACCTCCTTCGATTGCGGATAACGGATCGATTTTCAAAACTTTGTGCATTGACAACGTGCCACCTAAAACTGCCATAATCATAATCGCCACGGTCAACAATCCATAGGCTGGCCAATTGCTATAAAACGGTACCGTCTTCGGTAATCCCAGTTGAGTTAAGGCAATCGCTACTAATGCCAGTCCAGCTCCTAAAGCTGTTAGAATTAGGATTTGATAGAATAACGCCGTTACAATTCTGGCCGTGCGAATCCCTTGTGCCCGCATAACCCCGTAAAGACTGATTTTCTGAATCGTAATAATATACATAAAAATACCAATGATTAAAAATGTGATGATAATCATTGCGCCAATCATGAAGGCAAAGACCATAATCTGAGCCGTGTAGCCCGGAATATGATTAATCAAATCAGGAATCGTAATTTGCGATAGTCCTGATTTTTTAATTTTCGTTTTATCACGAACCACTAAAGCACTGATATTTTTAACCTGATCTGAACCGTATTTCAAAGTTCTAAAAGTATTGAGATCAGTGAAAATTATCGGTACAGTGAAAAAACTATTATCCTGCGTTAGTCCGACAACTTTATAGAAATCCTTACTACCATTGATCTTCACTTTGGAATTCAATTTGATATTGTCGTTACCTAACTTCGAGTCGGCAATGACTTCCTTATCATTCTTTGGCATCCGACCAACTGTTAGTTTTGGGCTGATAAAGCTATTCCAGTTGACACCAAAAATATTAGTATTAACTTTTTTATCTGACCCCTTTAGCTTAGTAACGACTGTCATTTGGCCCATCGGTACAACATCTTTATTCTGATAATCCTTATACGAATTTTCAGGAATATTCGATACTGTTAAACTCTTGTTAGAATAGCTGGAAACAACTACCGATTCAGCATTCCACTGATCAACAGCCGTTCTATTTCCCCTAGCTAGACCGACAGCTAAACTAGTTAGAAAGAAGACCATATAACTAATCAGAAAAACCGTAAAGACAACTAAAAAATATCTAGTTTTATTGTGAAGAATCTCTTTTATTGCTAAAAACATATTTTCACCACCCATTCCTCTTAATTAACGATTGATAAATGAAATTGCAACATAAGCATATATCATTTGCAAGCCTACCACTCCAAGGTTTCTCGCACAATTTATTTAATCCAGGAAAAAAACAACTTATTTGCATTGAAAGTGATTTTTAGCTTAGAATCATTAACTAAAGTAGTTTATTAGAAAGGTAATGGATATGAGTAAAGAAGAAAATAAGTTCTCTGTTTCCAAATTAAGTCCTAAGTCACAACAAAAATTAGAAGAAATTCGTCAAAAGCATCATCTAAAATCTCTGGATGAAGCCGCAAAATACATGCTAGATTTCACTAAAGAAAAAAAATAGACCGCGGGACGTTAGTCCTGTGGTCTATTTTTTTAGCGCTTCAATAATTAATTTTTCCATTTTTTCTGGTTTAGTGATGGGAGCAAAACGTTTCAACAGATTGCCCTCCTTATCAATCAAAAACTTAGTAAAATTCCATTTGATTTTACCCTTACCAGATTGATCCTTCAAATAAGTAAAAAGTGGATCCTCATCAAGACCATTGACTACTATCTTACGAGTCATGGGAAAAGTGACTCCATAGTGAACCTGACAGTATTCACTGATTTCTTCTTCACTGCCCAACTCCTGACGAAATTGGTTGGATGGTAAACCTAAAACTTCGAAACCTTGAATTCGGTACTTGTTATAAAGTTTTTCAATACTTTCCAGTTGTGGAGCTAAACCACATTTGCTTGCGGTATTAACGATTAACAGAACCTTACCTTGGTAATCTCTGAAATTAATAATTCCACCATTCATCTCAGTTTCCCTAAAATTATAAATTGGTTCCATTGCCCGACCGCCTTTCTTCATTCTATTTTTCACTACATTATACTAAAAATGAAGTTAGAGCGACAAAGTTAACCATTAATTTATTCGAATCTTTACGACTTGGCTTTATCCTTATCAATTCGATTAATCATATAGACTAATACGATAGCGACAATTAGGAGAATCAGTGCCGTCAAATAGGCAAAGTGCATACCACTCAAGAACCAGTTCGGATGAGCAGTTGGATAATCAGCAATCTGCTTTCCAGCTTTTAGACTCATACCGTAATAGAGACTAGTCGTTGCCATACTGACACCAATACCCATACCTAGATTTCTAAATAAAGCAGCTAAACTACCGGCGATTCCCTGATACTCTCGAGGAGCGTAACCCATAATCATTGGATTATTCTGGAATCCACCATTACCAACACCGAGGAATAATAGCATAAAAGTAAATAATACCAAATTATCAGTTCCTGACACTCTCATCAAGAATATCAGTGGAATGGCATAGATAAATAAATTAAAAATCGATACACTAGCGGCGTTATACTTATCAGTGAAATAGCCCGCAATCGGTGCTGCAATTACATTAGCAAATGGAATTGCCATCATAATCAATCCAGTCAATGCAGTGCTTAATGATCTGAAATCAGTTAGATAAAACGGCATTATAACGTTGGCATAGTAACCAATTGAAAAGACAATCAGGGCACTGACCAAACTCAATGTTAACCGTGATATCTTAAAAATCTTGAAATTGATCAAGGGCGACTCTAGATGCTTTTCCACGTAAACAAAACCAATCCAGAATATCAAGCTGATTAAGAAAGTTAATATAACGGCTCGATTGCCAAAACCAATGTCTTGTCCCATGAAGATACTGACAAAGAATGTAGCTATTGCAACGGCATAAGTGATTAGACCAATCCAATCATAAGATACCTTCTCAACTCGACGTTCTTCCTTAGGAAACATAAAACGTCCATAAATATAAACAATAATCCCAATAGGAATATTAATAATAAATATCCAGTGCCAGGACAACACGCTCAATACCAGACCACCTAATCCCGGTCCAGAAATATTCCCTAACTGAGCAATAATACTGTTAATACCGTAAGCTCGACCACGCTGACTCATTGGGAAAATCATCGCAATGATACCAATGTTAGTGGCCATACTCATACTGGCTCCAAGGCCTTGAACAATTCGACCAAATAACAAAATATATAACGATGGACTCACAGCACAGATAAATGAACCAATCGTAAAGAAAATAGTCCCTGTTTGAAAAATTTTAATGTATCCAATCTGATCTGCCATTCTCCCCCAGAATAGCAATAACATACAGATCATAATCAGATAGACCGACACGATCCACTCGGCCCGATTCATTGGTACATGCAGATCCTTGGTTAAACTAGGTATCGCCACATTAACGATACTGGCATCAAGCAGTTGCATGAACGACATAAAACTGGTCGCAAACAGCGTCAAAATACTATGTTTGCTTTTCATAAATAAACCTCTCTTACAAAAAAATACACTATCAATAATAGACTTACTTTCACGTCGTTGACAACTAAGTATGGCAATACTAATTTAAATTTCGATACAAAAATAAGGCTATGTAATGACTCTTTCAATGAAAAGTTCATTACATAACCTTATTTAAATATCGGTAACCTTAATGCCAGCCTGCTTCAAAATTTTACTCTCAATTCCATGTTCGAGCTCTTTATCATGATGAATTGGTACTGGTAGCGTCACATTAGTATCGGGATTATACATTTTTAAATGTGATCCATTCTGTGACTTTTTGACAAAACCATGTTGTCGCAGTATTTTCACGATTTTCTGGGGTTTCATTGCCATATTATTACCCCCTCTCGTATATCATTGTACACAATATTGAGCTGGTTCTGAAATATTAGGTTTTATGTTACAAAATAAATTATCGCTTTTAACAATAAATATTTTTGTTTATTGAATCCGTTTTCATTAATAAATATAGTATCCTGTTTATACAAATATTAATACCATTATTTATACGGGGTATATATCATGAAAACACACAATCATCTTTTTTCCCTTACGATATCTATTATATTAGTATTCATACTTGGTATATATACACAAAATAACATTACTCAGGCAGCAACGCCCACAACCAAAGAGGTTTATCAAAATACACCTCCTGGTATGACAAAGATTTCCGACTTGATGGACACTCCCACATCATATTCAGGTAATACTAATATGACTAGCAGTGCCCACATTATTCCGGCTGGCGACCCCACGTACCAAAATAAGAACGCCATCGTTGAACTTATCAAAGATACTGGTACCAAAGACCAGCTGGGATCCACTTGGGGTAAAGTTAATGGCTCAAACAGCGATAAGAGTTTCAACTACTTCGATCTTACCAAGAAACAGACGCTTTCAGCTTGGTTCTATATGGGTGACTCCGAGACCAGTGCTCCTGACGGTATGGCCTTTGTTCTCCAAAACGATTCTAAAGGCGCCAATGCCATTTCTTTATACAACAATTCCCCCAAAGCGGGCGAAACTCTGGGCGTCTGGGGAGGATCTGCATCACCGAGCATTTTAACTAATCCTTTAGGACTAGAAAAAAATGCCATTCAGAATAGTTTTGCTATAGAACTAGATACTCTTCCCAATCAAGATATTCCAACACGTTATAGCGGTAATGATAATTCCTTTGACTCTAAAAAATCTGGAGATACTTTTGATATAAAAGGACAACACATCGGTTGGAATTATCCTGGTGAGGCCGGTACTTATAAGACAAATTCAGTAGGTTCCAGATACTACTACGAATTAGTACATAACTCCATAGTTTCAAATAGTTATTTATCTGGATACACCGACGCTGACGCACTGACAGTTAAATACTCATGGCGTCATTTTATCGTTACCTACACTCCACCACCTGAAGGAAGCAGTACTGCCACCATCCAATATTACGTTAATCGAAAGTATATCGATGGTACGCTTAAATCCTTCACTTCTTGGGATGGAAAATTAATTTCGTTCAACACTAATATTTTCAAGGCTACTGACCACAAAGTACGTTGGGGATTCACGGCTTCCAACGGCTCTCCTAAATCATCTCTGCAACCAATTGCTATCGTTATGGAATCGATGCCTTCAGTTGCTGACATAGCCACTAACGTGGCTTTGACCGATATAACGCAAGATAACCGAGAGATTAAAGATTTAGACAAAAATCCCACTGCCGATTCAACGGTCAATGATGGCGACAAATTGAATCTCAAATATTCTTTGACTTACACATCTGGAATTATTGGGACTGGAACTTTAAAGAGTCAGTTTGGATTGCCACAAAATGTTAATTTTGCTGCCGATGATAATGGAAACATTGGTACGATCAGTTACAAAAAATCCGATGGTACAATTACCACACAAAATATTCCTGTTTCTTCATTGACCACGGCATCAAATAATAACGGCACTACTATTAATGCTATCAATTTGGATCTGACTTCCCTTGATGATACTAATAATACCAATATAATTGTTTCCTTAAACGGAACGGCTAAATCGCCTGAAAGTGCTACTCCTAAGAAGACTACGATTAATCCTGAACACACATCTTACAGGAGTGACTACTATTCTGGGGATGTCATGAGTCCAAAATTTATTCTAAGTAATGACAACTTAACCGCAACCAGTACTAGTGCTGCTTCTCAGTCGATCAACTACAGCGATTATGTTAAACTTCAAGGAACTCTGAAGTATATTAAAGGGTCAACCTTTACTGATAGTAATTTGAATGCCGTTATAACGATTGATAATTCTGATTCTAAACTTATTAAAAATGATATTGCTGTTACACCGGGAACCACACAGAGTAGTTTTGACATCAAGGATTTAACAGGCGAATACCTAAATCCAGGTACACATACTATCAAATTATACTTTACCGATTCCAATCATAGAGTCTCTAATACTTTGACCTATACTGTTAAAGTTGCCGACTATAAAAATCTAAATATCTCTTCTACTAGTAGTCTAAATCAAACTGTAGATCAAGATTCCGATACTGTTTTGAAAGGTGATTTGAAATATGATGATGATAGTCAATTCATACCATCTGATATTACACTCTCATGGTCTATTGACGGTGGCACGCCTCTTTCTCAAGTCTTAACTGACAATACTCAACAAAACAGTACAACTTTCTCACATACTATTGCCAAAGGCAGTTTGACTATCGGTACTCATAAAATAACTGTTCATGCCTCTGATGGTGTGCGCCAGTCCAATACCCTTACTTACAATCTAACCGTTACAGACAAAAAATTAATCTTAACTGCAGACACTACCAATATAACTGTTAACGACAATTTAACCGTTACATTAAATGGAACTTCCCAGTATTCCGATGGAAGTGACGCAACTATTTCCTATGGTACTTTCCAAGTTAAAAATGAAGATGAGAATATCCAAGATGCTGTCAGGATTGGATACGAAGCTACGGGAAATTCAAAAGGCTCTATAGCCGGCAATAAGGTAAAGGTTGCGCTGGATCCAATTGCTAAAAACAAATTGGGTGGCTCTTTAGATGACTATATTGCTAAACAGTCTAGTCGTTTAAAGGTGGGAAGAAATGAGATCACCGTCAAAGTAAATGATGGCAGTCGTGATTCTAACACTGTTACCTATATTGTTAATGTGCCTAGGATCACCGCCAGCATTTCACCAAATAGTAACCCTAATTACACTATTACCTCTATTAATGGACAAAAGCTACCAATTGATTTTGCCTATTCCGATGATTCTTACATGGTAACGGGATTTGATTTAATTTCCGGTATTTCTATTAACGGCTCAGGTTATAGTTATGCGAAGGAAAACAAGCCTAACCCTAGTACCAGTGGAACGATTCCTATGGATCCAAACCTCTTAGGGTTGAATGCGAATCAAACTGATTCTCCACAAGTTGTTAAGTTTTTCTACTCCGATCCCTATGCTAGAACGACTAACAATTTAACCTTTAATTTAACTTTGGTAAGAACATTATTAGAGTTACAGGCTAACCCAGACTTTTATTTTGAAGACGTGAAGCCCCTTTTCAATGATGCGTTGATTAAACGAAATGGCAAATGGGACGTTACGGTCAGAAGCTTCAAATCGGCCTGGAAATTGACTGCTAGTTCTGGTGATATGATTCAAACTAATGAAACGTCCCCTACCCCTATGAATGCCGACATTATTTACGCTGAAGATGGTCAGACTTATGGCCTAAAGGAAGAATCTCCTGTTATTGCCTACAACGCCAACAATCAGGGTGCTGACACCACCTTTGACGTTACGAATGATTGGGATGACAGCAGCAAGGGAATCTTTCTTAAGCCAACAGGTGCCTTAACTTCAGGGACTTATCAGGGACAAATCAAATGGAATTTGACTGATAGTTTATAATTACCAATGAATTTAAAATAATAGCCTCAAACTTTCGATTGCTTATGATCCGGAAGTTTGAGGCTATTTTTATTAATTATTCAGGGGTTATACTTAATACATATTATATTGTCGTGGGGGATATCTTGAAAAAACTTTATAATTTCAATACTCGAGCCATCAAATCCATTTTCTACTTATTATTTACACTAACATTTTTATTTTCACTAACATCCCCCAATCTAATACTTGGAGATAATAATGTTACCAAAATAGGTACAACAGCTTTTACAACTGTTATTCTATTTATATTTGCTCTTATTGGATTACTACTTTACCTAAGTTCTAAATTTCGTAAATTTTGTAAATGGATTTTCATTGATAACCGTTGGATTACTAGTGGTTGCTGTTTACTTTTGGCTGTACTAATCCAAATCATCTTTATTTACTTAACCCATTCTGCCATTGGCTTTGATGTCAGTGGTGTACATCAAGGTATGACTCGACCTAATGATGTCGAAATCGTTGGATATTTTAGTGTCAATCCCAACAATTTAGGGATTTTCCTCTTTCAAACCTTATTTAAAAATATTTTCCACAGTACATCATGGGAACTATTTGAATTTATAACAATGTTCTTAGTTGATCTAGCGGCCATTTTTAATCTATTCAGTATTGCCATTATCGATAAAACAAAGGTCCCCATCGGCATGTATATTCATGCAATTTGGTTAGCAACTTTCCCAGCCATTTTGGTCCCCTATACCGATACATGGGCCATCCAATTCGTGGCTATCTATATTTTCTGTTACTGTGGTATTACCTACACTAATTGGAATAAATTTATTAAATTCATTTTAGTTATTCCTTTGGGAATAAGCCTAAGTGCTGGATATTTCATCAAACCTTCTACCATCATTCCGATGATTGCTATTATCATCATTGAACTTATCCACTTGTTGAAAAAGAAGCAACATCAGTGGCTATGGTTATTTTTATTGTGTATAACTTTTATTGGTAGTACCGGTGGCAGCTACTATCAATTCAATAAAATTATCAAAACTCAAAACTATGTCCGCGTCTATACCTTTCGTGCTAAACCGATGATCCACTTTATCAACATGGGATTGTCTAACGACGGTGGTTATAATGCTAAAGACTCTTTCAAGATGGTCACCTTAATACACAAGAAGGATCGTATCAATTATTCAGTTAACTCCATTCATAAACGTCTACACAAGATGGGATTTGGTGGTTACCTAGCTTTCCTATTGAAAAAACATGGTAATAATACTTCTGATGGAACTTTTGCCTGGTTGAGAGATGGGGATTTTGTTCCTATGAAGCATTCTCCTGAGAAAAAAGGAATCCGTGGTAAAATACAGAATTTCTTCTACCTGTATGGAAATAACGTTGGTGACTTCCGTTTTCTCACACAAATATGGTGGTGCATTTGGCTAGGTTTAATTTTCTTTGCTTGGAAGGATGATCGTAAAATCACTCAAGTGATGAGGCTATCATTAGTAGGCGGATTTATTTTTTTGCTCATATTCGAAGGCGGACGTAGCCGATATTTAATACAATTCTTACCTGCTTTTTTAATTCTGGCAACATGTAACTTTGAAACATCGATTCACCAAGTAAAATCTCTATTTGTTTGGAAATAACTTTGTCATGACAATAATATAGAATTATAATTAAATTAATAGATAGCATAAGTGCTTCTTTGTGGGGGGAAACAAAATGAAATCTAAATTATTAATTTTTCTTATTACCGCTTGTGCTTTTTTAACATTTCATATAACAAATGCTCAAGCTCTGGCTAATGATAACAATCAAGCCGGAGATCTTGGTATTAGTATCGATGGTAAATTTGATGACTGGGCTGATAAAGATAAGCATCCCATGAAAGCTTCAGGTGACGACGATAATATTAAGAACGTTTCCTTTTTAACTGACAACAATAACATTTATCTCTATATTTCTATGGAACCTAAATTAGTTGACGGATACACTGACTTTCAGCCATCTGGATATATTTTAACCGTGGGTGGAAAAGTATTCTATGTATCTTTTAATGACAATAGGACCGTTCATTTGAATGTCGATGAAAGTAAAGCTGTCTCCTTGGGTATTTATGGTGCAGATGGTTCTAATAAAACTTTGAATGATTTGGTCTACGTAAATCGTCGAAATATCACTCAACATCGTTACGTTCAAGGTACTCTTCGTCCTACTAAAGGTACTAGTTATCGATTCGAAGCTAAAATTCCGTTTAAAGATCTACACAACATTTCAAATACTGCTGGTCAAAATATTAAAATAGAAAACCCCAACTTATGGAATGGTTCGGTTCAAGCATCTGGTGGTAGTACTGGACCAGTTCTCTTAGCAAGTACCGGTTTTGTAATTGCTTTAGGCAGTGTAGTCGGTCTCCCTATTCTCAAGAAACGGAGACAATCATGAGTATTTATTTAATTGTTGGAATAGTAGTTTGGTTATATTTACTTTCAGTCTTAAAACGAGCTCACGTTCCCGCTTTCTTTTTCATCGTAGGAACCGCAGGGCTCTTTTTTATTCTCATTGGATTCAGTAATCCTTACTGGGTTTGGTTTTTCACTCATTCTGTTATCAATGGTGTCCGATGGTTCGGCAATCTGACACATATGAGTACTGTTATGAACCACTATGGATTAATTAGCATCAACAATCCCACTAGCCCATTAACTTTAACTATCGATTACGAATGCTCCGGAATTATTGAAACTATGGCCTTTATTAGTATTGTAGTGTTCTTTCCTATTTTCAATCGTTACGAGAAAGCTTTTTTCGGCATTACCGGCATCATTTGGGTTTATTTGAGTAATGTTTTAAGATTAGCACTTATCATTACTATTGTTCATTTTGGTGGTGCTGAAACATTCTATTTGGCTCATTCAATCATCGGACGAATTGTTTTTTATATTTTAGTAATTGTTCTCTATTATAATGTTTTCACCTATTCACAGATTTCCCACAGTTTGTACCAGAATTTCAAGTCTCATTTTAAGCGAGGTTCTAAATCATGAATTATTGGCTTAATTTAACAATTTTCAAGATGGGCTTCTGGTTAACTTGGGCTTTGATTCCTATTTTGGTCGAAATAATTCCATCGATTATTTCTAGTATCAAAATCATGATTCAAAATATTCATCCACCTAAAATGACCATGCCAGCGAAGATGCCAATGATTTCTGTACTAATCCCTGTCCATAATTCCGAAGATACACTCTTTGCCTGTATCAAATCAATTCACGACTCCACTTATCCCAAGGACTTAATCCAAGTCATCTTAGCTGATAATCAAAGTACAGACGACAGTTTTCAAGTTTTTGCCCACGCTCAAAATACTTTTTCAGATATGAATCTTAGATTAATTCATACGGAGAAAGGTAAAGCTGAGGCTTTAAATGCTGCTCTCTACGGCGCAATTGGAACCTACATTATTAATATTGATAGTGATGGCATTCTAGAGAAAAATGCTTTGATGAACATGGTTTTAAGATTTGAAAATGACTACGATGTTGCCGCCCTAACTGGAAGTATCCTTCCACAAAAAGAACTACTAAAAAAGCATGGTTCACTACTCCGTTATAACGAATACTTTGAATACGCTCAAGCCTTCCTATCTGGTAGAGTCATCGAATCTGATAATAATCAACTTTTTACTATGTCTGGAGCCTTTTCTGCTTTTAGAAAAGAAGCTGTAATGCGTTCTTTCCTATATGACATCGATACAATCGGTGAAGACACCGACATGACTTTTCAAATTAGACAACGAATGAAACGAAAGGTTGGTCTTTGTGCCAATGCTTTCTTCTTTATTGAACCAATAGAAGATTTATCAGAGCTATATCTTCAGCGTCAACGATGGCAACGCGGAGAAGTTGAAGTTATCCACGAATACGCTAATCAATTAGAGATGAAGGAATTTTTCAAGAATTTCATGGTACAACGTTTACTAATTGATCATACTTTTCTATTTCCACGAATGATCTGGTTATGTGCCAGTGTTGTTTTACTCTTTTTCCGCTACTCACCCATTATGATGGGTATGTCCTACGTAATAATTTACCTACTTTATATCCTTGTTGAACTTTTAAATTACATTTGTGTATTAGAGCTGTTACAAGAATTTCCTGAAGAGAAATCCTTCTATCGCAAACAGTGGTGGGTAACCTTAACTCTTCCTTTTTATAATTTCATTTGTTCAATAATCAGATTGATCGGCGTTATTAATAGTATGACGACACAAGTTGGTTGGAATTCAGAATCATTCAGTACTGAAAAAAAGAGAGTCGCCACTGTTGTTAAAAATGACTTCAAACGAAACAGAAATGAGGATAATAAATAATGCACAAATATTATCACACTTACAAAATCAAATACTATGTCAACGCTAGTCATGCCATGCGTTGGAAAGACGGTGAAGGTCAGCAACATAACCATACTTGGGAAATTGTCTGTGAAATTCACAGTAAGGATGACCACATGATTGTTTTTAACGACATTGAAAATGAAATGAAGAAGATTTTTGATACCTTTTCTGGCAAATTCTTAAATAAACTGCCTTATTTTAAGAAAGTTAATCCAACAACTGAAAATGTAACTGTTTGGCTATTTAATCAATTGAATCCTGCTCTGGAAAAATTAAACGCAGAATTAGTTAGAATCGAAGTCGGCGAATCACCTACTCGTTCTTACTGTATTGATACCAGACATTAAAAACATCAAAATTACTGATGTGAAAGATTTATACTGATTAAACAAAATAATGTCGACTCGATGACCATTGTAAGTGGCAATCGAATCGGCATTTTTGATTAAATACAACTTTTAGGATATCAACTGTGGTATGAATTATCATCTGCACAGTTGATTTATTTTTAACTTGACATGGGACCAATCCCATAACTTATCCTATCGATACAATCAAATAATGATCAGACGGAGGTAATCACATGTCACGCAATGCATTGAAGATGGTAACAATTGGTGGAGGCTCTAGTTACACCCCTGAATTAATTGAAGGCTACATCAAGCGCAAGGATCAATTACCTATTAAAGAAATCTGGTTGGTCGATATTCCCGATGGAGAAAAGAAGCTCAATATCGTTGGTGAAATGGCCAAAAGAATGGTTAAAGCAGCCGGTCTCGATTGGGAGATACATCTGACTTTGAATCGCCGTGAAGCTTTGAAAGATGCCGATTTCGTTTCAACTCAATTTAGAGTTGGTTTGCTGGAAGCACGTGTTAAAGACGAAAGAATCCCCGGCAGTTATGGTTTACTTGGTCAGGAAACAAACGGTGCTGGTGGTATCTTTAAGGCCTTTCGAACTGTCCCAGTAATTCTTGATATCGTTAAAGATATGAAAGAACTCTGCCCTAACGCTTGGTTGATCAATTTCACTAATCCGAGTGGAATGATTACTGAAGCTATTCAACAATACGGTAAGTGGGACAAAGTAATTGGATTATGTAATGTTCCAGTTATGGCAATGATGACCGAACCTCAAACAATCGGTAAAGAGTTGAAAGACTTAACTTACAAATTTGCGGGAATCGACCATTTCCATTGGCATCGTGTCTGGGACTCTACTGGTAAAGAAGTTACAATGGATATCATTGATGAAATGTACGATGGCAAGGATGCAGGATTACCTAAAAATATTTTTGATGTTCAATTTTTCCGTGAACAACTTAATCAAATGAAGATGATTCCTTGTGGATATCATCGTTACTACTATCGTCAGACTGAGATGCTAGATCACAGTTTAGAAGAATTCAATCAAGGTGCCACTCGTGCTCAACAGGTTATGAAAATCGAACACGAATTGTTTGAACTCTATCAAGATCCAAATCTCGACTACAAACCTAAACAACTGGCTGAACGTGGTGGCGCACACTATTCTGACGCTGCATGTGAATCGATTGCCTCAATTTACGCTGATAAAAGAACACATATGGTCGTTTCAACTTTAAATCGTGGAGCTGTTCCTGATCTGCCAAGTGATCATACTGTTGAAGTCTCTGCTCAAATTGGAGCCAGTGGAGCTACCCCACTGACATTCGGTCACTTCCAACCAGCTGAACGTGGCTGGATTCAATTGATGAAAAACATGGAATTAGTTATCGATGAGGCCGCAGTGACCGGCGATTATGGTTTAGCATTACAAGCTTTTATCATGAATCCACTTATTCCTAGTGGTCAAAAAGCTAAGGATCTCTTAGATGAAATGTTGGTTGCCAATAAGAGATACTTGCCACAGTTTGCCGAAAAAATTCAAGAACTAGAAGCCAATGGCGTAACTGTTCACGATCAAGTTGCAGCAACGATTGATGAACATATCGGTCAAATTTAGACTAAAAAAAGACACTGAATATATCAGTGTCTTTTTTTAGTCAATTGCTTATTCTTTTTCATTATTATTATGAATTAAATACTCTCCCGCAAATTATGAAGCAAATTGTCCATTCTCACCTAACCTAGCATTCAAACGTTCGACTGAACTGTGAACATTGTTCACTAAGGCCCCTAACATTGAAACTTCACTTTCTGACATTTCATTGAAATCTAATGGATATTGGTTAGCGACTAGTGTTCTACTCTTAATATCCAAGATATCTTCTTCTGAAAGATTTTTCATATTCTTAACTTCGTGATCTAATCCTTCTTGTGTTCGATTAATTGCTACCACTTTTTCAGTTTGATCTCGCATTTCAGAGGCAGCCTTCTTATTTTTACCATTTGCCAAAACTCCACCAGTTACTAGTGCTGCTCCTCCAATTGCCCAACCAACGGGTCCAGCAAGAGCTAATAATGTCTCTCCACCGGCCATACCAGCACCACCTGCTGCTAAAGCACCTCCACCTAACCATGCTAGAGCTGCATTAGATGCTGCCGCTCCAGATAAGGCAGAAATTGCAGTACCAGTAGCTGCTGTACCAAATGTTGTTGCCACTGCCATTGCAGCAGTCGGTGCAAGTGTAGCAACTCCTATTCCTGCTCCTATACCAGCAGCTGCTGTGCCACCAGCCTGCTTTTTAACCTTCGAATATTCAACATCCGCCTGTTTTAAAAGATTCTCATATCTATCAATTTTTAGTTCAATCTTTTGAATGGTTAGATTCAATTCTTCAGGTACATTTTTCAGAGAATTAATATAGGTCATAGCATTCTCAATCTGCTTTTTCAATTGTTGACGTGTTTCATACAATTCTTCCACGTCGTATTTAAGATGATCAGCCGTTGTCTTTTGAGAATTAACTGCTGATTCTAGATCTTCCTTTGCCTCTTTACGTTCTTTTGAATTGAACATTTTACTTTCCTCCCAAAAAGTATTTTTCAACTTCCGAATTACTATGTAGAATCTTGTTCTCTGCTACTCCACTGGCTTTAGCATAATTAGCACTTGCAAACAGTTGATCACTGGCCAACATTGTCATATCATGCGCCAATTTAGAGAGTTCGCCCATTCTCTCATATTCTTTTTCTATGTCTTCTAATATCTCTTTATAAGATTCGTCAATATTTTGTAAAGCTTGGTGATATGTTGTCTCTACTTGTTTAATAGATATTCTTGCATCTCCAATTATATTGTCCCAAGTAGATTTGAATTTTTTGATAATTTGTCCAAAATTATCTACTGATGCTATAACTATTGCACTAAGAAATCCTGATACCATAGCTCCTATTACAGTTGAAATTGCATCAATTAAAAATTTAGGTAATCCTGGTATTTTAGAAAGTTTTTCATTAAAACTTTCTCCAACAACTAGTCCTACCGTGGTTCCCAAACCAATTCCAATCATTTTTACGACACTCTTTACAAGTTTGTCCCAAGGAAGTTTGCTCGGATTAGTGATTAGAGTTTTAAATCCTTCGATAAACGTACTCAACCCACTCTGCAGAATTTTCCCCCAAGCGGATACCGTTGTAGTCAGAGAGTTTACAATGGTTGTAACTAATGTACCTAGTATTCCACTTGTGAAACCTGTAAAGGCAGCACTGATAATTTGACCACTCCACACTTTCACTTGTTTTATAGTCTCCCATAACCTTTGTTTTATATGTTCAAATGTTTTTTTTAGTTCAGATACCTTTCTAGATACATCAGTATACTTACTCCAATTTCCAACATAAGTTTTTACTTCATCTATCACAATGTCAGATGCCATATACAAAACGACGCCACAAGCCTGTCTTTTAGCCTGCTCCATCCCTTTTTTCTTAGCAGCATTATTAAATTCTTTGGCAGCAGCATTATTAACAGTTTTATTAATGAATTTTTCTGATTCTTTTTGCTTAGTTGCCGTTTTCTTTTTATCTATTCCATACCTCTCAGCATTAGTCTGTCCATTCTTTTCTTTATTTTCCCACTCGTGTAAATCCATTTCCCCCTTCGACTGATTCATTCGTCCATCAATGGCAGCCATATTATGTTTATCAACGGCCATATCATTGCGTTCGTCATCAGTCATATATAACCTAGCTTTATCATTATCATGAATATGCTTTGCAGATGTAATATGATCCAAATGCGTAGATCCATCCTTATTTAGCACCTTTCCCGTATATTCATCATAGATAACACCTTCTTTTTGAAACCTTTTTTTACGTTGAGTATTTAATCGATTATCTATACCGTCACTCTTTCTTCCTTCATAATTCTTCCGATCATAGGCTTTGTTAAAACGTTTCTCATGTTCCGAATCAACAAATACCCCCTCCTGAGCATTATGAATTGTACTTACATTTCCTCCTTCCTTGTACTGAGACAGTCCACCAAGATTTAAACTATCTAGTATTGACTGAATACCAAAACTTTGAATTACTTGATCTTTCAACTGGTCTCTTAAAACCACCCAAAAATTTTCCATTTGTTGATTTTCTACTTTATAAGCTTTTTCTGTATTAAGCTTTTTATAAAAATCGTCTTCAAAATTAAAAGTGCCTTCCAAATAAATCCCCCCTAACTTTGTATTGTGATTTATTTATCTTAAATATACAGCAACATCTTTCTGTTTAAAAGGCTATTACCACAATAAAGTAAACGGTTACAATAAATGATGTGCTACTGGCGGATATACCATCCCGTCATACCTTGATCATCTTGTTCAAGCATGACTCTTTCTTGTCCGTTATACTGACGTTTAACCAACTTAACCGCAAACCCGTTAGGCATATTCTCATCATCATCACTATAAAAGACCATCAATCCATCGTTTTCTGAATAATTTGCTGAACCAATATTCATATTATTTTGAATACTATGAGCACGTTGAACCGAAATTGTTGTTGCCGTAAACACAATTTTTTCTGGCAAAGCACCAACGGGATCATTTTCACCATCGACGCCATCCCATGTTCCAACTAGATCTGACGAAGTAAGTTGTGACGCATCTTTATATGTCGGATCGTTATTTGAAGGCGTTGATTCTTTTTTGTTTACATCACTATTATCTTGATTGTTATTATCAACTTCTTTATTAGACGACTTCTCTACACTAGTCTTTGGTGTTGTGATCTGCTTCTTTGGCACTAGCAAAGTTGCCGAACGACCATCCCCTAGAATAGTGACTCTTTGAGTTGATTCAGTCTTATCGAGTCTTATTTTAAAGTTATAAACACCTGGGAAAAGATTATTCTTGGTCAAATCCGAATAACTAACACTCTTCCCATCAACCTTAATTGACGCTTTTTTTAGTTTAGATGGAACAATCAATTTACTAGTCATCGTTGTAAGTTTGCTTTGCTTGATGAACAACATTTTGGTAGTTTCTTCATATTTAATATGATAATTATTATTCGTTCCAGCTATTTTTTGACCCTTTTTTAAAGTGGATGATATTTTACCAATATCCACAGTAGAATTCTGATTCCAATCCAAAAGAATACTTTTAGCACCAATTTTACTTATTGAGGATTTAGTAGTGTTGCCATCAAACATCGCTAGAAATTTGTCAGCATTTTGATTTTGAATCACCTGTGTTAAACCTGTATCAGCTGAACTGCTGGTATTCTTTTTCGAATTAAATATTGTGTAATAAAAACCACCTATTATAGCTACAATAATTACTAATATTACTATTATGATCACTGGTTTATGACTTTTCTTAGGCATGATTTACTTGTCCCCTATCTATACACATTAAATACCAAATATAAATCTGAGCTACCGGTACGAAGAAAAGCCAAGCCATATTCTTATTTTGACCTAGGTAGTTTAGTCTTCTCATGATAGGTGGTATTTCCATTAACCACAGTGCTAGTTCGAGTAACAACATAATAATTGTTAAGAATCCTGAACCTAATGCTGAAGCTGGTATTCCTAAAATAATGTATACTGCCATTCCCAATATTGCTACCATTAATTGAGACCACCAAAAAATCGATTTTTGATTATCTTGAACTGTTGGACTAAAATCAAATTTATTTTGCCAGATATAACCCATACTTTGACTAAAATCTAAATGTTGTGGTTGACCAATTGTAAATTCACCATCATATGTTTGACGTTTTTGCTGTTGATATCCTTGCCGTTGGTTATCATTATAAAAGCCGTTCTGTCGTTGTCCGTTGTAATCATTTTGTTGTAACTTATCATCAAAACCAGATTGTTTTGGTTGTTGGAAGTCAGTTGAATTATTTTGAGAATAATTACTTCCTTTATCAAACTCCGAACCACCTTGAAATCTTCCGCTATCACTAGATTCAGATACACTGCTATCTTGGACTACACTGCCTTGAGGAGTTCCACACTTAGGACAGAACTTAACATCGTCATTCATTTTATATCCGCAATTTGTACAAAACTTCATAATCTATATCCTCCTACTGTTCCATATGTTTTTTAATCCACCTAGGCGAGAAGCCATAGGTATTAGAGAGTTCTCTGATATCGTCTTTGTCATCGGGATTTTTATTCAAATATTTTTCCAATTCGACACGATCGTATAGCTTCATCGGTAGCTGTAATTGTGTCCCCCGAAATTGGTCGTAAATTTTCATCATATTATCTTCGCCAACTAAATCCCAAAGAGCTTTATATGAGGGATGAAGCACATCATAATTTATGTCCGCCCGCATTACTTTTCCTCCTTCCCCGCAACACCTGTTTTCAATTATTAAATTAGCAAATTACACCTGTCACTGAAAGCAAGCGCCACACTAAGCATTTACCCTGTGGCACAAGTGGTACACCAGTCTGACACAAGTAATTTTTAGTGCATAACACAATGAGAATGACGCTTTTTGGCAAAACAAAAAGACCCACAAACCATTTGGTTTGTGGGTCTCGACAATATACTTAAGGACAAACTATTTAATCAATTCATAATACTATTTAGGTAAGGTAATCGAAATGACACTCTTTTACAGTTTTCAATTCCGCTCTCTTTTCTAACTCATCTAACACCTTGTATTCAATTAATCAAAAACTAGTTAGGCCTCTTACTTACAGCGTCCATGATATCGGCATCAAAAATTTAGTCAAAGCACGTAGTAAATTACAATGGACAGCGATCATTACGTTCTTGTCATCTAATGGCTTAGGAACAATTTCATCTTCCCAGATGGACTGTGAAATTATTATTATATCTGTTAACGCTACCGATTTACAAAGATTATTCCACATTTTTATAGTGTCCAATTATTGACGAACTTATCCAACCAAATCTTCTTAAAAATTATAATTCTTTAATTCTAATTCTATTTTCAAGTAACATTTTTGACAATAAATTTTTGCCATGATTGGGTATTGTTTTTCCGTAATTATCTAATAATTGGCTGACCCTATTAAACATGGTTCTTGTTGCTTGTTCTTCATTACAACCATCATATGTTGAATAATAAAATACTAATTTTATATCATTATTATAAATATTACATTTATCAAAAATTGATTGAAAGTAAGAATAGTCCGCCTGGGCCAATGAATGACCATAAAAGATAATTTCATTAATTGACTGTGGAATCAATTCAGAATCATCAGTTCTCATTGCCAAGCGCATTATTCTATAAGTCTTAGTGAACTTATAAACCCTATTATCTGCGAATACCTTGTCGGCATCTATTCCAATAATTGGCTTATTACCAAGCGTACTGTGGATATTTCTTCTAATATTTGTATTTTCAGACTTTACCATCGTATAATTAAAATTCAATAAATTATATAAATTACCATCAGATAACCTTTCTAATACCTCTTCTGTCTCTGGTTTATAAAAAACATTGCTTGACGATTTTTTAATTAGATAACTATCAAACAAATTTTCAAATATCTTTAACTGATTAAGTAAAAATTCACTCAAGTCAGTATCTGGTTTATATTCAAATACACTTAATAGTAACAGTGCTAATTTTCTAGTCAGTAAATCAGTCTCCTCATTGGCACTAAATCTTTGTATTGTACTAACCTTTTTTAAACCTTTGATATACTTATCAATAGCTGAAAATCTTGTCTCTTTTGAATCAGATCTATATGTATTTTTTTTACCATATAGATCTGATTCTTCTGTGAAGAAAGTACTGATAGATTCTTCGATATTATACCAGTTTTTTGAATTTGAACAAAAAATAACAAAATAACTGGTCCAAAATCCTAATTTTCTTAATTCCAACGAAAACAAATCAGAAAATTCTTGATCATTTTCCATCTCTGGCTTTTCTTCTGAATCTTCTGGGAAATCATATTTTCGCATTTCAAACCAATTATATTCACTTAAATTTATTCTTTGATTTCTATTACCTGGATATGCCGAGAATCCATGAAGTTTAAAATCACTTTTAAAGAAGGTACGTAACTTCCCAAAATCTTCATTCACTGTACTTTTATTTAACTCTTCAAAAAAATTCCAAAATCGTGAAGGTAGGCCACACCTTAAATCAAAACCGTTGCCTAGAATTATTAGTGATTTAATCTCATTTATTTGTTTCATTTATACTCCCCTCAGGAAATTTTATAATATTATTATTATCTAATACGTAACAAATTTGAACAAAAAAATACAACCACACACTGTGTGATTGTATTTTTTATTATCAACTAATCAAAAATTAGTTAAGCTTCTTCTTACTTACAACGTTCAACTTGTCATCCAAGTCATAAACAACTGGTTCACCAGTAGTCATTTCAACGTCCATGATGTCAGCATCAGAGATGTTTTCGATGTATTTAGTCAAAGCACGTAGTGAGTTACCATGGGCAGCGATGATTACGTTCTTGCCATCTAATAGCTTAGGAGCAATTTCGTCTTCCCAGAATGGAATTACACGTTCCAAAGTAACTTTAAGGTTTTCACCACCTGGAACAATTCTTGGGTCCAAGTTTGCGTAACGACGATCGTTAGCTGCTGAACCTTCGTCAGTAGCTTTCAATAGTGGAGGCAATGTATCGTATGAACGTCTCCAGATATGAACTTGTTCATCACCGTATTTTTCAGCTGTTTCAGCTTTGTTAAGACCTTGAAGTGCACCGTAGTGACGTTCGTTAAGTCTCCATGTCTTTGTTTCAGGAATCCATAATTGGTCACAGCCTTCAAGAGCGTAGTGCAATGTCTTGATAGCACGTGTCAATACTGATGTATAAGCTTGGTCAAATTGGATGCCAGATTCTTTAAGAAGTTTACCAGCGTTTTGAGCTTGCTTTACACCTTCTTCACTTAAGTCAACATCAACCCAACCAGTAAATTGGTTTGATAAATTCCATTCACTTTGTCCGTGACGAATGAAAACTAATTTTGCCATTTATATGATCCTCTTTTCATTTCATTAACAATCTACATTTTACACGATATTGATGATAAAAAAAAGAGAGTGATACCTAATTTAGTCCAAAAGACTAATTTTTGGCACCATTCTCATGAAAAAATATTTTTGTATGAAAATTTATTCTTGTTCTTTATAGATTGGTGTTTCGATTTCTTTCAAAGTTGTGATATCCATCTTATTTTTGGCATTCTTATTCAAGTAAGTATTTACTTGATCAGTTCCAGCAATCACAGCAGAAACCTTATCAGTACCATCAATCAACTTGGAAATTCGATCAGCATTTTCACTCTGTTTCATCACAATTGGAATAACCTCGATATTGCTATCGCGAAGTGATAAGAGTTTCTTGTAGAAATCTGAACCGATTGAAACAAAGACTGTTGATACACCCTGCTTCAAAGCCTGATTCTTAAGCCACCAGACGATTAAGTCCTCATCACTATCAAATATACTGATCAAGACATTACCTTCGCTGAAAAGCTGAATATAAGGTTCATCGCCTGTATAGCTCTTAATTAAGACTAACGTTCCGTCTTGACGATAGAAGTTTTCACGGACAACTTTATTAGCATTACGGTGGTCATAAAATTGAGTGGCAGAAATGACGCCGTTAACGTCAAAAATATCACGACTCAAAACTTGATCATCTTTGTAATGACGAATGATTTGAAGCTGATGATTAGAATCACGAGAAACTTCCATAACTAATTTGTCGTTAGCATCCAAAATCTTATCAACTTTATCAGTCACATGTTGTACACGATAATCAGCATCAAATGGTATCTCCGCTGGTGTCACTGAAACATTCAAATTGCGACCTTGCAATTCATTGTACATGTTCAATAGATAGGCATTGCCATCAACGAATCCAGCATCTTGATAGTTCATCCATGTAGCGTCGATTTGATCGTTGTAAGTAACCGAAATGGCATTAGCCAATAATCCCCGTTCAGCTAAAGTCATTGTCATCTGTTGCCACATTGCCGTGGTGTCACTATCTGGGTTAGCGGCTAAATCATCAGTAAAGACGAAGTAACTGGCATTAGGATCCAAATAAATCTCGTTGGCCATTTCATCTGTGCCAAACCATTCCTTCAATGAATCATTGATATCATTGATTCGGTCAGTTGCTTGACGACGCTCGTCAATTTGATCACTGCCAACAGTTCTTAAAATATGGTTGCAGTAACTACGGTCGGCCAACAATTGACTACGAAGTTGTGATTTGAGATCAGCACTTTGATCTAAAGTATTCTGTAGATTTTGTTCAGTGTACTCCCAGTCCTCATTTTCAGGTTGTCCTGGTTGAATAGGTGCCTGGTTTTGAGGCTCTTGGGGTCCAAAGTAATAGTTATTATTATTGTTGTTGAAATCTTGATTGTTAGGTGTAAATTGAGTCCCCATCCCCATATTTGGGTCATTATTGAATTGACCTTGACTAGGATCAAAATTATTTTGATCTGGTTGTTGCGGTGTTTGATAAGAAGAATTATTTAGATCAGAATAATTATTATCGTTGTCTTTCTTTTTTCTATCAAAAAATGACATACCTTAATCTCCTATCTACGTCGGTTAGTTATCTTCATTATATATGACAAATTTTCTTTAAGTTTAATTATAACGTTTTCTTTAATTTTATTCTCTTCTTTTTAGAGTTCTTCGTAATCGAGTGCACTCCTAAAATATCAAGGAAGAAGACAAAGATTGGTATACCAATGATTAATCCCCAAGTACCGATCAATTCTTCAGATACGATCAACACAACAAAGGTGAAGAAAATTGGTAGATGCGTCATGCTCGACATGAATTGTGGATTTAAGAAATACGTTTCAATCATATGAATTATAACGATCATAATAATGATATAAATAACATATCTGATCCCGCCAACCGTATAAGCGATAAAACTCAACGGAATCATTGAGATGATAACTCCGGCAACTGGAATCAAGGACAAGATGAAGACCATGACCGCTAAGGCAATAATGCCTGGCATCTGCATGAACAACAACGTGATAGTCGTCAAAGCCGTATTGACAATGGCAATCATCAATTGAGCTTCTAAAACAACACCGAAAGTATTGACAAATTTTTGTCCATAATACTTCAAGTCAGAGAATACCCAACCGTAATTGCTATCCAAAAATTGTCTCCCGAAAGAGTTCATTTGTTCTACCTGACTAGCATAGAAGAAACTCAGCAAGAATGAGACAACAATATTGAAACCAACTGCACCAACACTACTAATGTAGTTAACTACCTGCGTGATGGCTCCCTTAATTTGACTATCTAGATTAATTTGTTGCAAGTAATTATAAATAACATTCAAATAAGGATTTGAACGAACTTCTTTACTTTCATAAAACTTCTGTAACGAGGCAAACATCTTTGCCGTTTGACTGATCAATTGGGGCACATAATTAGCAATAACAAAGACCAGCAAAGCAATAATTATCAAATATACCGGTGCTATGATCCAAATCGGCTTTACCCGTGGAAATTTCCTTTGGACTGCCCGAACTAATTGAACCGATAAGAAGGTAAAGGTAAAAGTTAATAGAAATAAACTCATCATCCCTCGAAAAAGGTAGATCAGCAATATAACTAAGGCCAGTAACGTCACTCTTCTCAAACGTTTGTTATCAACGAACTTATCGTACAAACTCATATAAAACTCCTTACATACACATACTTAGTGAAAACACCAAATCCATTCCTAATAACGTCAACAATGAGTAGCGATGATACCAGACAATCGCCGTGAATTCACGAAACATTGCCGGCCATTTTAACATTCTAACTGTTCCTGCCGCGGCAAACTGGACTTTTAAGCCTAATTTTTTAGCATGCCATTTAGTTCTAGGAATATGATAATCACTCGTTACTATAATAACCCTTGGACGATTTTTTTTCTGCCATGTGCTATGAATTTTGATTGCTGAATATTCTAAATTCTGAACGGTATTGATTGATTCATCTTCCTTGATGATAACTGATTCAGGAATTCCCTTATCCACTAAATACTTACGCATCATTTCCGCTTCTGTTTCATACGATGCCTCCGAACTCTTATAGCCACTAACGATGATTCGGGGCTTGCTCTCAAAACTATTGTATAGCTCAATTGCCTTATCCAAACGCTCACTTAAAATTGGCGGTACTCGTGATCCCATACATTTGTTTCCCAAAACAACTAAGAAATCAGGTTGATCATCTACAGATGATTTATGCAAATCTCGTTTCATCTGATACATATAAAACAGCATGATGATCAGCAAGATCAAATCAATCGTTGCAAAATTAAATGTATAAGCACGCAAGTACTTGTTTGTAGCCAAGGCCGCTATTGAATATAACGCCGTTATGGTCGCTATTGATACCGTTATAGCAAATCCCGGCCAACGGCTGTAAACATATCGAATTTTATAAATAATCACAATTTCAATCACTGACGCCGCAAGCATTAATAAATAAGTCATAATTCCCCTCCATGGCTTAATCCAAGCTAAACTTCAACTTAGGAACTTTCAATGAGAAGTCCTTAACCAAAGTCCACGTTACTGTTGTCGAATCTTTATCTGGTTGTTTCAAAAGAAATAGTCGATTATCCAATGAACCATAAACTAAAAATTTACCCTTAGTCGTTGTAACGGCTGGTCCATTTTGAGAATAAGCCGAAGGTGATACTAAGAACATATATTGCATCAACGGTTGCTTACTACCATTGACACTGATTCCCTGATAGTCAGATGGCTGTAAATTAGTTCCGTACTGACCACCAAAGTTAACCCCCAAATTACCAATCTTTTTATCGTTATTATCCGAAATTGCCCCCGCTAATTGCATTAAATCAGCATTTGATGATAACGGATTTTCTTTGTATTTATCATAATAATCTTTTGTCTGCGTAATTGCAGCTTTCAAATCAGTCTGTGCTGTATCTGATTTAGTTAGCAAGTTAGCATTTTTATTAGCCTGACCATCTTGCATTCGAACTGTATAGTCACCAGAATACAAATACAATTGGTCAGAATCAGTTTCAATTCTGATATTGGCACGCTTAATTTGATTGCCAGTTGCCTTCGAATTAACTTTTAAATTAACACTCTTGGGCAAAAGTCGATCCGTGTTCTGTCCATGATAATAGTAGTTAATTGTTAAGAGATTCTTCGGCGTTAAATAGTACTTACCATATAAACTCTGAACCTGCCCACTCTCAATCGATGTCTCCATGACAACTTTGCTATCAATATCGTCGCTCAGCTTTTGAGCCGAATGCTCTGTTAACGTTAATTGATAAGTTCCATTCTGATTAATAGTTAAATTACCATCAGTTCGACGATAATCAATGATCGTTTTGAAATTATAATTACCGATCATCTTATTGTTAGCCGTTAATGGCTTTGTATTACTGTTTACATTAATAACGTGATCTGGCATCTGCTCAGCTGAAATACTTTGAGATTGAGCTTTTTTGTTATTGCTTGTAGCTGACGGCTTATCTATTTTGGTTATGTAAGCAAATTTATAGGTCTCCCCACCTGAAGTGACAGAGTACCCTTTCATATGCTTACCATAAACATTTTCGTGATAATTTTTTTCAATTTTTAAAACCAAATCCTTATTAGCCGTTTTAAACGTAATCGTTCTCCCATCACGATCTAACGTATATTTTGGATTGTTAAATTGATTATCAAATCGACTGATTCCGACTTTCCCATTAATAGTCGAAACGTCTTTAATTTCTGCTCGTTGGCCTTTTAAAAATTTAATTGAGATAGTATCGTTTTCTCCCTGGTCCTGATACAAATACCATGTCTTATTGCTAGAAACCACTTCATCAGTTTCTTTTGGCTTGCATCCCAAGACCACTAGAAATAAACAAAGAACCCCAATTACCGCTAAGAACTTTTTAACCATATTGTTCACACAATGCCTTTCTGAAGACAATTATACAACTTCCAGACTTACCCTATTATTGAATAATGATAGCAAAAAAAGACCCGCTTTTCAGCGTGTCTTTTGTAATAATTTCTTATCAAAGAATATTTCATTTTATATCGAAATTATGCTAGAGCTTTGATAACTTGTCCTACAGTATTTTCAGGAACCCATTCGTTTGTAGCAACACGGTAATACTTAACACCGTTGATATCTTTAGTTTGATCAGTTTGCCAATCAGTACCTGTACCTAAAGCACGGTTAGTAATTCTAGACATAGTATTGTTAGTGCTGTCTAGAGAGTACAAAACAACATAAGGCTTTGAACCATCTTTAACTCTGATAATACCTTTGGAAGTATTGTTACCGTTATTAGTATTAGCGTTGTTATTATTGTTGTTATTGTTATTAGTACTGCTACCCTTCAATTGGTTATAGTACTTACCAACTAGATCGTAGAATTGATCCATACTGTAACCCCATTGTGCGAAGTAACCAACTGGATCAGTATGAGTTGTTTCTCTATACATTCTTGAAACGTCGTTATGTGATAGAACTGTCTTACCAGGTGTAAATGGCAATCCGTATTGAACTAATCTAAAGGCTGCGTAATAAGCTTGGTTAGCGACTGATCTAGCAAATTGATCAGTTGTATTTACACGACATAACTCTACTTGGATGTATTTACTGTTAGCAGTTTGACCTGCTCCCCAGACACCATAATCAGCACTGTGAATATTTATAATTTCTTTATCATCGACAAAAGCGTGAACGTAAGTCTGTGTTGTCTTCCATGACCAACTGAAGTATGAAACTTCATTTTCAGCTGAAGCACCAGGTGTTGCAGTTTCGTGGATAACGACTCCCTCGGGCTTACCAACACCGTTCTCATAACCGAACATCTTATTAAATGTACCGGCACGATATTGGATTGAAACTGGTTGTATATTGTTATTATTGATGTAATTGTTGATTGCTGAAGTTGCAGCTTGTGTTGTTTGAACTTGTGAACCTAGTTGTGGAACCACTTGTCCAACAGTTGCAAACCCGACGCTTGCAAGTGCAGCTGAAGTAGCTAAACTCGTAATTAATTTCTTTGAGACCATAATATATATTTCCCTTCCCAATGTTAATTTCCTTAACTCATAAATTATAACAATTTTCAAAGCATTTTTGAGAAAAGTAACAAATATGTAAACAGATAGTAAAGTTCATTTTTGTTGCATTTCTCTTAATTTGTCCAAAAGCCTATTTCGTTGGTACCTAAGGTTACGTGGGGTCTGTTGATGCCGTCTAGCGATCACCGCTAATGAAATCCCCTCCATGAAATGTTCTTGAAATATTTCTTTTTCTAACTGGGATAATTTTTGCCAATCAATGAAGTCAATTTTGGTCATTTCTTCTTCTGGAACTCGTTGGAAATCAAATTCCTCTAAACTGTGAAAATCAAAATATTGTTTCTCCTGTCGCAACATATCCGTTAATCGCCAAACTAATTTTTGGAATACATACGGTCTGAATTTACTCAGATCTTGCTTTCTTTGGCAATAATTCACATAAGTCTGTGCATAAATAATCATTGCCTCTTGAAAATAGTCTTCATAATCACAGCGAGTCACATAAATATGTACCCGTTTCAAAGCTCCATGAATTAATTGTTGATTGGCTAATGCATGTTGAAATCCTTGTTCTAGATTCATTGTGAGTATCTCCTAATTTACTCACAAGCGCTTGTGGTAGACCCAGAATAACCAATTTCACATCAAACTTTTAGTTGCCAAAATGTTCTAAAAATAAGGCTCTTTCCAGATAAATAAAAATAGGATACCTACAAATGGGCATCCTATCGTCGTTTCAGCGACTAATATAATTTCTTTATACGTACTAAATTTTGATGATAAAACTTCTTAGTTTCACTTTGCCCCAGTTCGTCAATTCCTTCATTGAGCAAAATGAATTCAATAATATTAAAGTAAAGCGTCGGCAAATTATTCAAGAGACTAATCCTCGAATGTAGATCACAACGACAACGATCGTACGTTGCAAATAAATGATTGCAGGTATACTCCAAGCAGCATCCGCCGACATTAATTATTTTTTCCAAAATTGTTATTGAACACTTAACCAAAAAACAAATTTTGTGAAAGCGTCTTTCTAGATTTCCCCTTGGAAAATCCATTTGAATCTTATGCTCACTTTTAGTAATAAAGTAAGCTGTTTTTTCAATCTGTTCGTAACATTCAAGAGCATCAATGGCAATCCAGTCAGCGTTCTTGCGACTAGCGCCAGTCATTGGCATATAAGCATATTTCCCATAAACAAAGGGCGTGTAATGAGTTATCCCATAGAAATTGACCAAAAACTTAGTCATGGCAAAGCCGACTCCGTTGATGGTGTACATTTCGTTCATGATCTGTTTAGTTGTACGTTCATCAATAAACGCTCCTAATTTAGAATGAATGATAATTGTATTGCCTGAGGAAGAGGTATTCGAAATATCTAACAAAGCTTCAATTTTATAATCAACTTTAAAGTCCTTAAAAATATTAAGTGAATCAACACTGTATTTAGAAATAATTTTTGACATACATGTCAAATTCAATTGCTTCATATATCTTATTTCTCCTCTTTTCTTTAATTAACTCACCATTGTGAGTATGGTATCAATATAACAAGAACATACGTTTTGAAGATACAAAAAAATGCAACTTTTCAAAAAAATTCGTAAATTACGCAAAAAAAAAGAAGACCCAAAGGTCCTCTCCTAATCTGCATTAAAAATACAATATTTTCCGTTGACCCAACCGGCATTTACTTTATACCAAGTTTGACCATCAACAATTTGTTTAGAGGTTACACGCCAAGTCGTACCATCAGCTAGACGAGTTCCTGTAAATTTATTGTTAGCTGCGGGGCTATTATAAACGTTAACTCCATATCCTGGAATATAGTTAATTTTAGCCATACCAGTAACACTAGTTACATAATTAGATCCTTTAACTTCAACGTCATTAGCACTGACCCATTGGTTTGTAGCCACACGATACCAGATCGAGCCATCAGCATGAGTCGACTTTTGATCAATCTTCCAATTAGTTCTATTAGAAAGACTGACAGCTAAAAGATTGTGCTTATCATCGTAAACTTTAGCACCTGGATTGGCCGTAATGTTAATGATATCAGGATAAGCAACCACTTTATCTTTGGTATAATCGCCACCAGATTGTGTTGACTTCAATGAGACATCAGTTGCTTTAATATAGCAATCATTACCTACAAAGTAGAATTTATTGCCAGAATTATCCATGACATACTTAGTCGTGATCCATGAAGATTGATAAGGCAATACTCGGTTTGTAGCCGTCTTCAAATTAGGTAGGCGATAAACTACAGAACCACTATTGTTAATAATAATTGCTGTATCAGCAATATTAACTGGTGGATTAGTTTTTTCAGATTCTAGCTGAACATCAGATGCTTTAACATATTCAGTTTTAGAAACTTGATAAAAGACCGTTCCATCGGCTTTAACAACTTTAGACGTAGTTGCCCAGCTGGTTCCATTATCTAAAGTACGGTTAGCAGCTATTTTATTAGGATCAGCATTTAGATAAACGTGTGCTGAATTTTTATTAGTTATTGTTACAACATCAGTTAAACTTGTTTGTTTACCCTCAATTGCGTTTTCATTACCAGTACCACTTGTACTGGCTTTTCCATCATATTGTGTCAAATTAGAGCTCTCAATTATATTATTTAGTACAGATGCATAAGTTGGTGCAGTGGCATAACGTCCTTGTAGCCAAGCTGTAGCATCCTTATAAGAAGTAGTATTCTCTCTCCAAGTTCCCTTGTAAAAGGCACTGTTTCCTTGAATACCATTACGCAACTTGTCACCATTATCGGCAAAAGATGCGTAAACACTAGGATATCTTCTAAAGTTATCATAGATAGTGTAGTAACCCTTATCAGCACTCCACTCTTTCGTTGGCATTGAGACGTATGCACCTTGATAACTACCTTTCATTCCAAAATAGTTATTATATTGACTAGATAACGTCGAAGTACCCCAAGTACTTTCCAAAATAGATTGCGCAATCATCACTGAAGCATATAGATTATACTTCGAAGCAACTTGTTGAGCCTGCGGAGCAACTTTAGCCAAATAAGCCTGTTGTTGAGCCGTCGAAGCCCCTTTAGTTGTTCCAGCCTGAGTCAAAGCTCTAACTGCATTAGCTGGTAATACACTGCTATTACCAGCCTTTTGATTAGCTTCAATTGCGTCAGCTGAATCTTCATTGATAGGTGCACCACTCTTGTCCATTACACTGGCAACAGTAGAATCCTTTGTCTCAGAAGTTTGTTGATTTTGGTCATCAGTTTGATCACCATTGTCATCAGAAACAGCTGCCTTAACTGGAGAAGCATTAGAAGAAATACCAACAGCGGCTAAAAAGCTTGCTAACGCCGTCGAGGCAACCCATTTTTTATTCATAATTTGTCTCCTCCCAAATTCTTGTATATCTATTGCTTAGACTACTATTTAATTTGGAATTCGACAATAAAACCTTAAGAAATTTGGATATTTTTAAACTTTTTTAATGATTTAAAATCACTAATCTTCGGTAGGAATGAACTCAACGTATTCTGCTTCGATCCATTCGCCATCTTCAGCGATACGGTAGAAGGATTTGCCATCTTCACCTGTACCCTTGGCATCTGTATACCAAGCAGTTTGGCCTTTAACGTATTTATCTTGGAGCATTTTACGGTTAACCTCATAATTATCAAATAGGAAAACAACATAGCGATCGTCTTGAGTTACTTTAACGATTCCTTGTACTTGTTCAAGCATTGCAATACCACCTTTAAAGTTAATATTAGTTACATTATACATTAATGCGTGAAAAAATGACTTGCAATAATTAGTAATATACCTTTATAGCAAAGTTCTATTTTGTTAGAACAGAAATATGCCGTCCTCCACAACAAGAAAATTTGGCTGGAACGCCATGGTCCGACTAGAAGCTAATAATTTTGCACTTCGCGCAAAATCATGGATCTTCAAGCTCGGCCTTTACCTAAGCGATAAATCGCTAAGGTAAATCTCATGGCTGAGCCAATTTTCTTGTTGCTCCGGACTAAATCCTACTTTTTTGCTTAATTACTGTAAAATCTAAATCCAAAATAAAAATAGCAATATCTATTCAGAGTTCACACTCCCTAGCTTTTCTAGTGAGTACTAAATTCTAAATAGATACTGCTTTTTAATTCTTCTGAATTATTTGAGATAAAGCATAAAATAAGTTTTCTAGTCGGTAGCAAAATCTTCTGTGGACCCTCAGTGGTGAAATTTGACTTAACGATTTATCGTTTAGTCAAAGACCGAACTTGGAGACAATTGCGGTTTTCAATTGGCTTCAAGTCGTGTCCACCACGTTCCTGCGGTCCACAGAAGATTTTGCGGACGACGGCATCCTACGCCAACTTACATATAGAAGTATGGTTATGTGAATAGTCTCTTAACAACTGGTATCTTGCTTAAAATCAAGATTACTAGCAATGATATGACTGTTGCTAAAACAAAGACGTATAAGAAATTAGCGTTTACGTAATACTTTGTCACTGCTTGAATTGATAACCCGTGGACTAAATATACTCCATAGGTCAACGGTGCTATTAGTTCGATTACTCTGGCAAAGCCTTTACCATAATTAGGTTCAAAGCGTTTGAAGAGCATGAAGACTAAGGCCGCGATGATTGGTGTATTCACGTTGGCAAGCGCATTTAACCATTGGAAACTTGGATTTAAAATGATAAAACTGATTAAAATGTTGATGGCTAATAAAACTATTGGTCCTAGGATATTCATATTCAGTTTCAACGAATGTTTTTCAATCTTAGAGATGCGATATCCGATAAAGAAATAGCCGACATCTTTGGAAACAACGACTCGTCCTAAATCAAAGGAATTGAAGTATACTCCGATATTCTTTGGTGTCGTTGTTGTTAATGTTGGCAAGACGATATCAATTATGACCCAAAGGATCAACAGATACATTAACATCTTATCGTCAATTTTATCGGCAATGGCTTTCAAGAATGGTGACAAGAGATACAAGGCTATCAATGGATACATGAACCAATATGCTACTAGAACTGGTTTGTGATACATCAATAACAAAGTATTCGTGAAATCTCTCATATCAACGGGACCCGACATTGCTCTCGCTAAATAAGCTGAGACGACTGACCAAACTAAGAATGGCACTACTACTCTGACTAGGCGGTGCTTGAATAAGTACTTTAAATCATAAGTCTTTTGACTATTCAAAACCATGGCTCCACTGATCATGAAAAAGAGTGGCACGGCGATTTCTGTTACTATGACGATAGAATTTATAACGCCCCACTTCATTGTTGGTTGACGATTGGCTAAATCCGTAGCGCAGGAATGGGCTAAAACGACTAACAACATTGCAAAGACTCTAATCGTGTCGACATAGATCAATCTTTTTTTCTGCAAGATATTTTCCTCAAATCAATTAAATAATAAGAATATTTTACCATTAATATTTAGGCAAGAAAAAAAGTTCATCATCTCGATGAACTTTTTGTTATTTAACTTGTCTGATCTTCATATTAGCTTTCTTATAACTAATTTTACCTTTGTACAATTTTTGTTGCTTAGCATACTTAAAGGCTTTGTTAAAATCAGATTTCTTAACTTTATGAACTGTCTTAAACTTAACACTAGTGTCATTTAACTTTTGAACAGCTTTTCCACTAACTCCGTAATCGGAGAAAGAATTATTGGCTGTCATGTAGCCACCAGTCTTGTTAATAGACTTGATTTCTTGTTTGATAACATTAACTAAGATATTTGTGTTGGATTCATTTTTCTTAGCGTAGTCATTATTAACAATCAAAACATTACCATTATCAGTTTTAGTCTTATCCCTCTTCAAGACTTTATCACCGTTAACTTTGGCTTCACTAATTGAAGGATCTTGCAATACAGCAGCATCAACGTCGCCACTCTTTAAAGCACTAACACGATCCTTTTCAGAATCGATTTGCTTTAATTTAACACTAGACAACTTGAGCTTGCTCTTCTTCAAAACATTCTTTAAGTAATATTTTGAGTAATCAGCCTTATCAACTGCGATTGTCTTACCCTTTAACTTCTTAACACTCTTGTACTTCTTGTTGGCAACCAAGCCATAATAACCAGGCATTGTACCAGCAATCTTCCAGTTAGAATGTTGCTTAGAAATGGCAGCATAATTTACTAAATCAGTTACAGCTGCGTTAACCGTTCCATCGCTAATAGCACTGTTTAATTCTTTAGTAGAATCATAAGCTTTAACATCAGCATTCAAATTGTTGTTGGTATAAGCATTTCGATTCTTACCCATTGCGGCAATAGCGGAAGAAATATTTTTAGTTGTTCCAACTGTATATTGTACTTGATCTGTATCAGCAGCTTGAACACTCTTCACTCCGACAAATGAGAATGAACTAAGCATTAAAAGACAAGCTACTAAAAAGATACTTATTTTCTTTAAGCTCTTCAATATAAAAACTCCCTTTTCATTATTCAAGTTTCATCATAACGTAAAGGGAGTTGTTTTTTCTACCATAACTGTGCTTAATTGAACAAATCTTTATATTTTGGTTGGTGCTGGGAGTGTGGTGCTGGATGCCGTCGGTAGAGAAATATTTGTGGACCGCTGGAACGTGGTGGACGCAATTATTAACAATGCCTATTTTAAATAAATTTTAAAGTATCTTTTCTTACAATCATGAGAAAAAGTCATGCCATACAAAATATTATTAAATACAGAAAACAAGCATTTACTTCCATATTTAGAAAAGCTATATATTTCTTTTCTTTATTTTGTTTATTGCCGTTAAACATTAGTATTCTGATATTCCATTAAAGGAGTAATCACATTGACCAACTATGACAATTTAAGGATCTGGCCAATCCACGCAGTCACTTTAAATTAATGCTAATAAATTCAAAACAGCATTCTCATCACGATCTAAAACAAATCCACATTTGTAACACACATATTCGTTGTGTCTTGTTCCATGACTAGAATTTCCTCCTAATGTAATTCTATCCTCGCCTCGCTTTATATATCCGCATTTAGAACAACGTTGAGTTGATGGATAGGTTTTATCAGCAAGGATTAATTCTTTATCATACCAATTACATTTATACATTAAATTTTGACGAAAATAGCCAAACATTGAACGATGTAATCCTTTAGATGCGACATGAGTCATTTTCATATCTTTAACAGAAAGATTTTCAATAACTACTTTATCATAAGTAGTTACTAACTTAGTCGTAAATTTTTGTATAATATCGTGTTGAATATTAAATACTCGTCCATAATCACGTTGCAATTTGATTCTCATCGCTTTGTAATTATTACTTTTAGTAGCTATTTTACCATTTAAAAAACGTTTTCTAGCTAACCCTTTTTGATATATCTTTATTCGCTCATAAAGAATACCTAGTTTTTTCGGCAAAGTATTAACTATTCCATCAGTGTAGTTAATATGGCCAACATTTAAATCGACTGCCGTACTTCTACCACATTTAGCCTTAGATTTTAAATCAACTTCAAATGGCAAACTAGCCCAATATTTACCATTTTCTCGATAAACACTCACAACTTTAAGTTCACCAGTTAAATCAGAATTTTTACTAATCCGTATGTCGTACCAATTCTTAACATCGCAAGGCTTATCTAAACGAAGTTTGCCTGAAATTATTTTAGCACGATCAGTCTTAAATCCTTGACGAGGTATTTTTTTTGACTTAAAACGAGGCTTACCCCAATCAGGTTGAGATTTATCAAAAAAGTTCTTCCAAGCTTTCCCCAAATCATCAATAGCCAACTGTAATGTTCTCGCAGATAATTTATATTGCCAATCATATTTATTACGAACCATTTCATTCCGTACGACATATGTATTAGGACAACTATTAGTTGGTTCAATAGTATGTAAATCATACATATCGTTCCATGTTTCCAGCCCCATATTCCAACAGTATCGTCGATAATCACACAAATCATCCAGAATCTTTGTCATGTGACTATTCGGATAAATCCTTACTTTCTGGGTTCTTATCATTGAATTTCATCACCATTCATCTGATTATTCACCTATTATAGAATTCATCAAAAAATAAATCATTGAAAAAATGATGATTTATTTTCAATCTATGATTTATAAACTATGTGTAACATCAAGACTTGTGGACTATTAAACGAGTGAAGATAACGATTAATTATCGGATTGTGAATATATAATTTATTTTTGTACATATCATACTAAAAACACCATTCCCATACCTCTAAATCTATATCTACCATAAATTTAAAAGTATTTGAATGATGTTTTTAGTATTCTAATTTATATCAGCGTTAGATTATACTCCGACTAAATCAGTTCTTTTTATGGAGGGCGACATATTACACGTTAATAGTCTCTACCTTAACAATATTTTCATTCATTGATAGATTCTCAACAATATCCACGTAATCAACATTTTTGCCAAAATCAATCGAGTAAATATTGGTATAAATACTATTGTTGTTATTCAATTTGGAAACACGGAATTTTACGTCTTCTACGGAAATTTTGTTTTCCTTAAAATAACCGTCAATGAATTCCTTAGTTTCTACTTTTTGCTTATATTCAACTTTTAGTTTTCGTACCGGACTGATCCGGATAATCTTTTTCAAAAATGCTACCACGCTAAACACCACCAAAAATCCACTTATTGCAATAATATAATTGCCCATGCCGATTGCGATTCCGATACAAGCTACGACCCACAAACTGGCTGCTGTGGTCAGTCCTCGGATTGAATGGTTTTCGACGATGATCGTCCCTGCACCAAGAAATCCGATTCCACTAACAACTTGAGCTATCAGTCTTGCTTCATCTACTCGTAAAATCCCTTTGTATTGCGGATACTGCTGAGCAACTGCTAATGCATTGAAACCAAGGTTCTTCTGAATCATTGCGATGATACAAGCTCCTAAGCAAACCAAGATGTGCGTCCTTAATCCGGCAGGTCGGTGCTTATAGGCTCGATCAATTCCAATGGCTCCGGAAAAAATTGTTGCCATCAATAATCGAGTGATTACTGTGACGGCATCCAATTGAGTTGTCAACTAAACAACACCAAGTAGTCCTAGGATAATAGCCAGAACTAAGACGCCTAAAAGAATCCAGTTAACGTTAACTTTCTTGCTCAATAACCAGTAGCAAAGAAGTGTGATACTCAATGGAATTAATCCTTTAAATAGTTGATCTAAGTAGGTTTGAATCAAAATTGGCTTGCCTCCAGCAATAGGAACAGACAACTTACTTTCAAACTTAACCATACTTGCAGTCATACTACCAATCATTAGAAGACCCAATGTACTTGCGGCCTTATTCAAAATCTTCATACTTCCGTTAGCATAAATTTTTTCGATGAAGGATGAACCTAATGAGAAGCCCATGTATGTTAAATAATATCTCGTTAAAATTGAAGGAATATTGTAGATCAATAGGAACAAAATTGGTCCTAAGATTGAACCTTGTGTAGCTAAACTGATACCAACACCGGCAGCGATAACACGAATAACACCCCAGAAAATTGAATCACCGATACCTGATAATGGTCCCATCAAGGAAGTCTTCAAAGCAACGATTGATTCGGCATCGAAATCTTTTTCTTGGGAATTCTTCTTTTCCATGGAAGCAACTAGTCCCATAACGAAAGTACCAACGTTTTGAGTAATGTTGTACCAAGTTGTATGACGCATCATGGCTTCACGTCTGCCCTCAGGATCGTCTTTGTAATAACGGTTCAAAGCAGGTGTAATTGAGTAAATAAAACCAGGAGCATGAGCTTTTGTAGCACCGGCACGACTGGCAAAAACGGTAAATGAACGCCAGAAGATACCATTTAACATTTTACGATCTTCTTTTGAAATGTTTTCGTTTAATTTCATGAGAAAAACTCCTCTTCTTCTTGTTCTTCAGCTGTTTCGTTATTAGAAGCTTCTCCAGTAGCAGCTACTGGTCTCTTCGCTAATTCTTTTTGATTGTTTTCCATATCCAACAATTGTTTGTCTTTGAAGCTGATTACTAGAACCAAAATGATACCTAAAGCAGCAACGGCAACGGATGGCAAGTTGAGATAAGCAACCATAATAAATCCTAAGAAGAAGTATGGTGCTAGCTTCTTACTCCAAAGCATCCTCATCAAGATAGCAAATCCGACGGCTGGCAATAATCCTCCAGTGGCTGAAAGTCCGGCCATCAGATTATCAGGAATACTGTTGATCATGTGTTGAACTGGTTTTGCCCCTTCAAGAACACTAAAGAATGTAATAAGTGAGAATACAAAGTAATTAATAAACCACATTGAATAATGCATAATGGCCATGGCACGAGGATTGTTATCCTTAGCATATTTATCAACAAGTGGTGCGAATAAGTTCATTACGACGTTCTTCATAAACATAGAAATAAAAGCGGCTAAAACTCCAATTGGTACAGCTAAGGCTAAAGCAGCCTTTTCGTTAACATTCAGAACAATTGAGAACGTTGTGGCTAAAACTGTAGCTGTAACTGGTTCGGCTGATAAAGCTCCACCGATATCAACAGCTCCCATGAAAATAGCTTCTAGTGAAGCACCCATGATAATTCCGGCACGCATATCGCCAAAAACAATACCGGCAATACATCCAACAACTAGTGGACGTTCAATCATTGTTTGACCGAATAGCCAATTTCCACCGTAACAGATGAAAACTGTCAAAGCGGCTAAAAACGCTTCTTTATACATAATTATTTCCCCCTCAGGACTTATTTGTTTTTAAGCATTGAAGCAATTGATGACTTAGGATTACTTGGAACAACTTGTTGAAATACTGGAACATCTAATTTAGTTAATTCCTTCAAAGCCTCTAACTCTTTGTCGCTCAACATCAAAGTACTACCAACTTGGTGTGTTTCCCCTTCTGACTTGTCGGCGAAGCGACCAACATTAGCCACGTTGATACCGTCGATATCAGAAACATTTTGAGCAATCTTCAAAGCATCAGCCACGTTGTTAGTTAAAGCAAACATACGCATGTTTTTACCCTTTGGATTGTTGAAAACTTTAATGGCATCCTCGACTGATCTGATCAAAAGCTTCTTACCAGTTGGTGTAGCCATCTTCAAAGTCATTTGAACCATTTCGTTACTGGCAGCGTTGTCGTTAGCAACGACGATTCCTGGTGTATCCAATTCCTTTGTCCAAACTAGAGCAACCTGTCCGTGAATCAAACGATCATCTATTCTTAATTGTGCAATCATAATTTTTCCCTCCGATTATTCTAAAAAACTGTCATCCGATAAATCTGTATCTTCCTTTGGTTCTTCAACTAACTGTACTTGGCTAGCTGCAATCAATTCTTCGAGTTTTGTTTTGTTTATTGCTTCGTTCTCCAAAACTACTGACAAAACAATTGGTAAATTCATACCAGTGATCACATAAACATTTTCCTGATTGGCAACTTCCAACATGACTTTTTGATTAACGCTGCCTCCAAATAAATCAGTAAAAATAATTCCAGTTTGACCATCTAGCTCTTCAATGAACTTTTTAATGTCCGGTACATAGTCGTGATCATCAACATAAGCATCGATTACTGTGACTTTGTTTCCCATACCCGTTAAGATTTCCAATGAACTTTGAATACCACTGGCTAAATGACCATGACTTGCGATTAAAATTTTATTCATATCCTCTTACTCCTTGCATCGTCTTCACCTTTATATAAGCAAGTTTCGTGCCAACTTTTCAAAAGCCTGTCCTGAAAGCAAAAAGAGAGCTAGTGTTTAACGTTAAACACTAGCTCTCTTCATTTTTGAACACTAAAACAGTTGCTTGAACACCTCATACATCAGTGATAATTCATAGTCGTTAACTTCGACATTGTACTTCAACTCCAGTGGTTGGAAGATACTCTTGGAAATTGAAATAAATTCTTGTTCGTCTTCAGTTGGTCTAACCTCAGGCATTTTCTGAGATTTGCGAACCATCAATCGTTCGATCATTAAAGCAATGTGCATGTACAGATTAAGTTTGACCTTCCCATCAAGTTTGAGATTATAGTAACTCTCGTACTTGTAAATGACCGTCTCAACTTCTTTGATAATGATCTTCGGATTCAAGAAACTTAAACGCTCACTAACTCCTTCAATTGAGAAGAAACGCAATAACTCTTGATTCAGATCGTCAATCGCATCAGCTTTTAAATAAGGCATCAATAATTTAGTCAACTTCTGTTCACCTTTAGCATCCAGCAGATCATAAATATTGATGTTAGGAATATTGAAATCATCTGGCAAACTGGTTGTCGTCAACACAAATAAAGTCGTATCAAAGTAGTGATTGTCATTTTGATGGATATTCTTCTTCAAATCATAGTAATCCAGGGTATTGATCTGAATATCCTTAGGAAAATAAGGCAACATCGTCTCTTTGATTTTTTCAGAAATTCCCAAACCAGAGATACAAGAAATAATGATGTTCTTCTTATTCGAATAACCAGAATAATACTGACTGTGAATTTCATATTCACTTTCAGCCGCTGCCGCAATCTCCTTAAACTTCTCTTTGCTCTGAATTTTCAAAGCTACGTCCAAAGCTGTTGCGGTAGTTAAATTATCGATAACCAGTAAGTCGCCATTCAAATGATTCTTAATCTCAGAATAAAGTTGATTAAGTGATCCCATGTCGACGATCATCACCGTACCGTTAGAAGTATCGTAAGAATCAAATAACGTCTTAGTCTTCTTAACAATATCAGCCAAGCCGGTATCAATCGGCATATCAATGGCATCAAAAATATAATTTCCACAGAGCTGATTAACGACCGCCTGAATACTAGTAGCCGTGTATTCCCCATGTGCCAACAACAATCCCCGCAGCTTCAAGGATTCATCGACATGTTCACTCAATAGAATTGCCAAAACAATTCCCAATGAATGATACTTTGGCGTCATTTGATAATGAAGACTCTTAAAGAAGCAATCTGCCACATGCACTGAACGGGGACACAGACTCTGTAACTTCTTGTCCAATTCAGTCAGTGTTTTCTCTGATAATAAGAAATTTGACCGATATAACTTAAAAATAATCGAACTGATATCAGCAATATTCTTAATTCCGAAACGACGCTCAATCACTATTTTCATTTGTTTTTGAAACTTCAAGAAAGTTGGCTGATCCAACTCATTGATTTTCACTGACTGTTCTAGTTTTTCAATGTCGTGGATGGCTTTCTTACTTTGGAATTGAAAGTCATTTACATCCGAAGAACCCAGGTTGCTGATAATTTGTTCCATCTTCTTTTGATAAGAATCACCAATCGAAACTTCGGAAAAATTATATTGATGGGTCGGATCTATATCGAAGAAATTTCCAGTATCGGATGCTTTTTGCTTGAGCATGACGGCATCAGGCCGGATCTTAATTTCTGCATTATCCTTTTGATCCTTATAGGCATTAGCACAACTAACGCGGATGATATTCTTCAAACGACCGATATTTCCATCGATTTTCAAATTGATCAGAGATTCAATTACCCCATCATCAATCTTCAAAGGTTTTTGCATCTTTTGAGCTTCATGATAAAAAATTGAGTAGATTAGACTCAAACGTTCATTTCGAGGTCGATTATGGTAATCCGGTAAGTGAACCGCAATTGAAATTCGTCGCCGGAAAGTTTCTAGTAAAACGTCGTCTGTTTTTTCTGTAGTGGCGAATAAGAAACGAACTTTAGAAGTCTTCGTTTGCTTATTTTCACCCATGCGCATAAATGAGCCACTGTCGATAAAACTGAATAATTTCTCTTGATTTTCACTTGATAGTCGATGAACTTCATCAAGAAATAGATATCCGCCATCAGCCTGTTCCAACAGGCCACTCTTATCTTCATTGGCACCCGTGAAAGCACCTCGAACGTAACCGAACAAAATACTCGATAACAATTCTGGATTATTCGCATAGTCAGCACAATTCAAAGTCAGAAACGGTGCATTACTGGCGATTGATTTCGATGAAACGGCATAGTTGTAAATCCGTTTAGCCAAAAAACTCTTACCCACACCACTGTTACCAGTAATGATAATGCTCAAACCATTAGGTGGATAGTTAACCGCTGCTTCACATTGAGAAACAACATTTTTCAAACTACCATTCGAACCGATAAAATCGTTAAACGGCAAGACTTTTTTATTTGTTTTTGCTTCAGTTAAATCCCAAAGAACTGGTCTCCCCTCGATCTTTACGACCAACCCATCTTCCAATAACTGATTCAAATAGTGACTAGTGACCGATCGACTAAGATTAACTTGTTGCGAGATATCACTAGTATTGATTGGCAACGAGTGACTGTAATTCAAATCATTCAGTTTCGTTAGTACCTCATATTTTGACTCCAAAATTGCGCCCCCCATTGTCGATAAAATTCCAATATAACAATTCTAGCTAATATGGCGGGAGATATGCAACCGTTTTCTAAAAAAGAGCATAAAAAAAGAACTCACTTACGTGAGTCCTTTAATATTCAATAATTAAAAATTATTTGAATGAAACGCCTTCACCGGCTTGTAGCCATTCGCCAGTAGCAACACGGTAGTATGTAACACCGTTAGCATCCTTAGCAGTTCTGTCTACTCTCCATGCAGTTTGTGAAGCAAGCATCATGTTATCCAATGCCTTACCATTGTCACCGAACAATGTCATGAAGTAACCAGCTGGTTTTGTCAATGTAGCAACACCTGAAACAGTCTTGATTTCTGTCAAGCCTGAACCGTTGTTGTTGTTATTGTTGTTGTTTTCTGCGTAAACAACGTTATCAGCGTCAATCCATTCGCCAGTAGCAACACGGTATTGTTTTACACCGTCTTGGTTTGTACGAACTTTGTCAGTCTTCCAAGCAGTATTTGCACCTAAAGCACGGTTAGCAATTGTAACATTGTCATCGTTCTTTAGTGTGTAGTACTTGCTTGCAGTCTTTGTTGTAACAACACCAGTTGTGTCTGTTGTTGACCATTGGTCAGTTGTGTTTGAAACGTTAACGGCACGAACAAACTTAAGTGTTGTAGCACTTGTTGTATCAGCAACAAAGTCGTAACCTGCTGAAGCCTTTGAACCATTTACATAAACTGAGTATGTTGATGGGTCAAGGTTGTAGTTCTTAACGAATTGGTTCAAAGCAGTACCATCAGCACCAGTAAATGTAATTACTTGGTAATATGTACCAGCTTTTGTAAATACCTTTGTACCGTTAGGTTCAACACTAGTATCAGCCTTTACACTAGAAGCGATACCTGCATTAGTAGCGGCATCATCTGTAAGGTCAGTACTTTCATTACCAGCTTTAGCAGCTTCAATAGCATTGCTGTATGTAGTAAAGAAGTTTGTACCAGCTTTAACTGTACTACCATCTGTCAATACAGAGTTACCATTTTGGTCAACAATCTTAGCATCGTTACTTGCATCAAGAGTTGAGCTTGTAACTGTTGTGTTCAAAGCAACTGACAATGGTGTTGTAAATGTTGCCTTTGCTGAAGTCATATCATCTTTAGCATCTGTTGTCTTTGTAGCTTTAACAACAGCTGTTCTTGAATCAGCTTTACCATTAGTGTTTGTGAAGTTCATTGTAACTGTGAATTCAACTTCTGGTTGTGTTGAATCGTTAAGAATCTTCTTAAGGTCATAGTCTGTTGTAATAGCAGCGCCCTTAGTTGTCTTAGCTGAAACAGTAACTCTTGCTGAATCACCGATGTTAGTAATATCAGTAGCACCAATAGCAGCTTTAATCAAACCATTTTCACTAGCATTGAAGTTAGCAAGTGTCATAGAACCATTTTCAATGGAAACAGCAGTCTTGTCAGCTGCAGTAGCACCATTCTTAATGCTCTTAACAGTTAGATCTGTAGCTTTAGCTTCTGTATTTAATGAAGCTTTAAAAGCGTCAGCTGAGTTTTGTTGTTTGTTATAATCTGGTGTTGTAGCAACAATACTGTCAGCAGCTTGTGAAACAACAGGAGCAGCAACTGGTGCAACAGCTAGAAGTGTAGCAGCAGCGATTCCTGCATATTTAATAGATTTTTTCAATGTTAATCCTCCCCTGGACTACAAGAATTTATTATTTTAATTGTCGTGGGCTATCCCACTGACAACCATTATATGAAACTCCGGCTTGTGAATCAACTGAAATTTAAAAAGTCACTGTTTTTGTAACATTTCTGTATTAAATATCACGATTTTGTAACATTTTATACATATTTACAGTCAAAAATGAATTTTTTCCAAGAAAAAAACTCTATATTGTCATGTAATTAACGTTTAAACAATGACTAGATTAATTTGTTAACCCAAAAGAGCCTACTCTCATTCTATTCTAAATGAGTCGTAGGCTCAAGGTTTATACCTTAAATATTTTAATAATTTTTACTAAAATCTGGAAAATTCTAGAATACCTTGTTTTCAACACGTTCAACATACTTGGCACCAGTAATTTCTTGATAAAGTTGGATAGTACTTTTTTCAAATAGCTTACTGGCACTGATTTTTTCCATTGCGGTCTTAACGGTAGTGGGATCTAAGTCTGCTTTGACATAGCTCAAAACCAAATTCTTATTGTGACCATCGGCTGTTTTAAATTTCAATTGTAATCTTTTCATATTTTACTCCCCTATTCCGCATCCATTGTGTCGTGTTTGATAACTTCTGTTCCGTAAAGTGCATCCCCATCTGATAGTAAAACTAGTCCTTGTGTGAAGAGATCAATCTGCTCTTGAGTTGGTTTTTCTACTATATTATTAAAGTTAATTGCTCTCTTGCCCTTTGGGTACTTTTCATTTGCCATTGTTACGACGATTGCTGTCTTTTTCCACATTGTTGATTACCTCATTTTTATATTTTGTAAGAACTAACCGGCCGGTTTAAGTAACTTACACAGATAGTAACGTTTGAAAGTGTACGAAACGGAAATATTTTTGGTAATTTTTCTCGACATGTTATAATTCAACCAGCACTTATATGGAGGAATTTCTAAAAATGAAAAAAGCTTTCTTACTAGCAACAACTGGGATAGCACTATTGCTAGCTGGCTGCAGTAACGGCAACTCTTCAGCATCTAAGTCTAGTGACTCTAGTAATGCCTACAAGACTGAAATGGCTAAAGGTAACGATGCCGTAGACGACAAAGAATATTCAAAAGCTGCCGATCACTTCGATTCAGCGGTTAAGGCTAAAAAAACTGACAAAGCACATGACTCAAAATTACAAGCTCAGAACTTGGTCAAGGCGAAGAGACTAATGAACCAACGCAAGTTTAGTTCTGCTCAATCAGCTTTGAATAAGGTTACAGAACAAGATAACGGAAACAAGAAGATGGTTTCTTATGCCAAGAAACTTACTAAGCAAGTGAAGAAGATTCAATTCAACCGTAGTAACTTCAAGGCTAACATCAAGAATGCTAAAAGTTTGATCAAGCAAGGGGCTAACGATCAAGCTAAAGCATTGCTCGAACAAGTAACAACATTCAAGGGTGTTAAGGGTAAGTACTATTCAGACCTTTATACACAAGCTAATACTCTACTTAAGTCATTACCTGCCGACAGTAAAGACAGTACAAATACTGACAGCAATACTAATAATGACAGTTCAACAACTACAACTGACAATAATTCTTCTGATAATAGTAGTAATAATTCATCAGCCGACCAAAGCAACAATCCAGCTGCTCAAGGTGGCGACTTCAATATCGAAAAGAAAGAAGTCAATGGCAAAGCTATTACTGACGATGATATTGCCAAAGCTAGACAACAACTATCAGATGCAGGCGTTAAGAACGTTGATGCTTGGAGTGATAATGATATTGTCCGTGCTATTAAGAATGCCGCTAAAGATGGACGTTCTACAGTTACAGCAGACGACGGTAAAATTCAATAAAAAATCATAACACGCAGGGATCTAATTCAGTGTGACATATTCAAAAAAAGATTCAGAGAATTAAAATTCTCTGAATCTTTTTTATTTTAATCATTGATAAAATTTTTCAATAAACTCGCTTAACCCTATAATGTCATCAGCAGATAATTCACCAATCTTATAAAAATCAATTTTACTCTTGAACGAAATTTCTCTCACTTTACCTATATCAACATACGTTTGTTTTAATAGTCCTGCTTTTTTCCATTTTTTTATTTTGTAATATTGTTTTTTTATCTTATCTGATTTTTTATCATATTTGGTTGTTAGTGAGAAAAAGGTAAAGGCATCATCACTCGTTTCGACAACTAGCACTGGCCTTTTCTTTCCTCCATTAGAATCAACAAAACTAACGTAAAGTATTAATATATCATCTGATTTAGTAGTCTTGCGATTCATCATTGAACCAGTCCTCTATTTGTTTTTTTGTATTTAATTTTTCCACCGGAATTTTTTTTAAGTTTTCACGTAACTCTCTTGAGGCCTTTTGTTTATCAGTTAATTCTATAGAGAAAGGTATCTTCCCCTTTGCAACAATTTGTTTAAAATACATTATTATTGCCGTTGTTTGATTTAATCCCAATTCATCTAAAACAGACTGTGTCTCTTCAGCCAGATTTTTGTCGATATTAATATTCAATTTCTTTTTAGGGTCTTTCTTCATTTGCATATTAACACCTCCTATTTAAGGACATTATACATACAAATGCCTTATATTACGAATATATTGTCTTCATAAACATTGAATTTGAAGTATAAAATAAAGTTCATTTTTTTGCTTAAATTCACTTATTTCAAAAATATTACAAAAATAATGAGTTAATTCTAAAGAAAGTGTAATGTTTCTCTTAACAGTTTTTTAAACATATTGATTAAATCTCGATTGCATTATAGGTTTACTATGAACCGCAAAATAAGACGAGGAGGTTTAAAAGATGAAAAAGAATAAAGCTTTAATCGGCTCAGCACTGGCATTATTAATTGCCCCAACTGTTCTGTCTAATTTGTCGCCTCAAGACGTAAGTGCGGCAGATACATCAACACAAAGTGGATTGGTCGGTACTGTTCGTCGTGGCAGCGGTATTCTGGTTAACAACCAAGGTCAGACTATTACAAGTACTTACCTTCCTAACTTCAGCTCTTGGAAACTTGGTCCTTCAACTCAAATTAATGGCATTACTTATTATCAAGTTGCTACTAACGAGTGGATTGCTGCTGATAGCATTGATATCAGTAATGCATCCCATCAAGTAACTAATCTTAGTTCCGATACTAGCAACCAAATTGATGTTAACGCCACAAAAGTTGGAACGACAAAGTGGGCTTCTGCTGTAGTTAATAGTCAAGGACAAGCCATCACTGGTGTAACTTTACCAGCTGGTAGTTCTTGGAAACTTGGTGCTTCCATTAATGTTAATGGAAATGTTTATTTGCAAGTTGCGACAAATGAGTGGGTTGCTGCTAATGACTTGAATATTCAAGTTACTGAACCTAATCAAAGTTACACAGCAAATAGCGCCACAACCAATGCTGCTTCTACTACCACACAACAACAACAACCTGTCGTTGGAACTGTTGTCAATGGTCCTGCTGACTTATACGATACTTCAATGGATTCTTTCTCAGACCGTCAATTACCTGAAGGCACTGACTGGAAGATCGGCCAAATGGTTCAAAACAAATATGGCTATACTTTCTATCAAGTATCTACTAATGAGTGGGCACAAAGTTCAAACATGCATTTAAATCAAAATGATGCTGGGAATAATGTAAATAGCGAACCCGAATTTGCAACATCCGTTACACAATAGATGAAGTGATTTTATTAATATCTGTATATTTCACACTTTCTTCACATTTATAAACTAGTATTGTAGTTGGTAAACAAGAATGTTGATTACTAACTTATAATAATATAAATAAACAGACTAATATAATCACCTCCCTGATATACAGTGAGCCTCCAAAAGAATGGAGGCTCTTTTTTTGTCTATTCAAATTTTTGATGACAGAAAATAGGTAATATATGCCAAGAATGCTAAATGGATTCATTTTTTTGTTAAAATAGTATCGATTGTTCAAAAGTACTATTGCAGCGGAGGTGATACATCATAGCAAAAACTCGGAAACACAACTTTTTAGACAAATTTGTCTTATTCATGTGCTTTGTATTACTTTTAGCGGCCTTTATTGTTCCTCAAATTCACAGAAATTATTATTCAGCTCCCTATTTTTACTTCTCCGGCAAACAGATTGTCTTAGAGGATAATAAAACAAAGCACTTGAACGACTATCAGAAAAAACAATTTGTCAAAATAGCTCGAACTGCAATCGACCAAAAAGATGGTCCCTTTGACTGGGATAATTATCAAAATGTTTCGATTAACGTATATAAGATGAAAGAATTGCATGAGTATGCTCTGATCTATCGGATTAAGCCTTGCATTCGGACTGATAATCACATTATTACTAATACGATCGTGCTGACTTTAAAACATCGTAATTTGGATAAATATAAACAATTTAAAATTAATAAATATTCATCTGATTTTTCTAATGTTTTCGTCTCTAAATAAAAATCCAACACCCATAAAAAGGATGTTGGATTTTTTTGTTCTATTTGAAAATAACCATGGTGCTTTGCGGAATAGTGGAAACGAGTTCCACAAGCTAGATTCCTGTGCTTTGCCTGACTTCACGAACTGCCTGCTTCGCAGTCAATTCGCAAAGTCCTGCAAATGCTCAGAATCTAAGCGGCTTGTTCCACTCTCTATTGGAAATGAGCTACGCAAGGGCAACCCATTCCGGTTAAGTCAACTTTCTCTGCCGGCACTTCGTTGCCGACTGAGAAAGTAGTCTTAATCCTCGTGGGCTGAGCGCCCTTGCTTCGCTCTCTAAACAAAAAATCCTTTAGAGAACGCTTCTCGTACTCTAAAGGAATGGTTTGGTGCTATTTAAATTTAAAGACTAGCTTATTTCTTGAGGTTCTTCTCAATCCAGTCACGGACGTCTGCATCTTTCATGTCCAAGAATGGTTTTTCAGCTTCTTCGGTCTTAACTGTATCGTGATCGTTGTTTTCCATGAAATAATCCCAAATAGCGTCACGGACAACTGTCTTATCGTCACTCCAGTCGAAAGCCTCGCTCATCTTTAGGTTTAATACTTCTGGTTCTTTTGCAATGGCTGCATCAGCCATCTTTGATGGATCTACTTCTGCCATAATTCAACAACCTCCTTAGTTACGAGTTCATTATAGTTCTAATCTCAAAAAGTGACACACTAAATGTTTATTATTTTCGATAAATATTGCAATTGGCACTATTTTTTTATTTATGGTCCTTGATAACTATATGTTTTAAAGATAAATTCCGCTTTTATACATTTTGTATAACAAATTCGATTGAAATTTGACTTTATTTCTGATTCAGCTCTTGTTATACTAAGTATGCAAAATTATTACCTGCACCCCTATGTCTGGAAAACATAGCTGCAGAATAAAAAGGAGCTGCCACCTCTACGTGGTAACTCCTTTTTATTTTGTCTTATTCTTTTTACCTAAGGTTGAATGACTCATACCGTAAGCAAAATAAATTACTAATCCAATTGCAAACCAACCACCGGCATAAAGTTTAGCTTGAATATCAAGACCCCAGAAAACAACTAAGGAACCCAGAAATCCTAATGCTGGTAGGACCGGATAAAATGGCATCTTGAAATCAGGATTCTCGATATCCTTGCCTTCCCTTTTTCTCAAAGGATAGATTCCTAAGGAAACAAACATGAAAGCTATCAAGGTTCCCGCTGAGATCAGTTGTGCCAAGAATGAAAATGGACAGACCGCACCGATAATAATCGCTACTACGGATAAAACTAATAACGCGTTATTAGGAAGATTCTTCTCGTTAAGTTTTCCTAACCACTTAGGCAACATCCCATCACGTCCAAATGAATAGATCAAACGTGACCCTGCCAACATCATTCCAATCAAAGCAGTGAACATTCCGATAACGGCAATTGCTTGAATAACACTAGCTACCACCGGATGCCCTGCTTGACGTAAAGCCCAACCAACAGGTTCAGCGTTATTCATATAGGAAGATGATTTAAACATTCCTACTAACACCAAAGCCACGGCAATGAACAAACTAACCGCAATCAACAGTGAGCCCAAAATTCCACGTGGCATTGTCTTCCCTGGATCTTTAGCCTCAGCGGAATTAGCCGCAATCGAATCAAAACCAATATATGACAAGAAAATCATCGAAACACCAGCATAGATTCCTTGCCAACCACCAAAGGCCGTTCCATCGCTGTTTACACGATATTTAGGAATAAACGGTACATAATTTTCAACATGAATTGCCGTTAAACCGACAACGATAAAAGTTAAGATGGCTAAAACTTTTAAAACAACCAAAACATTTTCAACACGAGCTGCGCCACTGACACCATGGGAAAGTAACAACGCTACCGCCGCAATCACAATAACTGCGACCAAATCTAACACGCCACCATTACTCCCTAAAGTATTGGCAATCGCATTAGGAAAACGAATTCCAATCGGTTCTAACAGTCCTCGAAAATTAGCCGACAGTCCTGAACCAACAAACGCTAAAGCAATGAAGTATTCAGCCAACAAAGCCCAACCAGCTATCCAGCCAAAAAATTCACCAAACATTACGTTGATCCATGAATAAGCTGATCCAGCAAACGGCATCGCAGCCGCCATTTCAGCGTAGGCAAAAGCTACCAATCCAGCAACAACCGCCGCAATTATGAAAGAAAAGACCACTGATGGTCCTGTATGTTGAGCCGCTACCACCCCTGGCAAAGTAAAAATAGAGGTCGATACAATTGTCCCAACACCCAAGGCTAAAAAGTCTTTAACTGTTAAGACTCTCACTAAGTGTGAATCCTTATCTTCATAAATACTCGGATCTTCTTTTAGAGTTAAACGTCTAAAAAGGTTTCTCATATAAACATCCCTTCTTATAAGAAATCTTGTATTAAGTAATCAAAATTACTATTTCATATAATTCGTCTTATTTTAATGTTTTTTTAATTTACTTGCAAGAATTTTATGAAAGCTTCAACCACTACAAAGACAATAAAGACCGAGTTTTCGGTATATAACCTAGCTATATATTTTTCTGATAAATTAGATTTGAATTAATCATCTATACATCATTATATATAAGCAGTTTATTTTATTCCCAATTACACTATATTTTCTTAATACTTATAGGCCTATAAAACATTCCACTTTTATTAAGAATTGTTTATCATTTATGAATTTTTACTAAAATAGTTGAGAACTATAATCAATACCGTGATATTTTATATTCTTTATAGAATAAAAAGGGTAATTAATTATGAGATTCCAACAATTAAAGCACGATCCAAATACAATCGAGAGAAAACGACTCGTTAAATCGAAGAAGAATTGGGTCGTCCTAAGTAGCCTTTCAATCGCAGGGGGATTGTTCCTACTAAGTGCGCCTAGTGTTTTGGTCAAAGCTGACACAACTAGCAACCAAACACAAACAGTTTTGACTGCAAAAGCCCCTTCGGCGGAAACTTCATCAGTTACCGACAACGTTGTTAGCGTTTCCAAAAATAGTACTAATAATACTGATGACAAAACTACCGATCAACCAGTAGCAACTAAAGCTGATGTTCCCGCAACTGGAACTGATACCGCTGCAAAAACTTCAGGTACTGTTGAACCACAAGCATCTACTCCTGAATCAAGTACTGATACTACTAGAAATACACAATTAGATGGTACAAAGACTGACACTACCAGTTCTGATGCCCAACAAGCAGATGCTTCAAAAACTGACACTGGTGAAAGTGCCAATCAAAAAACAACTTTAACAGCTACTGCACAAAAGGCTGCCCTTGCACCTGTAGCCGAATCCACTTCAGTTTCTAAATTACCTGACTCTGGAGATAATTGGGCAATTGATGCTAATGGTTATTTAACGATTAATGGTGGAACCATTGGTAAAGATATTGACCCTAATGCTACTGAGAATACAAGTAAACCAGATCCTACCCTTTGGGGTGGACATGCCACTGATGTTACTACAATTGATTTCACAGCACCCACTACCGCACTAACAGATATCTCATACGTATTCTCTGGTATGAGTAATCTGACCACTATTAAGAATCTTTCCAATTTAAATACTGCAGGAACTACAGATGCTTCAGGAAATACTGTCATTCCAGGAACCCAAAATGCTGAGGGACTGTTCAAAGACGATCCCAAGTTAACCACAGTCGACTGGTCAGGTAATAACATAGGCTCCATGACAAACATCAGTCATATGTATGAGAATGATACTTCCTTAATATCTACCACTTATTCTTCCGCTAATTTAAGTAATGTCAGAAACGCAACAGATGCTAGGTATACTTACGCTAATTGTATCAGTCTTACTAGCCCAAATATTAGTGCGTGGCAAACTCAAAGTCTACAGCATACTGATGGCATGTTTAAAAATGATATCAGCATTGATAAATTGGATATCGGCGGTATGATTCTTACTCAACTTAAAACTACTGGTAACTCCCTATATGGTGAAGGTATGTTTGACGGCACTAACTTCTCTAGCATTACTTTATATAGAAACAACAAATTCTCCCCTGAAACAGCACTTACATCTAGCAAAGGAAGTACTTGGGTAAGCTCTGATCCAAATTACCACTTTAACGGTATTCCTAATTTCGATGAAAACGGTGTTGCCTCTGGCGGTTTGGGTAGTCTAGATATCAGTTCCTACCCCAGCATCAAAATAACTTTTACGGCAAGTGGTGCCTCAGAACAAGGAACTGTCGTAAGTAACTTAATTACTATCCACACCAACCATGGCGATCGACAATTTGTCGCACAAGGTAAGATTGGTGAGTCTAATGAGATCAATGCACCCGAAACCATAACTGTTGATGGTCAAACATATACAACAACTACCAAAACAGTTAACGTTACATTTGGTCAAACCACAGCAACTGCTGACGAAACAGTTAATTATTATGGTGCTCCAATTGCTGGAAGCACAGTATCCGTAGTTACTTCTTTGGGTAATCAACCTGTCTCCGTTCCAGCTGGCAATGTTGGTAATACTTCCGACGATGTAGCTCTTCCAGATGTTGCCGGTTATTCTACACCTAAAATTAAAGTCAATTACACTTCTTCTGGTGCCGTCATTACTGACGAGAATGGCAATATTATTAACGCTGAGAACCCTATTAAATACGTTGGTAATCCTGTTGATTCCTCCGACACTTCAGTAACTTCTTCTTTAGGTAGTCAACCTATTACTATCCCTGCTGGTACTATCGGTACTATTTCTGATCCAATTACTCTACCAAACGTTGATGGCTATACTGCTCCTCAAGTCAAAGTTAACTACACTCCTCACGGAAATGTCATTACTGACTTAAACGGCAACCCTATTACTGACAAGAACCCTATTAAATACGTTGGTAACCATGTTGATTCCTCTGATGCTTCAGTGGATTCCTCTTTAGGTAGTCAACCTATTACTATCCCTGCTGGTACTATTGGTACTACTTCTGATCCAATCAACTTACCAGTAGTTGATGGTTACACTGCTCCTCAAGTCAAAGTTAACTACACCCCTCAAGGAAATGTTATTACTGATTTAGACGGCAACCCTATTACTGACAAGAACCCTATTAAATACGTTGGTAACCATGTTGATTCCTCTGATGCTTCAGTGAATTCTTCTTTAGGTAGTCAACCTATTACCATTCCTGCTGGTACTATTGGTACTACTTCTGATCCAATCAACTTACCAGTAGTTGATGGTTACACTGCTCCTCAAGTCAAAGTTAACTACACCCCTCAAGGGAATGTTATTACTGATTTAGACGGCAACCCTATTACTGACAAGAACCCTATTAAATACGTTGGTAACCATGTTGATTCCTCTGATGCTTCAGTGGATTCCTCTTTAGGTAGTCAACCTATTACTATCCCTGCTGGTACTATCGGTACCACCTCTGATCCAATCACTTTACCAACTGTTGATGGTTACACTGCTCCTCAAGTCAAAGTTAACTACACCCCTCAAGGAAATGTCATTACTGACTTAAATGGCAACCCTATTAACGACGAGAACCCTATTAAATACGTTGGTAACCATGTTGATGGTTCTAATACTTCAGTAGTTTCTTCCCAAGGTAGTCAACCTATTACCATTCCTGCTGGTACTATCGGCACTACTTCTGATCCAATCACCTTACCAACTGTTGATGGTTACACCGCTCCTCAAGTCAAGGTTAACTACACCCCTCAAGGAAATGTCATTACTGACCTAGATGGAAATACTATCAACGCTGAGAACCCTATTAAATACGTTGGTAATCCTGTTGATTCCTCTGACACTTCAGTAGCTTCTTCTTTGGGTAGTCAACCTATTACTATCCCTGCTGGTACTATCGGTACTACTTCTGATCCAATTACTTTGCCAACTGTTGATGGTTACACTGCTCCTCAAGTCAAAGTTAGCTACACTCCTAACGGGAATGTTATTACTGACCTAGATGGAAATACCATTAACGCTGAGAACCCTATTAAATACGTTGGTAATCCTGTTACAGCTTCTGATACCTCAGTAGCCACTTCTTTGGGTGATCAAAAGATCAATATCCCCGCCGGCACTATCGGTACCATCTCTGATCCAATCACTTTACCAAACGTTGATGGCTATACTGCTCCTCAAGTCAAAGTTAGCTACACTCCTAACGGAAATGTCATTACTGACTTAAATGGCAATACTATTAACGCTGAGAACCCTATCAAATATACTGGTAATCCTGTCGCATCTTCTGATACCTCAGTAGCTACTTCTCAAGGTGATCAAAAGATTACTATCCCTGCTGGTACTATTGGTACTACTTCTGGTCCAATTACTCTACCAAACGTTGATGGTTACACTGCTCCTCAAGTCAAAGTTAGCTACACTCCTAACGGAAATGCTATTACTGACTTAAATGGAAACACTATTAACGCTGAGAATCCTATTAAATATGTTGGTAACCCTGTTGTATCTTCTAATACCTCAGTAGCTACTTCTCAAGGTGATCAAAAGATTACTATCCCTGCCGGTACTATCGGTACCACTTCTGATCCAATCACCTTACCAACAGTTGATGGTTATACTGCTCCTCAAGTCAAAGTTAATTACACCCCTAACGGAAATGTTATTACTGACTTAGATGGAAACACTATTAACGCTGAGAATCCTATCAAATATACTGGTAATCACGTTGACCAATCTACATTTTCAGTTGTTACACCTGAGGGAAATAAATCTGTAGACATCCCTGCTGGTACTATTGGCACTACTTCTGATCCAATCAACTTACCAGTGGTCACTGGTTACACTGCTCCTCAAGTCAAAGTTAACTACACTCCTAATGGAAATGTTGTTACTGATTTGGCTGGCAACCCTATTAACAGCAAGAATCCTATCAAATATGTTGGTACCCCTAACCCTGCTCAAAAAGTTACCGTTACTAATCTAGACGGAACTACCACTACTTTGAATATTCCTGCAGGGCACTACGGAGATCCAAAAACTACAATAAGTGCCACTGAACAAACGGGATATCAAACTCCTAGTGTTACCGTTGATTATGGAAAAGACGGTACTCCTGTTTTGAAGGATCAAAACGGTAATGTTATTACAAATCTAGACAAACCATTAACTTATACTGGTAACCCTGTTGATTCTTCCCAAGCTTCAGTAATAACTTCAAAAGGTAATCAGGATGTTACTATTCCTGCCGGTACTGTTGGTACTACTCAACTTGTTGATCTAAACCCTATTGAAGGTTATAAGACTCCTCAAGTTAAAGTTGCTTACAATCCAGACGGAACAACTTCTGTTACTGATGCGAATGGCAATTCTATAACCAATGAAAATCCTATTAAATATGTCGGTACTCCAAACCCCGCTCAAAAAGTTACCGTTACTAACCCTGACGGAAGCACATCAACTTTGGATATCCCTGCTGGAAACTTTGGCGATAAAGGTATTACTGTAACTGCTCCTAATAAGGATGGTTACACTGCTCCTAGTGTCACTGTTACTTACGGATCAGACGGTACTCCTGTTTTGAAAGATGGTAACAATAAGATTATCTCTGATACCAAACAACCGCTTGAGTATACTGGTAATCACGTTGATGCATCTACATTCCCAGTCACAACACCTAAAGGTGAAAAACCTGCAGTCATCCCTGCTGGTACTATCGGTACTACTTCCGATCCAATCACTCTACCAACCGTTGATGGCTACACTGCTCCTCAAGTCAAAGTTAACTACACTCCTCAAGGAAATGTTGTTACCGATTTAAAGGGAAATCCTATTACTAAAGAAAATCCTATCAAATATATTGGTACTCTTAACCCTGCTCAAAAGGTTACCGTTACTAACCCTGATGGCAGCACTACTACTTTGGACATCCCTACAGGAAATTTTGGCGACAAAGACATTACTGTAACTGCTCCTAAAAAAGATGGTTACCAAGCTCCTAGCGTTGTAGTTACTTACGGACCAAATGGTACTCCTACTTTGAAAGATCTTAAGGATAATGAGATACCTGCTACAGGAATTTCTTATAATGGAGATCCAGTTCCTGAAAGTAAAGTTACCGTCAATACTTCAAAGGGAACCCAGGAAATAACAGTCCCTGCTGGTACCATCGGTACTACTTCCGACAAAATTTCTCTGGATCCTATTAATGGCTATGAAACTCCAGAAGTTGAAGTAACTTACACTCCAGAAGGTATCGTTGTTAAACAAGATAATAAGGAAATCTCTAAAGATAATCCTGTTCAATATCTTGGTGTTGAAAATCCTGCTCAACAACTAAACGTTAAGAATCCTGATGGTTCTGTTTCTACCATAACCGTACCTGCTGGTCGCTATGGAGATGATCAAAAGACCATTAATATTCCTGAAAAATCTGGTTATAAAGCTCCTAACTTAGTCGTTGAATATAATGCTGATGGCAAATCAACTATTATTGACCTTAACAATGACAAAAAACCGGTTGATGCTTCAACACCTATTACCTATTCTCCAATCAATTCTGGTAATACTAACCAAGAAGCAGATGTTGAGGATATCAATGCAACATTAGCAACCTTTGCCGATAAGCCAGCTGTTGATATTTACAATTTTGATAACAACCAAATGTCAATTGCGGCTAACCGTAAGTTAGGTACTGATACTGGTTGGTTAACTGATCAAAAACTTAACTTCAACGGTGAAGCTTATTATCGTGTCGCCACTGACGAATGGGTCAAAGCTAGTCAAGTTTACCTATACAAAGCTGATCTTTTGAACCTCAAAGCTCATACAGACTCTGATAAAGAATTGATCAGAGCTGAAGGTGACGTGCTTAACCATAACTTAGCTAAAGGTACACAATTTACTAGTGATCGTATTGCTTATATCAATGGACAAGAATATTATCGTGTTAGTGCTAACGAATTTATTAAAGTTAGTGATGCCGATGTCATTAATGGCAGTCTTGATAGTTCTGCTGTTAAGTTAGTTGTCGCTACTTATAGTGATCAACCAGCTGTCCAACTATATTCATTCAACGGAAATCAACCAAGTGTGATTTCTAATCAAAAACTTGGACCTAAGACTGATTGGCTCGTTGACCAAAAGACTACTGTTGATGGTGAAACTTACTATCGTGTTGCTACCGACCAATGGGTTAAAGCTAGTCAAGTTTATGTATTTGAATATGCTAAGGCCGTGGCTACTGTGAATGGCGATGCTGCCAAACCACTTTATACCGCTGAAGGTAATCTTTCTAACCGTAAACTAGCTGCTAATACAAGTTGGAAGACTGACCGTACTATTCAATTAAATGGTCAAACTTTCTATCGTCTAGCAACTAACGAATTTATCAGTTCTAAAGATGTTTCAATTCACTAATCATATGGATATAAAAAGGACCCACAAATTTTAGTTTGCGGGTCCTTTTTCTGTTGGTTAATAACCAATGTTCTATGTTTTATAGTGGAAACGAGCTGCGCAGGCCAATTTCTTCCGGTTTGCTACAGAACTGAAATCATCCGCAAGTTCAGCGGCTAATTCCAGTTCTTAGGCAAATCCTCGGAAATTCCCAGGCCTGCTTCGCTCTCTATAAGAATGAACGTAAAATTTCTTTCATTGGTGGTAATTCTGGCAAGCTCTTCTTATCTACAACGTGGTTAAATCCAAATTTAGCGTATCCCTGAGCTTCATCCATCATGATTTTGCCAGGAAGTGGTGCTTCGTCATTAACGGCTACATCCAGCAACACTGGCTTTTCAGGATGACGATACTTGGCAATGGCTTCGGAGAATTCTTCATCAGTTGTGATTCTTTCACCAATTCCACCACAGGCTTCAGCAAATTTGGCAAAGTCAATTGTTGGTAAACTGATTCCATAATTTTGTTGTCCGGCTGATTGTTGCTCATATTCAATAAAGGCTAACAATTTATTATTCAGTACTACAAATAATATCGGCAAATTATATCTTACGGCTGTGGCAAAGTCTTGCATGACCATTGAGAAGGCACCATCACCGGCAACGGCATAAACGGGACGTTCTGGCATATCCATCTTGGCAGCAATTGCTCCTGGCAGTGCACAGCCCATGGTTCCTAACCAAGCAGAAATTGTGTACATCTGACTTGATTTGGCGGTTAAGAATCGAGCTCCAAAGGCAGTTGAAGTTCCGACATCAATTGACCAAACAGTATCTCTCGGGGCACTCTTACTGAGATTGTGGAACATTAATGAAGGTAAAACTCCTGTGTGTTTCTTAGTATAAACATCGTGCATCCAACTGTGCCACTGGCCAATCTTTGAAACTGCCAAATCCAAGAAGTGACGTTCTTTGACTGGTTCACCTAATTCATTCAAGCGACTCAAGACTTCTTTGGCATCCCCTTGAATTGCTAAATTGACGTGACGGCGTTTGCCTAGACGGTCAGCATTGATATCGACTTGAATAGCATCGACTTTCTTATTTAAGTATGGTGCATAAGGATAATCGGTTCCTAGCATAATGACCAGATCAGCTTTTTGCATCATCTCGAAAGCTGGCTTCGTTCCTAGTTTACCTAATTGTCCCAAGTTGTAAGGATGATCATCGTCTACCATACCTTTGGCCGGCATAGTCAAAATAATAGGTAATTTATATTTTTCAATAAATTCTTTAGTTTCAGCTTTAGCGCCCTTAATTCCAACACCAGCTAAGACGATTGGATTAGAATGGATCTCCATCATTTCAAGGGCTTTTTTGATCTGACTGTCATCCACTTTATAGTCTTCTAGCTTGAAGTTATCGACGTTAGGAGTGAAATTATCCTTAATCATGTGTCCGGGAATGTCATCAGGAATCGTCAAGACTGCCACACCTTTTTTGGCAATGGCAGTTCTGATAGCTTCGTCCACAATTCTCGGTAATGATTGTGGATCCATGATAATTTTATTATAGACGGCGACATCTTCGCATAAGACGTGAGTATCTACTTCTTGGAAGAAATCGGTGTTCAATAACTTAGATTGAACTTGTCCTAAAATTGCTAAAACAGGTGCATGATCCATCTTAGCGTCATACAAACCATTTAATAGATGAATGGCGCCTGGTCCACCAATCGACAAACAGACCCCTAATTCTCCCGTCAATTTTGCATGCGCAGCAGCGGCTAAAGCAGCCACTTCTTCATGTAAAACATGCGTAAATTTAATTTTATCTTGAGAACGATACAAAGCATCAATTGTCGTGTCTACAGAATCGCCTGGTATTCCGTAAATGTTATCGACACCCCACTTTTCTAAAACTTCGACCATTTTATCCGATGCACGAACACTCATAGTTGTCCCTCCTAGTATCAATTACTTATACCGTACCATAACGATTTCACAATAAAAGTGATTTGCTCATAGCTTGATATATCAATTTATTTATATTTATAATGGACAGTTTGTGAATAAGATTGTTATGAGTAATTCTATTTTTAGCATTTTCTGTTATCATATATTTAGACGTTTTTAGGGGGATAAAAATATGGTTAAGCAGTTCCAACTTTATCGTTGGTTACGTTTCTTCTTTTTATTGGCTGCGGGGATTCTAATTGTCATCGCACCCATCAAAAGTTTTAACATTATCATCTATATCGTTTCTAGTTACATAGCCATCTATGGGATTTTATCGATCATTGATGGTTTGAGTATTCGTAAGAGTACTGGCGAAAACAATATTGCTATCGGTTTAGGAATTGGTGCTTTATTCTTAGCCTTAGGGGTTTTATTCTTTGCTCGTTTTTTTGTAAATCTAGTACCGCCAGTTTTAGGAATCATCCTGTTAGTCAACGGTATCAACCAATTTCGGGATTCTCACGAGATGACAAAAAGGGTTCAGATAACACCCTACTTGGACTACTTCTACTCGGCCCTTCTAATGCTTGCAGGTATTGTGTTTATCTTGAACCCTTCCAAAACAATTATTTTCATCTATCAATTATTCGGATTAAGTCTCATCATATTAGCTTTCTTTGAAATCATAAACTCCAGAATCTATCGTCGTTAAGTTAGATCTGGATTTTTTTTAAGGTAATTGTACTCAAACTGTTGGTAATCGCACTATTTTCATAATGAATCGTGGCTTGCCAAGTTTGAATATTGCTACCATTTCTAATTGAGATTGCTTCAACAAGAATTTTACCGAGTTTCAGTGAATTAAGATTATGGAGTGACACACCTAAAATTGCGGCAGTATCATTATTATCCATGTTCAAATTAGCACCGATACTGGCTGCCGTTTCCGACAACATAGCATTGATGCTACCGGCTTTTCTTGCTTCCATTTCCAGGTGTTCTTCACTGACATCCATCTGCAAAACTACTTTATGTTTTCCTTCTTCAACTACTTCAATCCCTAAATCATTTAGCAAACTCATTTTTTACCTCAATTTTTTTCATAATTAGTTAAAATTTTATTATTCAAATGTTTTACAATCAAGTTATAGCAATTTTAATGGTATCAAATTACTAAAGGAAAAGAGGTCACATTTTGGAAAATTGGTTAGTCAAACGTGCAAAATTAGATCCTGATAAGGTGGCTTTAATCCTAGAACATGCGGATTTCACCTTTAAAGAACTAAATCTGTGCGTGCAACTATTTGCTAGCAAATTATTTACTAGTGGAATTCGTAAAAATGATCCCGTAGCATTATTTTCCGATAATTGCTTCAACGGTTACGTTGCTATTCTAGCACTTCAACAGCTTGGAGCACGGACCATCATGCTTGATACCGAGCTTTCCTTTGATTCATTGAACTATCAAATCAACGATTCTAAACCCAAAACGATCCTGATCAGTGACTCAGCACCCACTTCTGAAATCCTCAAAGTGGATTGGTCAAAAACTTTGATGTCCGATATTTTGAGTCTTGATAAGAGCTACGACTACGCACCGATTTCTGAATTCGATAATGATCAGGTGGCAGCGATCCTCTACACTCCTAATGATAACAATGATATCGGCGTTATGCTGACTTATGGCAACTTTTTCTTCTCCGCAATGGGAACTTCTTTGAGTTTGGACATCGCTAAGCAAGATATCTGGGTATTAACACTACCGATTTTCAATGCGCCCGGTTTTTCCATTATCATGCGTTCTCTGATTTATGGTATCGGTGTTTACTTAATTGATGGTTTCGATATCAATCAAATCAACAAAGTCCTTATCAATGAACGAGCTACAATAATTTCTCTAACGCCACCAATGTTACGAGAATTATTGAACACACTGCCTAAGGGAAAAAGTTATAATCCTAAATTCCGCTGTGTTTTCTTAGGCTATGGTTTAGTCGACAATTGGACTCTACTGCGTTGTAATTTGCTTAACATTCCAGTTTTACAATCATATGGTATGACCGATACTACTTCCAATATCGCTGCTCTCAGCTTTAATGATGCCGAATCTAAAACTGGATCCTGTGGACAACCATTTTTCACGGAACAGATTCGCATTACCGATATCAACCAAGATAACATTGGTTGCATCGAAGTTAAGTCCCCCACAATTGCCATCGGCTACTTGAACAAAAGGCAATTGTATCAATCACGTTTCACAGAGGATGGCTTTTTCAGAACTGGCGACATGGGTTATTTAGACGATGATAATTTTCTATACGTCAAAGGTCGCAAATCCGAATTGATTTATCGTGGCAACAAAATTATTTATCCACGTGAAGTTGAAAATGTCTATCGCAGTATCAACGGAATTGCGGACATTTGTATTGTCGGTGTCGCTAATGGATTAGAAAAACAAGTTCCCGTCGCTTACATCGAATTAAAAGAGCATGCCTATCTCAGTAGCGCAAATCTCGAAGAATTTGGTCAACACAATCTGATGGATTATCAAGTACCAACAGAATTCCGCTTAGTTAAGCAAATTCCTAAAACTACGAGCGGCAAAATTTTACATACGCAACTGCTTAAGTTGAAATATGAAAAATTGTAAGGCAACCATCCTATTTGTATCTAGCTTTCTAAAACTTTTAAACTAAAATAATGGCGTCTATTCAGGTTATTCAATTCCTGAATAGACGCCATTTTAATTTCTGATTCAAACTTTCTATTGCATTCGAAAAAACATCGGGGTAAGATGAATAATCGTTAGTCATCTAACATTTATTCTAAAGAGGTAAAATCATGCCACGAAAAGGTACTAATACGCTACTAAAAATTGCTTCAAATCAGATATCCCGACGTTTTGATGCTTTTGCTAAAGAATATGACACCACTTGGGTCCAAATGTCGATCATCGACTTTCTTAGTCATAACAAAGACAAGGAATTATTCCAACGTGATATCGAAAATGAATTCTTTATTCAACGCTCCACTGCGACTATTGCTCTGCAACGTATGGAAAAGAAGGATTTGATCTACCGCAAACCGTCTGCTCATGACGGTCGTCAAAAGTCGGTCTATCTAACTGACAAGGCGCAGGCACTCGAAAAAAAGATTGATGAATACATGCACCATCAACAACATATTTTAGAAGAAAACTTTACTACTGAGGAATTGAGCACTGTCGAAAAATTCCTTAAATTTCAAGCTTTCCAGGAGGACTTATAATGGATAAAAAAGAAAAGATACCTTTAAACGTTCTGCTAGCAGTCATTGCTGCAGGACTAATGTCATTTTGTGGGGTCATTGTTGAAACATCAATGAACATCGCTTTTCCCACTTTAATGAAAGAATTCAACATCACCACTTCAACTGTTCAATGGATGACTACGATCTACCTATTAGTTGTCGCCATCGTTGTACCTTTATCATCATTTTTTAAACGCAATTTTAAGACCAAGACATTATTTATCTACGCTAATTTATTCTTTATCCTTGGTGTTCTAATCGATGCTGTAGCTCCTATTTTCCCTGCTCTATTACTTGGCCGTGTAATTCAAGGTTTAGGAACCGGAATTGCTTTACCTTTAATGTTCAACATCATCTTAGAAAATGTACCTGAAAGTAAAATTGGATTCATGATGGGCTTAGGTACCCTCATTACAGCTGTGGCCCCAGCAATCGGGCCTACTTTTGGTGGTTTAGTCATCAATTCATTAGGCTGGCGTTATATCTTCGTTATCCTTTTACCCGTTTTAATTATTTCATTCTTATTGGGTACCAAAAATATCCAACAAAAGAGCGCCATTCAAAAATCTAGTTTTGATGTACCAAGTTTAATTGCACTAATCTTAACTTTCAGCGGTCTGATTTTTGGTTTTAGCAACATGAGTCAAATGAACCTAACTGTTATTCTGGCCTTTGTTGTCGGTATTATTGGCCTAACTTGGTTTATTCTACGTTCTAACAATCTTTCAGAACCCCTGTTAAATCTTGGTGTTCTCAAGAATCATATTTTTAGTGGTCACTTACTCAGTTTCTTTTTATTTCAAATTTTATCTCTAGGATTTGCTTTTATCTTGCCAAATTATATCCAACTAGTTAATGGTAATAACGCTACTGTTGCCGGTTTAGCTGTTCTCCCTGCTGGAGTCGTCGGCGCCATTTTAGCCCCATTAGGTGGTAAGATTTTGGACGAAGTCGGAGCTAGAATTCCAATCTTATCTGGTGTCACCTTAGCTAATATTTCATTGATCATCTTTGCCATTTTCAGTTTAAAACTATCTAATACGATGATTGTTTGGTTCTACATTATCTACATGTTGGGAATGGGTATGTCAGTCGGCAATATCATGACGGATGGTCTTAAATACTTATCTAACGATGATCAGGCCGATGGCAACGCTCTATTAAACACGTTGCAACAATTTGCCGGTGCTACTGGTACTTCAATCGTCTCAGCTATTATTGCTCAAAGTCAAAGCAATACCCACTTAAGTACTGCTACATCCACTGCTATCGGTACACAACATGCTTTTATCGTCTTGGTTATTCTTGGATTGATCAATCTTTGCATCCTATTTATCTACGTTCCTAGAAAGAATCACTCTAAGTAATACTCAAAGAAATTAGCAATCTTATCCATCAATCTCGGTTCAACTAAATGACCTGCTTTATAGCCAGTAATAAAGGCCACCTGCTCGCCATACGTGTGTCCCTGCAAATTATTGAAGAAATTTCTGGACATGCGATATGGAATTCGTGGATCAGCCGTTCCATGCCAAAATAAGACTGGGCGTTGATTGATTTTTTCCGGCTGACTATTCAAATCATAGTTGTCGATCCAAGCTACTGACTTTTCAAAATCAGCTGGCATATATAAATTACGTTGTTTAGCATCATTAATCACTAATTGTGCGTAACCTTTGAAATCAGGTGTACCCATTATTACTGTGGCTGCTGTGATTTCAGGATGTTGCGTCAACAAACCAGCAGTTGTCATGCCACCCATTGAATAACCGCCGACGCCAATTTTTTGATCTTTAATCAAATTACGGTCCTGATAAAATTTACGAATAAGTTCAAACTCCTGCAAGTTTCCTTGAATGCTGTTCCAAAAAGTCACTGAAGGAACAGAAGAAACGTCCGCATAACGCTCACCATGATTAGGTGCATCAGGCAAAACGACACGAATATTTTTCTGCGCCAGTTTTCTAGCTTGTGTCAAAACTTGTTCTTTTGCTGAACGCCAACCGTGATAGAAGACTACCAAAGGTAGAGGTTCATTAATTAGTTTTTCTTGTACGACTTCTAATGTTGGAACATCTTGAATTGATCTAGAATTTATCTTTAACATTTTCGCACCTCTTAGTCATCATATTATCTTATCAGGCACAAAAAAAGTAGGAATAACGAATATTCCTACAATATATTAGATATATGGTAAATTACGATTTTTTATTTTAAACAATAATTCTTCAACGTCACGATTATGACGGTGACCTGTATTGATATCATATTCAATCAAGTCACGACGGAAACTATTCAATTCATCGTCTAAACTGTCACTGTATCCTAATAATTCCAAATGCTTGAATACAAGATTTATTAGTGATCCTTCACAACCCAAGTTAAAAGATCCAACAGATTCTTCGACCGATCGAATAAAGTTATCACGTTCAGCATTAGAAATGCGTACTTCTTTCAATGTCGTACCACCCTTCTCTATAAAATATCCTCAATATGCAATAATCTCTCTTTATCATTGACCATTATGTATCATAACGGCCACGATGTGCTTCCAATTTTATATAAAATACTTATACTTTTCTGAACAAATTATATAATATCAGCATTCTATACGTACTTTGATTATGACATTCCTTTCGTTCTCTGTCATGAATGTCATCAAATACAACAAAATAGTGTACTTAATTTATGAATCTTTTTAAAATCTTGTTTTTTTGCTCAAATTATTTTCCTGAATTGTAGAAATAAATTTATATCGGACTTATAATTAAATTGGTTATATAGGCGAGATGTATTAACCTAACAATGTTTCATTGTTATCCTTTTAGAGTAGTACTCCTTCTCAACTGCTTAGGAATCAGGGTTTGTGGTAGGCTCTGGTTTTAATTTCTCGCAAAATAAAGGCTAGTGGTAGGCCTTTATTTTTTTGCCCTAAAACCGCATTCTAATTGGATAAGACCAATTCTCGTAAATAAAGTTTACAGATATAGATTTACTATTTATTATTTAAAACTTTAATGAAAAATTTGCAAGCCTACATTTGTAAATTACGTTTTTCTTAGTAAAAAAGATGTTGTTCTATTGTTTAATTAGTGCTGGATGCCGTCAAAAGCAAAATCTCTGTGGACCGCTGGAATGCACTAGGCCTTGTCAAGTTGACACTTTTTTCGAGTAAATAATATAACTTTAAGAGATGGACTCATTCCAATATTCCTTTGGAGTGAGTCCATTTCTTGTTTCCGATCTATCTAGAGTATCAAAATAATTCATTCCGTCCTTCACCAAAAGTTTTAACTCTTCCAATGTTTTAGGTGTCTCATGTAGATTGATCCATCTCAATTTGAAATCATTCCACCAACGTTCTATTGGAGAATTGTCGTAAGGCGTTCCCGGCCTGGACATACTATGAATTGATTCATGTTGTATAAGAAATATATTAAATCTTTTTGACGAGAATGCCGATCCTCGGTCCGTATGGACCATCGGATGGACGTCACCCATAGATTTAAAAGCTTTTTTAAATGTACTGATCTCTGAGTCAGTATCCTCTGATGGACTTATATGATAACTGATCATTCTACGGCCGTAGAGATCCAATACGCCACTTAACTGCACTTTGTGTTTATTCTTTATTCCATATTCAAGTTGGGTTGAATCGGCTAACCAAACTTGATGTGGTTGAGACACCTTAAAGTTTTGATTTAATATGTTGTCTTTAATATATTCTTCTTCATTGTCTTTTTGACTTT